>NZ_JBVAYF010000001.1:0-417116 GCF_055413345.1 Pseudaeromonas sp. HNCC25DJ180
GCTGGTCATGGGATGCAGATCGCGGGCGAAAATTACATTACAGCCGTGGATACAAAATTTTCCGATGAACCGGCAGCAAAATATTCGTCATACCCGCTAAATCGGTTGATTGACGTAATGGCTGGTTGCTCCAACTCTACGAACCTAATTATTCTTGATGCTTGCCGCAACAACCCTTACGTCAGAGCTTGGAATCGCGACGCGAGTGTTAATGGACTAGCACCGGTCTTCACTCCGAAAGGCACGTTAATAGCGTTTGCCACATCACCAGGTGAGACTGCCGCAGACGGTGCGGGCCGGAACGGCTCATACACAGAATCATTGCTTCGCCATATCAATACGCCCGACATTCCGATAGAAGACGTATTTAAGAGAACTAGAAATACCCTTTCGGTGATTACGTCAGGAAAGCAAACATCTTGGGAGCACACGTCCTTAACAGGCGATTTTGTCTTTAATGTAAGTATTGGCCGCCAAATAACGATCTATTCGAGCGATGCCATTGCTGACGGCAAATATCTGCTTGCCAACACAAATCCTTTACGAGGCGTGATAACTGGCTTGAAGTCTCATGACTGGTATACGCAGAATCCTAACGTTGATGCATTAAATGTGGGGCTTCTCAGCTCGGCTGACAACGATGCTCTCTTTGTGCTTGGCAGAAACATTTATCAAGCAGCCGTTGGCAGCTCTCGCACCGCGATTGCATATCTAGACGATTTCCGGAACAAGATTAATGGATTCGAACCTGACAAGGTAAAAGCATTTTTGGATGGAATAGTATTCGAAATATTTTTCAACTCCAAGGGCGAGCTTCGAAGGGATTTCAAGATCTCCCTTTTCAATACAGTATTTAAATTGAGCGCATTCCCTGAGTTTTCACAAAGCTTTGAGTTTATTTCTGAGGCGCTCAACAATTACCAAAATCGGTTCTATGTAGTACCAGGAAAACAACGGGCTGTTACGGTTGATATTTCTACCATCCAAAATGATAGTAACGAAAGCATTATCACTGGTGTCTTCTTCGAGGGCTTCAACATCCTTCGCCGGTCAGATGATCCGATAGCAGTATTCCTCAAAGACAAGCCATCTTTTTATCCAACTAGCCTCGACCGTCTAAAAGACCAGATTTCGATGGAGATGGTTATACCTATCTCCCAGCTAACTCTGAACCCGACAACGCCTATCTCATCCAATGGAATGCTGTTTCCCTCATACCATACCGTTTCAAAGTAGTTAATAGCATGCGGTGGGTATTTATGCATTCCACCGGACCTGCGCGAAAAACCGAGCAGGCCGGTGAATTCAAACGTTATAACTCTATAAGTTCAACTACGGAGAAAATGATGTATCAATGTCCAAAATGCCACTCAACAGACACATATAAAGAGAAAATACTTGGCGCTGACACAGGGGATCGCATATGTAACTCTTGTGGTCATATAGGTTCCGCGAATTCATTCAAGAAGAATGATGAGACATTGAAACAACAAAATAAATCCGTATAGGTGGCGCATGGCCTGGGTTATATCAAATACAAGCGATAAAAAACCACAACTATATTGTTTCAATGTGTCGCCATTGGATAACAAGTGGCAGCTTACATCAATCAATTCAGTAAAATATGATTTTGATGGTTCAATACTTTTATCACCGGAAACCTTAACTGAATTGTCAACTCTTGGTGTGGCTGTATTTGAGACAAAAACATCAGCAAAAGAGGCGTTCAAGTTATTAGGGGTTGCAACATGCCGATATGTAGAGCTCCGACTAACCATCACAAAAGAATTTATCGCTAGACCTTTCACTGCCGAGTCTAACTGGACTGATTTAAATAAGCTTATCTAGTTATAATCGGGTAGCCGGGGGTTTCTAGCCCCCAGCCCCCACAACACCCTGCATGCGGGTCCGCACAGGGCGTTTCACTTAGAGTGGTGAAGCCGTATCCAACCATCGCGCAGCGCAAATAATCCTTGGGATTTCAGATAGGCGTTCGATAACGCCTGCTGGATCCCCGGGGTTTTCGAGCTACGCCATGGGCCTTTACTGGTGATGCCACATGCTAGGCTAACATATTGATCTTGTTTATCCGCTCGCAGATTTGCGTTCCGGCTTCCTTCAGACCGCTCCTCGCGGATAAGCCCTTGCCATTCGCTAGTAGTTAGCCTCAGCCAAAGTGCCGAGGGTGATCTTCCTACAGGGGACTTTCACCCCATCAGTTCATGCCCATGCTGGGCGTACACAACTAGTTTAAGTCGTTCGCTTCGCTCACTGGGATGCGCATAAAGCCGCGTGCCCCATAACTAAAATGTTAGGCATCTATATGAGTTTGGTTTTCTATAAGTTCAAATCGGTTAATACATGGCTAATAGAGTCAATTGTTTCAAATACAATTTATGCTGCAAGCCCAGAAGAGCTAAACGATCCATTTGATTGTCAAATGGATTTAAAACATGAGATCAATAAGGTTGTCGCAGCAGACTTACCCATCGCAAATGAGTTTTTACTGTCCACATACATAAATGATGATTTCTTCCTTAAATGGGATGAGATGTTAAAAAAATGTGGTGTTTTATCCTTCGGGCTTTCAAATAAAGACCCTAGAGATAATGTATTAATGTGGACTCATTATGCAAAGGAACACACCGGGATTTGCTTGGAGTATTGTATAGATGATGACTTCATTAAAAGCAACTGGATGCACCAAAAGGATTTAGGCAAAAATTCATTAATCATTTGCCGCGACGTTAAGTACAAGCCTGAATTATTGCTTGAATCTCTTATAGAAAAAGAGTCAAGCATCGAAAATTTCATGAAAAATTTGGTTGTTGATTATTTAACAACTAAATCTATGCCATGGAACTATGAAAACGAAGGTAGAGCTATTTTTTATGACTCAGGACTTATCACATTACCAACAAACTCTCTAGCTTCAATCACATTTGGCCTTCGAACCACTGAAAGTCATCAGAATTTATTAATGAATATTCTATCCAATTATTCCCCACACACTAAAATAATGAAATCAGTAATAGTTAAAAATAAGATAGCAACAATCATTGCCTAATCGGGTAGCCGGGGGTTTCTAGCCCCCAGCCCCCACAACACCCTGCGTGCGGGTCCGCACCAGGGCGGGAGCACACTTTGATTTTGAATGTTTTTTACTCAAAAATGGCGCGCTATATTTCATAACTCAGCAGAAAAAATCATTTTTCTCCGAGATTTTTAACGTCATACGCCTGATGGACGAAAAACAAACGAAGTATGCTCCCGCCCTGGGTCCGCACAGGGCGTTTCACTTAGAATGGTGAAGCCGTATCCAACCATCGCGCAGCGCAAAAAATCCTTGGGATTTCAGATAGGCGTTCGATAACGCCTGCTGGATCCCCGGGGTTTTCGAGCTACGCCATGGGCCTTTACTGGTGATGCCACACGCCACCGCCGTCCGAACGTGGACGCCCCGGCTCATCAGGTTCCGTACCTTGGTGCGCGGCTTTCGCCACTGCCGCCAATAGGCCATCCGTATCCGGCGGCGGATCCATTGATCCAGCTCCACGCAGAGTTGATAGCAGTTGGCGATACCAAAGTAGTGGATCCAGCCGCGCAGGTATTGGCTCGTTTTGAAGAGTCGATACTCCATCGCGACGCCCCAGTTGCGGTTGGTCCTGACTCTTATACACAACTCCCATCCCGTTAATGAGAAATCCAGGGAAGCTGAGGCGCCCTCCCCTTTTTTCAAGGGGAGGGGTGGGGTTTGCTTTTTAGCTGGTGAAACATCAAAAGCCACCCCCTCCCAACCTCCCCCTTGGCAGGGGGAGGAGCTGTTCGAAGCTTTTTCCGGCATTTATCTCACCAATTGGCCAAAAATGTGTATGAGAGACAGGCGTAGACACCATCAAGGCTTGCGATGCCATGCGTACGAATACGCTACGCTATTCGCACCTACGAATTCCAAATGGGTTTTGTAACTCAAAAATGCGGTGACGGGATGACCTTTAAGCCGACCGTAGGTCTTATGGGACTAGGCCTTCGAGCACCAACACATAATGGGAACCGCGCCGACTTTCACCCCATCAGTTCATGCCCATGCTGGGCGTACACGCCAGTAACGCTCAACCCCGCGACTTCGGACTGAGCCTATTGCCACCCCTGGCGCTACAGGAACGGCCAACGGAGCCATCGGCACCGAAACCAAGAAGCCCGCAGTTAAGCGGGCTTCTTGCATCTAGAACAACGCCAAGGTCAGGCGGAGATAAGCCCCCGAGCGATCAACTGGGCCAGCAGCTGCTCCACCCCTTGCTGTACACTCACCCCATGATTATGCAGGTGTACCTCGGCCTGCTCGGGCGCTTCATAGGGATCATCGATGCCGGTGAAGTGTTTAATCTCCCCCGCTCGGGCCTTCTTGTAGAGCCCCTTGGGATCCCGCTCTTCGCACTCGCTCAAGGGGGTATCCACAAACACCTCAATAAACTCCCCTTCCGGCAGGCGAGCCCGGATGGCTGCCCGCTCGGCGCGATAGGGGGAGACAAAGGCGGCCAACACCACCAGGCCCGCATCCACCATCAGCTTGGCCACCTCCCCCACCCGGCGCAGGTTCTCCTGGCGATCGGCGGTGGCAAAGCCCAGATCCGAACAGAGGCCATGGCGGACATTGTCGCCATCCAGCAGATAGGTGTGAATGCCCCGCCGGATCAACTCGGCCTCCAGCGCGCCAGCCAGCGTCGATTTACCCGAGCCGGAGAGGCCGGTAAACCAGAGCAGGGCCGGCTTATGCCCCTTCTGGGCGGAGCGGGCCGCCTTGTCGATATGGTGCTGATGCCAGACAATGTTCTCCGTTGTCACTGGGTTGTCTGTCGTTACTTGTTTATCCATAAAACCTCTTACCAATCTGGGCTCATCAGAGTTGGCTGATATCCAGCGCCTGCCAATGGGGGAAGTGCTTGCGCACCAGGGCATTGAATTCCAGCTCGAACTCGCTGAACTCACGCTTAGCCTCCACCTGGTCAGCCAGAGCTTCCACCACCATGCCGGCCCCTATGGTCACATTGCTCAGGCGATCGATGACGATGAAGCTGCCGGTATCCCGCACCTGGGTGTAAGGGTCCGCGCCCACGGCGTTGGTCAGATCCAGCTCCACCAGACCTATCTCGTTGAGCTTGAGCTCGGAGGCCGCATGCTGCTCCAGAGTATTCACATCGATGCGATGACGTATGGTTGAGAATTGCCCCTGGGTCTTCTTGGTCGCCAGCTTGATGTCATACAGACGCCCCGTGGTCAGGGGGGACTCCGTCATCCAGACCAGATGAGCCAGCAGACGCTTGCTCACCTGGGTCGGCGCGTCCGGGGCCACCAGCAGATCGCCACGGCTGATATCGATCTCGTCCTTCAAGGTCACGGTAATGGCCTGACCGGCCTGGGCCTGGGCCAATTCACCATCAAAGGTGACAATGCGCTCGACCACACTCTGTTTGCCCGATGGCAGCACCTTCAGGGTATCACCCGGCTTCAAAGTACCAGCGGCCAGTGTGCCCATATAGCCACGGAAGTTGAGATCCGGACGGCTGACCAGCTGCACCGGCAGACGGGCTGGCAGCTCGTTGTTATGGGCGCCCACTTCTGCATTTTCCAGCAGGCTCAGCAGAGGCTCGCCCTGATACCAGGGGGAGCGATCGCTTAAGGTCACCAGGTTGTCGCCGTCTACTGCCGAGAGCGGCACCACCTTGATATCGATAGCCGGCAGCGCAGCGGCAAAAGCCAGGTACTCGGCTTTGATGCGCTGGAACGTCGCTTCATCGAAATCCACCAGGTCCATCTTGTTGATGGCCACAATAAACTGGCGGATCCCCAGCAGGCTGGCGATAAAGCTGTGACGACGGGTCTGCTCCAGCACCCCCTTGCGGGCATCGATGAGGATGATGGCCAAGTCACAGGTGGAGGCACCGGTGGCCATGTTGCGAGTGTACTGCTCATGGCCCGGGGTATCGGCAATGATGAACTTGCGCTTGGTGGTGGAGAAGTAGCGATAGGCCACATCTATGGTGATGCCCTGTTCACGCTCGGCCTGCAGGCCATCCACCAGCAGGGCGAAGTCCAGCTTCTCGCCACGGGTACCCACCTTCTGACTGTCGGAGTGCAGGCTCTTTAGCTGATCTTCATACACCTGACGGGAGTCGTGCAACAGACGGCCAATCAGGGTGCTCTTGCCATCATCCACGCTGCCGCAGGTCAGAAACCGCAGCAGGCTCTTGTGCTGTTGTTGGTGCAGATACTCTTCGATGCTTCCGCTTTGTTTGATCTCTTCGGCAATGGCGCTGTTCATCATCTTCTTCCTTTCAAATTCTGCTCTGGTGACTATCTATGCCTTGGGGATTAGAAGTAGCCCTGACGCTTCTTCAGCTCCATGGAGCCTGCCCCATCATTGTCGATCACTCGCCCCTGACGCTCGGAGCTGGTAGAGACCAGCATCTCCTCGATGATCTCCGGCAGTGTGGTGGCATGGGACTCGATAGCCCCGGTCAGCGGATAACAGCCCAGAGTCCGGAAACGCACCCACTCCTGCTTCGGCGCTTCACCCTCGGCCAGCGGCATACGCTCATCGTCCACCATGATGGTGACGCCATCGCGTTCCACCACAGGGCGGGGCTTGGCGAAATAGAGCGGCACTATCTCGATGTTTTCCAGGTAGATGTATTGCCAGATATCCAGCTCGGTCCAGTTGGAGAGCGGGAAGACACGGATGCTCTCGCCCTTGTTCACCTGACCGTTATACAGGCGCCACAGCTCGGGGCGCTGGTTCTTGGGATCCCAGGCGTGATTCTTGTCGCGGAAGGAGTAGACCCGCTCCTTGGCCCGGGACTTCTCCTCATCGCGACGCGCACCACCGAAGGCAGCATCGAAACCGTACTGGTTCAGCGCCTGCTTCAACCCTTCGGTCTTCATGATGTCGGTGTGCTTGGCACTGCCGTGGACGAAGGGATTGATCTCCATGGCCAACCCATCAGGGTTCTTGTGGACGATCAAATCCATGTCGAACTTCTTCACGGTGGCATCGCGAAACTCGATCATCTCGCGGAACTTCCAGTTGGTATCCACATGCAGCAAGGGGAAGGGGAGCTTGCCCGGATAGAACGCCTTGCGTGCCAGATGCAGCATCACCGAGGAGTCCTTACCGATGGAGTAGAGCATCACCGGGTTTTCAAACTCGGCGGCCACTTCACGGATGATATGGATGCTTTCCGCTTCCAGTTGTTTCAGATGGGTCAGTCTTGCTGCATCCAATGGTTGAGTCATGGCTTGCTACTCCTGTTGCGCTAAATTCTGCGGTGTCGGCCTCAGGCCAGTGACACCAAATGTTCGGAACCCGTGGCACCTAAACCGCCACCCTGCTGGCCGTGAAACCAGCTCAAACTATCGGCCAGCGCGGCAACCTCGCCCACCACTATCAGGGATGGGCTCTGAGCGCCTTGGGCTAACTGGGCCAAATTTTCTAACTCGCCACGGAGCACCCGCTGGGCGGCTGTGGTACCGCGCTCTATGAGGGCCACGGGCGTCTTGGGCGAGCGGCCATGGGCCAATAATCTTTCCTGTATCACAGGTGACGAGATGAGCCCCATGTAGATAACAAGGGTCTGGTTGCTGGCCGCCAGTGCCGGCCAATCCGCCTCCTGGCCATCCTTCTGGCAATGGCCGGTAATAAAGACCGCGCTCTGGGCGTGATCCCTGTGGGTCAGCGGAATACCTGCATAAGCAGTTGCTCCGGCGGCAGCGGTTATACCCGGCACGACGGAGAAGGGGATCCCTGCCGCCTTGGCGGCCTCGAGCTCTTCGGCACCGCGACCGAACATGAAGGGGTCGCCGCCTTTGAGACGCACCACCCGCTTACCGGCCTTGGCGTGGGCCAGCAGCAGGGCATTGATTTCGTTCTGCGGTACACTGTGTGCGCCCGCCTTCTTGCCGACGCTGATGCGCTCGGCATCACGGCGGATAAGATTCAGCACTTCCGGCGACACCAGTTGATCATAGAGCACCACTTCGGCCTGCTGGATCTGCTGCAACCCCTTGAGCGTCAGTAACCCCGCGTCGCCTGGGCCCGCGCCTACCAGCACGATTTCACCGCCCTGCTGCTCTGTGCTCGCCAGCTCGTCGGCCAGCCAGGCACGACCACCCGCTTCGTCACCACTTTGCAGCAGCGCCGCCAGACGGGAGGAGGCAAACGCCCGCTCCCAGTAACGACGCCGCTCGGTCAGGGAGGCGAAGGTCGATTTTACCCTGCCTCGCAACTCCCCAGAGAGGCGCGCCAGGGCTCCCAGGTGGCTAGGCAGCAAGGCTTCCAAGCGCTCACGCAGCAACCGAGCCAGTACCGGCGCGGCCCCCCCACTGGAGACCGCCACCATGATGGGTGAACGATCTATGATGGAGGGGAAGATAAAGCTGGAGTTGGCTGGATCGTCCACCACATTGACCCAAAGCCCGGCCACTTCGGCAGCCACCGCCACAGCGGCATTCACCGCTTCATCATCGGTGGCAGCAATCACCAGGCGCTGACCATGGAGTTGCTCGGGGGCAAACTCGGTGGCCAGATGCACGAGGGCGGCGGCCTCCCGCAATTCAAGTAATTCATCATGCAAGTGCGGAGCAACCACAGTGACCCTGGCACCGGCATCCAGCAGCAGACGAGCCTTACGCAAGGCCACATCTCCCCCCCCCACCAGCAGGATGGGGCGATCAGCGACCTTGGCAAACAGGGGTAAGTACTCCATCTTCGTCTCTCCTTTGCATTCTCAGTATGAATATAAGGGTCGCCACTAAGCGCATAAAATAATAAAAACGCACTTTTTATACCAATTGGTTATTAAAAAGGAGTATAGGCTGAACGCGTGGCAGGCTGAAAAAGCGCTACCGAGTGGAAAATGAGCTATTTCGCTATAGATAACACAACGGTAGCAAGCAAGAGCAGGCTATGATGTGAGAGTCAATCATCCCACAACTGTTCATGCAATGAGGAGCAAGCAATGCTGCCAGACGGCAATCTAATAGGCATCATGGTGGTGGTCGCCGTAGTGGTGATCTTCATCCAGGCCGGCGTCAAGATAGTGCCCCAAGGTTTTAACTGGACGGTGGAGCGCTTCGGCCGCTACACCGGCACGCTGCAGCCAGGCTTCAATATCCTGATCCCCTTCGTCGACAAGATAGGCCGCCGCATCAACATGATGGAGCAGGTGATGGACATCCCGCCCCAGGAGGTGATTAGCCGCGACAACGCCAACGTCACCATAGATGCGGTGAGCTTCATCCAGGTGATCGAGGCCCACAAGGCCGCCTATGAGGTGAGCGATCTGATGCAGGCCATCCGCAATCTGACCATGACCAACATCCGGACCGTGCTGGGTGCCATGGAGCTGGATCAGATGCTCTCACAACGTGACACCATCAACGAAAAGCTGTTGATGACCATGGATGCCGCAACCAGCCCTTGGGGGGTCAAGTTCACCCGTATCGAGATCCGCGATGTCAAGCCACCGTTGGATCTCATCGCGGCCATGAATGCCCAGATGAAAGCCGAGCGGCAGAAGCGGGCCGAGATCCTCGAAGCCGAAGGGGTTCGTCAATCACGGATCCTCAAGGCCGAAGGGGAGAAGCAATCCCAGATCCTCAAGGCCGAAGGGGAACGGCAAGCCGCCTTCCTCGCCTCAGAAGCCCGGGAACGGCAAGCCGAGGCTGAGGCCCGCGCCACCGAGATGGTCTCTGACGCCATCGCCAAGGGCAGCAGCCAGGCCATCAACTACTTCGTGGCACAGAAATATACCGAGGCCCTAGGCCGCATTGGCGACAGCCCCAATAGCAAGATCATCATGATGCCGCTCGAAGCCAGCTCCCTTATAGGCGCCATCGGAGGGATCAGTGAACTGTTCAAATCCGGGGCGACCGCCACCACCCCAACCAAGATGGACAGCAATAAACCGGAGGAGAGTGGATGGAGTTCCTGACCCAACTGACCTGGGTCCACTGGCTGATACTCGGCGGTGTACTGTTGATCCTGGAGTTACTCGGTGGTGCAGGCTACTTGCTTTGGCTCGGCATGGCGGCCCTCAGCGTCGCCGCTTTGGTGGCACTGCTGCCGCTGGAGTGGGTCGGGCAATGGTTGCTGTTTGCCATCTTCGCCTTGCTGTTGACCGGTGGCTGGTGGTACTGGCAGCGCCAGCGACTGCAAAGCAATCGGGACGATCCGGCCAATCAGCTCAACCAGCGGCCACAACAGTGGTTGGGTCAGGAGGCCACCCTGCAACAGGATGTGGTCAATGGCTTGAGTCGGGTCAAGCTGGGTGACAGCGTCTGGCCGGTACGGTGCCCCCACCCCCTGCCCGCAGGCAGCCGGGTGCGAGTCAGCGCCACCGATGGCATCATGTTGATCGTGGAACCACTGCAACCCTAAACCACTCGCTGTGGTCTCGGCTACACCTCTGTATTGCCCCCCGACACCGCCCCCAAGCCAAGGGGCTGTGTCGGGGGGCCTGCATACCCGCCAACCGTCATAACCAAGTTCGCGATTACTATCAGGGCCACCTAACCGAAAACCAGGCCATGGAGATTCCCCATTCGGGCCGGCTCCCGTGCACAACCTCTCTGGCTACCCAGCTCACCCCATGATCATCGAACGACACCCTACAAGCCTCCCGCATTGTTGTATTGGCCCCATGCACCTCACCCTCCACCGGCAAGTCGGCTTGGTCTCCCTCTTTTAGCTGAGAAAATATAACAGGGTGAACGCCCTCCCTTATGCCCGTAGAGTGGCACCCATATATTTTTCGCAAATACAACCGACGGTTCTAACAGGCCACATATCAGGAAGGCTTATGTCACTTCGTACCCCAGTTTCCCTGCTCGCGCTACTCCTCATCAGCAACCAGACTTATGCCGCCAGCCCACGTATTGTAGGTGGCCAACCCAGCAGCGTCGGTCACTGGCCCTATCTGATGCATATAGTGGATGACAGTGTCAGCAGCGCCGGCTACCAGCATATTTGTGGAGGTGGCTATCTGGGCGATGGCCTGGCCGTCACCGCCCGGCACTGCATCTTTGCCGATAAGGTACTGACGCAGAAGGTGTGCATTGGCAATCTGGACACCCTCAACCGTAACAACTGCTATCCCATCATTGCCTATAAGCGCTTTGATAACGCCCAGGCACAAGCGTTACTTGGTACCGAAAATATCAGCGGCGACATAGCCCTGCTCAAACTCGATGGCGTGCCAGAAGAGCTCCCCGCCATGACCTGGCCCAGCCAGGAGCTGGACAGCAGCCTGGCCCCACAAGAGACGCTGACACTGCTCGGCTATGGCTCTACCAGTTACGATAGTTATCAACCCGCCAGCCAGTTGCGCCAATTGGATGCCCAGCGGCTACCCAGCGCCGACTGCGAATCAACCCTGAAACTGAGTGCAGGCAAACTCCCGGCAGATCATATTTGTATTCAGCAGGCCAAGGTAGGATCGGCGCCAGGAGACAGTGGTACACCTAACTTCTTCTGGCGCAATGGTGCCCCCATACCTGTGGGGCTGGTCAGTACGGGTGAAAACTTCATCGTCAGCTATGTGCGCTACGCCATTTATCATAGCTGGTTGAGCCAAGTGGCTGCCGAGTGGCTACCCGCCAGCACTCCGATGAAGGAACACTATCGCCTGCTGTTGCCCAGCGATAACAGTAACTCGGCTCCACCCGTGCTCACCCTGCCCCTGAGGAACTGGAGCGATACCCCTGTCGCGTTCAACCTCCAACGGGAGACCGCATCCCAATTTGCTACATCGGGAACCCCCTGCCAGCAGATCGATGCCCAGGGTCTCTGCCAACTGCCCCTCTACCTGGCTAAGGCCAACAAGGGTCATACCCGCGAAACCATCCAGTATCAACTGGGACAAACGAGCCAGAGCCAGATAGTGACTACGGATCTGGCCGTTCCGTTGACACCTCCCGGCAATTGGGTCGCCCCCAATGTCCAGTGGTGGAGCGGTGGCCCCACCCCCTGGGCAGCCATGGCGCTAGCCCCGGATACCACGCTCTCCAACGTCCCCCTGGATACCCAAGAGAATTCAGATCTGGTGGCACAACTGCAAGGCCCGGGGACGCTCTCGTTCAAGCTCGACTCACTCGGCAGAACTAGCCTCTCTGGCTTAGTGATCCGTCTGGATGAGAACACGACCCATCTGCTCAATAACTACTGCATCGGCCAGACTTACAGTATCGAGATCCCGGTCGGCGAGCACAGGGTCACCTGGCATGCCTACAACCATGAGGTGGACCAGGTGGGGACGATAAGTAACCTGAGCGAAGTGCGCTGGCCCGATGGCGTCACCAGCACAGCCGAGCCCTACTGCCGCAATGCCCCCAAATATACCGTCCCTGACAATCCAGCCAATGATGTAATCCAACCTGACAGTGGTGGTGGCACGTTTGGCTGGCTCGGGCTGGGGGTGCTTGGCGCATTGGCCTGGTTTAGACGCAAACCCCTTTAGGGGTCACAACAGAGAAGGCGCCCGTAGGCGCCTTCTCTGTTTAGCATTACCGAATGGCGTGACCACCCATTACACCTTGAATTGACGCACCCGACCGCTCAGCTGTTGGGCCAACGCGTCCAGATCGTTGCCGGTCTGCAACACACTGCCGGAGAGGGCCGCCGCCTCTTCCGTCAGGCCATTGAGTTCGGAGACACTGCGATTGACCTCATCCATTACCGAGCTCTGCTCTTCAGTGGCCGAAGCAATCTGGAAGTTCATATCCAGCACCTGGGTCACCATCTGCTGGATCTCGGCCAAGGAGTTCCGGGTCTTGTCGGCCATGCCTAAGGTTTCAGCCATCTGGCTGCTACCGCGCTCCATGGCCTGCACCGCACTCTGCACCCCCTGTTTCAAGGAGGCGATCATCTGCTGAATATCCTCGGTAGAACGCTGGGTACGACTAGCCAGAGTGCGCACCTCATCGGCCACCACCGCAAAACCACGGCCCTGCTCGCCGGCCCGCGCCGCCTCGATGGCGGCATTGAGCGCCAACAGATTAGTCTGTTCGGCAATGCCACGGATCACATCCAGTACCGAGGTGATCTTCTCCGACTCATCCGCCAACTGAGACACCATCTTGGCCGCATCCTGGATGCTGCCTGACAGCTGGTGATTCATCTCCACGTTACGATTAAGCAGTTGCATCCCTTGGTTAGCACTGGTTTGCGCTAAATGGGTCTGATCAGACGTCAGCTGGGCATGACGGGATATGTCATGAACCGCTTGGCTGATCTCATTGAAGGCCGTCACCAGCGAGGCCAGTTGGGTACGTTGACTTTCGCTGATGTTATCTACCCGCAAGGAGATTTGGCGCAAACTACCGGTAGATTGTCCCAGCGAACCCACATCACCGAGCAGTTGCCGCACCAGGCCCTGTAGTTGATCCAAGAAACGGTTGAAACTGCGAGCCAACTTGCCCAATTCATCCTCAGAGGTCACCGGCAAGCGGCTGACCAAGTCGCCCTCACCCCGGCTGATATCTTCCACTTTGAGATAAACAGCCTGAATGCTGTCGATGATGAGCTTGGGTCCAAAATAGATGAGTGCCAATCCAACCAGCACGGAAAAGATCAGCAGCCCCAGGGTCCAGAACTGCCGACTATCGGCCATGGTCTCAGAGGCTTGGCGCAGGGTTACCGCTAGCTTTTCATCCAACTCCCCCGCCAGATTGTACTGCTCACGCAGTACCGAGAACTTGCCATCCAGGCCGTCATGCAGGGCTTGCGCCTCGGCAAACTTCCCCTGCTCTACCAAGGTAAAAACCTGGAGCGCATCGCCCTTCCAGGCATTGAACAGCCCAGAGAAGTTTTGCAGCTGACCCGTCACCTCGGGGTAGGGCGCCATGGCAGTCATAAACTTCTGCATGCGGTCCCAGGCCTGTTGGGTATTCTCGGTAAAGTCCTGTTTATAACTCGCCGCCTTGTCACCCTGACCCTGAGCCAGCAAGAATTGCTGCTGGGCTGTCAACGCCTGGTAGAGATCCCGGTCAGCATTGAGCACGTCACCCTGAGCCGGCATCAGAGTCCCGGCAAAGGTATCGGTATTGCCCTGCAGGCGATCCAGGGCTATGTAATTCAAGCCGCCGATGATCAGGATAAACAGGGTCAACAGCACCAGTCCGAAAGCGGCCTTGATGCGAATACTCATGGAATTTAACAACATCTTCTTCTCCCTTTACCTGCCTAGCGCTTAGTCCATGCCAAGTGCGTTATCGACCGAAGCCGGATCATAATAAAAACAAATAACCACGCAGCTATCCAGCAACCGGCCGCCACAACCGCTCAGTTGCGTAATGCTGCTTCCACATTTACCCCGAACGTCAACACACCAATCGGCTGGCCACCCTCATTCTCTCTAATTAAGAAACTGATATGGCTTAAAAAATGCTGCGTAGACGCGTCATAATTCACGTGAGTCACTCTCCCATCACGGCCTCGATCCAGCCACCCTTGCGGATGCGGCATGCCAGGCAGGTTACGCTTCATAGGCTCAATAAATTTCTCTTCATCACCCTGCCAGTAGTCTGTAGTCCGACGGCTAGCAGCGACCAAGACCCCCTTACTATCCGTCACCAGCAGCTCGGTGTAGCGGCCATGAGCGGTTTGCTGCCAGCGATTGAGCTGCACAGATAACGGCGAACTCAAAATGGCCGTCATCCACTCAAGCGTGTTTCCCCGCTCGACTGCCGCCTGCCATTGACTATCCAAATTCAGTATAGCCTTAGGTGTCAGGGTCACATGCTGCTGGTTGATCGACAGCAACTGCTTGAGCAATTCAGGATCCTGCAACCAGGTCATCGCATCCGTTGTCGCCAACTGCTGCAACTTCTGCTGCTCGCCCTTATCCAGGCTCAAACCCGGGACATCACAATGGGGAACCGCATCATTAAACTGCGACAGAAAACCGGGTTGCTGAGTGAGAAGATGGTTGGAGAAATAGACGCCCAGTGGCGCATAGCGCTCGAAACGGCTGGCCAGGGTGAGCGGAGTCGAGGTCTGCTGCGCCCGTAACCGCGCCATAGCCTGTTGATCGACCAGGACGGTATCCACGCGACCAATGGCCAGCAGGCGCAGCAGACTAGGAAGTTGATTGACCACCTGGGCCACTGGAATATGTCGCTCCTGCAACCACCCCTCCTGATTACTGCCCCGCAATACCCCAATCCGGAGGTCGGCAGGAAAATTTTCCGTCTGGAGTCGCTCAGGCTGAAAACTAAACCAAAACCATTTTTCTAATACCAGGGGGGCGGACAGCCGGGCATAGGGCTCGATCTCCGGCAGAGGCATGCTGCTAAAGAAGCCATCCGATTGACCATTGCGCAAATTACTTTGGGCGCGACGCCAGGGGACTATCTCGGTCACATAACGAATTTGCAGCTTATCCAAGGCACAATCGAGTACATCAACTGCACTCCCCTTCAACAGACCATCGATCTGCACCTGATAGGGCGGCACCAAGCTGGTATCCAAACGCAAAGGCGGGCGCGCCCAACCAGACTGAATCCACAGAGTGCATAGCAACAGTAAAGAGAGAGTGCGCACAACAGCCTCCACGGCAAGCTCATGCACTAATTGTGGAGCATATGACGTAATGGCGAGATGGATTTTTCAGTATAGAAGGTGTGCCAGTGCAAAAAATGAGAAACAAATGAGGAGTAAACCCACATCATTCTCTTCATAGCGAACAACCGGGTCCTGGCACGACCCGGCTGTGATGAGGAGGAGCAAGAGCATCCCCTCAAAGTAATTGATATTGCTCTACTAACTGACGTTTGTGCCCATAGCGTGCCAGCAGTTCCTCCTGACTCTTACCGGCGTTGTCATAGAAGAGGGCTCCGCCCTCCTGCAGGGCGCTGAACCGCTCACGAATGCACTGTTCAACAAAATCCAGGCGGCGCAGGGTGAAGGGGGTACAGCTCTTGCCATGCAGATCATCTTCGATATCCAGCACCTGAGAGCGAAAGTTCTCCACTTCGAACAAACGCTCCAGGCTCGCATCATTGACCAACGCCTGCTGCCAGCGCGAGATAAACGACCGCACCCAACTTAGCACCTGCTGGCTAGCCCCTTGCCCGGTTAACCACTCGAGTTTTTGCTGGTAGAGATCCAGGGCCACCACTTTAAGTTCGCGGTAGAGGGCCAGTGCCTGTTGTGGGCCCAATGCCTCTTGCCGCAAGAGCCAACCGAAGAAGTTACGGGTCTCAAAGCGTTCGCAGGCATGAAACAGCGGGTCGCTTATCCCGTTACTGTTGAACTGAGTAAGCGGATCGAACGGGTACATATAACCAAAGTCGAACAACCAGATATGGCCACTGTCATCTATGATGTTGCCGGGGCAGAGATCCCACTCCATCAGGCCCGCCTCTTCACAGGCCACCGCCGTCGCCAATATCTGACGGAAGATGGGCGCATCGAAGCGATTGAGAGGCTTACCCGGCAACCAGGGCGAGAGGATGATCCCCAGCTGAAAGTCGGCATAGAGGGTAGGAACTATGTGGTCAAAACGTCCGGCCCAGGCCGCATCCCCCTTGAGACGGCTAAAGTCGGCACGCCGCTGCACCTCATTTAAAAACGAGGTCTGACCATCCACATTACGAACCAAGGACTCGGCTCGCTTCTGTTTGAGGGTGTAGTGAGCCCCATTGATGCACAGATGCAACACCTGTGCGGTCAAGCCCCCACCAAAGTGCTCCACCACATAGGGAGAGTCCAACCTCAGAGCGGCCAGCTCAACCGGTGGCAGCGGGCACGCCTGAACATCACCGACCACCAGATTGGCACCACTGTTTACAAAGGCCAGCTGGGCCTGCTGCCGCGCGTCTACCTGGGCATTCATATTTCACTCCTTTGATGTTTCAAACCGCCCTCGCTTGTATCCGCAGGGGGCGCTGTGTCATGACAGGCTCGGAACCATGAGAGCTCTGGAACCATGAGAACACTTTGCCAGCGCCAAAGAGAGAGCACCTGCCCCCAGCCGGTGGAACCGGGGGGTGGAACGCGCTTAATCTTGCGGCTTCTTGACTCCACCCACAGACAGCTTAGCTTAGCTCAACTGAAAATAGCCTCTGGTGCGAGACGCCAAGCGTTAACGCTTACAGAAGAGACAAAGGAGTCCCAATGCCCCCGCTCACCTCCCCCCTTGAACTGGCTACACGGCTGCGGGCTGCACTGCTGGCCCATGCCACGGCGCAGGGAACCGCCTGGCAACAGGCAGTACAAAATGGAGAGGTGCTCTGGGTCGCCGCCCCTCAAGGCTATGGCCATCACCTGGCCGCGCTCGCCCCCCATGCGCGGCTTTCGGCCGATATCCCCTGCACTTACCTGGATGAATCAAGGTCAAGTGGGCCCACCTCACAGGAGTGGTGCCGCGCCCTCGATGGCGCCCCAAGGCTGGTGTTGGCCCGACCTAGCAGCCGGGGAGAGGGAGAGCTGCGCCTACAGGGCGTAAAGGTGGTGCGCTTGAGTGCCCGGGAGCTGAGTTGGCCCGCCGAGGGGGCGGATCCGGATCCCGAGCTCCACCCATTGATCTGCCATTGGCAACCCAAGCTGGGAAGCTGGCCCCTGGCCTGGCAACTGCTGGCGCAAGCCCTGGAGGTCAGTGGGCGGCAGGGCGAAGATCCTCAGCAACTGCTGACCCTGTGGGGAGCGGATCTCCTGGCGCGCACTGGCCTCCCACCCCAGCTCTATCAGGCACTGATCCTGATGGCGCCTGACCCAGTACCCGAAACCCCACTGGATCTGCCTACTTTGAGTCAGCTCTGTGGCTTCGGTGCCGGGGAACTGACCCCCTGGCTGCACACACTGCAAGACGCGGGTTGGCTACTCCCCCAGGCCGAGGGCTGGCAGTGGCAACCGCTGATCGCCTGGTTGCTGGCCAGGGTGCGCCTGCAACCCGGCACCGACTGGCAGGCACTGTTACCCAATCTGACAACCCTCCCCTTAAACCGCCTGCTGATGCTCCTTCCCTACCAGGAGCCCCAGGCTCCGGCCCTGCTGCTCCGGTTGCTGCCCGCTATCGGCTGGCACTGCATAGAGCTGGCTCAGGGGGAGTGGCTAAGTCACACCCTGTTTACCCTGCCCCTGGCAACTCGGCGCGCGCATCCGCCACTCACGCTGCTGGAAGCCTGGGTTGAGCTGGAGATCACCAAGCACAGCGAGCGGGCCCGCGCCGCCTTGGAGCAGCTGGATCTCTGCTCACTGGATACTCAGGGGCAACAGGTGGCTCAACTGCTGTTTGCCATCACCGACTTTCACTTTGATGATGCGGCCAGTGCCCTGCAGAAGTTGAAGTCCATCCCCCCCCTGCCCGCCCCCTGGCACACGGCCCAGCGTCTGACCTATGCCATGGCCTGCCTCATCACGGGTGAGCTGACCACAGCCCAACCCATCCTCGACGCCCAGTTTGCCTGTGCCGAATCGTCTGGCCAGTACCACCTCAAGCTGGTGGCCGCCAATCGCCTGGCACAACTGCACTTCTATCGCGGGGACTGGTATGCCACCGAGCGCGTACTGCAGCAAGCCCGTGAGTTTGCCCACAGCCAGGGGCTGGCCTCGGATCCGGCGCTGGACTCCAACTACCGCATGCTGGCGGATCTGGCCCTGCTACGCGGTGAACCTGAGCGCGCGGAACAGTGGATGAGCCGTGGTCAACCCCTGGCCGCCGCCTGGGGCGCGTACTGGGAGTTGCCCTACCGCACCCAGCAGCTATTGGCCTTGCTATGGCGCAATGAGCGCCACGGCCTGCGCCAGCAGGTCGCCGCACTGGATGAGCGTCGCTTCAGCCAGCACTACTGCCGCCAGTGGCAATTTCGCACGGGCCAGGCGCTGGCCTGGGGCTATATCCGGCTGGAGGAGCGCAATGGTCTGTTGCGCCTGCTGGAACGCACCCCCTGGCATCAGAGCTGTGGCGATCTCTACGATCTGCAAGACAACCTGTTACACGGCTGGCTATCCCTGCTCTGCGAACAGCCCCTGCAGCAAGTGGCACAACTACACCCCCTGCAACAGCTAGCCAGCCACTGGCAGTGTGCCTGGCTGGAGTGGCAGGCCAGGCTGTTACTCCTCTGCCAGCAGGCCGAGCAGGATGAGATAGCGTGCGACGCCTGGCATGAGCTGCTCACCGAGATGCTAGATAAACAGGCCAAGCCCAAACTCCCTTTTTTACTGGCGGGTGCCCGCGTGGTGACCCCACTGCAGAGCCTGTGCCGCTGGAGCCAGTGCCGGGAGCCGGTACTCGACTTTGCCCGCCAGTTGCTGGCTCAGCTCACCGCTCCCTTGCTAGAGGCGACGCCCTTGCCAGAGCAGGACGATCTCAGCCCCAGGCAGCGGCAGATCTTGCGGCTCATTGCTCAGGGGCTCAGCAACGAGCAGATCGCCGAGCGGCTGTTTGTCGCCCCCTCCACCATCAAGACCCATATCAACCACCTCTATGCCAAGCTGGGCGTCAACAATAGAGCCGAGGCCCAGGCACTAGCACGCCAGCGCCTGGGATAAGGAATCGGGGATGAGAGAGACCGGCGGTTGAGCGATTATTCGCAAGAGTTTTTGACCCCACGCTAAATTTGCGGTTCAATGCGCGCCATACTAGTAAGCAGCTCACCGGGCCAACTCATCATGAGCGGCTCGGCGGGCTGTTTTGCTGCGCCGCCGCCGTTTATCCAAACGCCAGCCTGCGCCCCCTCCAGCCACACCATCAGGCATTCTATGAGCGATAGACAAGATAATAACCCACTGCACGGCATCACGCTGGAGAGTCTGCTCTCTCAACTGGTCACTCTCTATGGCTGGCAGGGTCTGGCGGAGCGGTTGCCCATTAATTGCTTTACCCATGAACCCAGCGTTAAATCCAGTCTGAGTTTCCTGCGCCGCACCTCCTGGGCTCGGCAGAAGGTGGAAGCACTCTATCTGGCCAGTCAAGACAGCAGCCTGGCCAATGCTACTGCCGAGGCCTCTGATGAACCGCGCAAGGTTCTCAGTCGTCCACAAGCCAGCGGCAAGCCGCGCGGTGAACGCCAGGCTCGTCAAGGTTACGGCACAGATAGGGATCCACGCCCGGATGGCGAGCGCCCGACCAGCTACGTCGATCGTCCTCAAGGCGAGCGCAACTTCAGCCGGGGTGACCGTCCTCAAGGCGAGCGCAACTTCAGCCGGGGTGACCGTCCCCAAGGCGAGCGCAACTTCAGCCGAGGTGACCGTCCTCAAGGTGAGCGCAACTTCAGCCGAGGTGACCGTCCTCAAGGTGAGCGCAACTTCAACCGCGCCGACCGCCCCCAAGGCGAACGTAACTTCAATCGCGCCGACCGCCCTCAGGGTGATCGCAGCTACAACCGCCCGCAAGGCGACCGTCCTCAGGGCGAACGCAGCTACAGTCGCCCGCAAGGCGATCGTCCTCAGGGCGAGCGCGGCTACAGTCGCCCGCAAGGCGACCGTCCTCAGGGCGAGCGCAGCTACAGCCGCCCGCAAGGCGACCGTCCTCAGGGTGAGCGCGGCTACAGTCGCCCGCAAGGCGACCGTCCTCAGGGTGAGCGCAGCTACAGCCGCCCCCAAGGCGACCGTCCTCAGGGTGAGCGCGGCTACAGCCGCCCGCAAGGCGATCGTCCTCAGGGCGAGCGCGGCTACAGTCGCCCGCAAGGCGACCGTCCTCAGGGTGAGCGCGGCTACAGCCGCCCCCAAGGCGATCGTCCTCAGGGTGAGCGCAGCTACAGCCGCCCCCAAGGCGACCGTCCTCAGGGTGAGCGCAGCTACAGCCGCCCGCAAGGCGACCGTCCTCAGGGTGAGCGCAGCTACAGCCGCCCGCAAGGCGACCGTCCTCAGGGTGAGCGCAGCTACAGCCGTCCCCAAGGCGACCGTCCTCAGGGTGAGCGCAGCTACAACCGCCCCCAAGGCGACCGTCCTCAGGGTGAGCGCAGCTACAGCCGTCCCCAAGGCGACCGTCCTCAGGGTGAGCGCGGCTACAGCCGCCCCCAAGGCGACCGTCCCCAGGGTGAGCGCCCCTTTAACCGCTCAGGTGAACGTCAGCATGGCCGCGAGCAGCATGGTCACGGCCAGCCGCGCGGCAGCGCTGGGGATAGAGCACCACGTCCCGCCAGTCCGGCAGGCGCAGCTGTCTCTCCATGGGGCAAGAAGAAAAAGCAAGAGAACGAATAAACCGGCAACGGATGAAAGAGGGCCATATGGCACTAAAAATCAAGTACAGCTTCAAGGGGCAAAGCAAGCTCATCAACTTTGCCAATGACAAGTATCACGACATCTATGAAGCCATAGCCGCGGCTGAAGGCGTAGACCTGACCCGCTTTCTGGCCATGGAAAAGCAGATCGCCGCCCTCACTCGCGACAAGAATGCGCTGAAGGATCACAGGGATAACGAATTCCTGAGTTTTGGCTTCGATAGCATAGAAGTGATCAAGGAGTAGGGCTGACTTAAGCCCGCTCGGGCAGCAGCCCCCCAGCACCAGGCCACCCTTAGCGGTGGCCTGTTCTTTATCAGGGCGCCAGCAACAGATCGCTACGGGGAATGGCGCAACAGGTGAGGATAGACCCCTCTTCGCGGGCAGTGGCACTCAAGCCCGGCGTTTCGGGCTGCACCACCTGACCTGAGAGCAAGGTACTCTTGCAGCGGCCGCACAGGCCCGCACGACAGGCATGGGGCCAACTCAGCCCCGCCGCTTCCGCCTGGATCAGCAGGGGGCGTTCACCATCGGCCTGAAAATGCTGCTCACCACGCTGTATGCGAAAACTCGTACCCGCCCGACTCTCAAGCGCCGCAACCGGTTCAGATGCGGTAGCGGGTTGGCGAGGCCGTGGCGCATAGTGTGGTGGTTCCTGCATCTGTAACACCTCGACTGGATCCCCGGCGGCTAGCCACCCCTCATTCAGGGGGATCAGGTTCTGACCAAAATAGATCTCGCCATCCGCCCCCATCCGATAGGTAGCCAACGTAGCCAAGGGCTCGCGCCCCGGATGGTACTCACCCTGCTCTGGATTGAGGGTGGTCATTACGCAACGGCTACAGGGCTTGGCCACCTGAAACTCCACCTCACCGATACGGATGCGCTGCCAGCCATCCTCGGCAAATGGCAGGGTGCCACTCACCACCAGGTTGGGGCGAAACTGGCTCATCTGCTGAGGCTCAGGTGTGCGTCGATTGAGATCGGCCAAGGAGGCGGAGGTGAGCAGCAGCAGGGGGTAACCATCCGCAAAACTGACTCGCTGCCCCAGCTTCTGACGATAGCGAGGTGAGGTCTCCCCCAACCAGAGCAGACGCGCGGGCTCGCCCAACAGCGCAGTGAACCAGGCATCATAGTCGCCATGAGTGGCCGGCGCCGTAAAGCTGTCACTCCAGACGGCCGTCGCCACCGGCTCACCGCTAAATTGCCGCTGACAAATCTCCAGCTCAGGCATGCCGGGCGCCTGCAGAGTCAGACCCTGGGGGTGCAGGCTGACACTCACCCGCTGCAACTGGGGGTGAGTACGCGCCGTGATAAACTGGCCATCCGGCCTCACCACCATGTAACGCCGGTCCCCCGCCAGCCCTTCACTCGTCACCTGGCAGCGACTCTCGGCTATGGGCAGACAAGACTTGATGGGGTAACGATACACGGATGCGAGCGTAGCCATGGCGATCTCCTCTTTAGCTATGTCCATAATAAGCGGCAGACACTTTACCCCGCCCGCTTGGCAGGCTCAAGTCAGGAGAAAAACCGGCTCACTAGAGAATAAACTGCTCTATGACGTGGGCCACGCCATCTTCATCATTGCTGAGCGTGATGTGATCGGCCAGCGCCTTGAGTTCGGCCGTGGCATTGCCCATGGCCACCCCGAGCCCAGCGAACTCCAGCATATGCTTGTCATTGCCGGCATCACCGACACAGATGACGGCCTCGGCAGCCAGCCCAAGATGAGCGGCCAGCGCCGCCACACCACGCCCTTTGTTGCACTCGGGGTGCAGAAACTCGAGGAAGTAGGGGGTACTCTGCACCACGGTAAATCGGGTGTAGAGCTCGACGGGCAAGCGGGCTATGGCTCGACTCAGTTGCCCAGGTTCATCCACCATCATCACCTTCAGGATCGCCGCAGCCGGATCCAGGGTGGCAAAGTCCAGCAGCGTCAAGGTCACGTCGTTAACAGCCCGCTCCCGCTCAGTATAGGGGCTGTTGCGGGGGGCAATGAGCCCCTGCGCGGCGCAGAAGGCGTGCAGATTGACCTCCAGTGCCTGACCCAGAGCGTAGAGCTCACGCACATCCAACCCGGTTAATTGGCGGCGACTGAGCACCTGCCTGGTGCCCACATTCTGCACCAGGGCACCGTTATAGCTGAGCACATAATCCTCGGCCGAGGTTAATCCAAGGGCCTGCAGAAACGGTTCCATACCCGCCAACGGACGCCCGGAGGCCAGCACCACAGAGACTCCCTTGGCCCGCGCCGCCGCGATGGCCTCTTGGTTGCGCGGCGATAGGGTGCCATCTTCCCGCAACAGGGTGCCATCCATATCCAGGGCAAGCAGTTTGTACATCTGATCCTCCTCTAATGAGCGCCCGTGACCTAGGCCAGCCAAGGCAACGCCAGAAACAGCTTGATGATAAAAGCATTGAGAATGTCGATAAAGAAGGCGCCAACCATGGGGACCACCAGAAACGCCAGGTGTGAGGGGCCAAAGCGCTGGGTGATGGCCTGCATGTTGGCAATTGCCGTCGGCGTCGCCCCTAAGCCAAACCCACAGTGCCCCGCCGCCAGCACGGCAGCATCATAATTCCCCCCCATCACGCGGAAGGTGACGAAATAGGCATAGAGGGCCATGGCCAGAGTCTGAGCCAGCAACAACACCAGCATGGGCAACGCCAGCGAGGCCAGCTCCCAGAGGCGCAGTGACATGAGCGCAATGGCCAGAAACAGGGAGAGGCTGACGTTCCCCAGCAAAGAGACCTCCCGCTCACCCACCTCATGCCATCGCAACAGGGTCAGCAGATTACGCAGCAATACCCCGACAAACAGCACACAAACGAAAGTGGGTAACTCCAGGGCACTCCCCTGGAGCCACACGAACAGATAGTTGCCAAACAGCAGACTCACCGAAATGAGGGCCAGGGTCTCGATCAGCGAAAATGCCGTGATGGGGCGTGAGGTATCCGGCGATTCAAAACCTTGGGGCTGGCTATCATCATTGTGTTCCGCACCAGGCACAGTCACCCGCTTCACCAGCTTACGGGCCACGGGCCCACCTATCAGCCCCCCCAAGATCAGCCCGAAGGTAGCACAGGCCATGGCCAGCTCGGGGGCCGAAGTCAGACCATACTGCTCGACAAACGTACTGCCCCAGGCGGCGCCAGTACCGTGACCGCCGGAGAGGGTGATCGAACCCGCCAACAAGCCCATATGCGGATCCAGCCCCAGTAACGTAGCCAGAACGACCCCCAGCGTGTTTTGCATCAGCAGCAAGCCTGTTACCACCCCAAGGAAGATAAACACACTGCGCCCCCCACGTCGCAGGCTGGCGAAGTCAGCATTGAGACCTATGGTGGCAAAGAAGGCCAACATCAGAGGGGTTTGCAGTGACGCATCAAACTTCAATGCCTGCCCCGTTAACAGATAGAGAGCCAACTGCAGCAGGGCGACCAGCAAGCCCCCGGCCACTGGCTTAGGGATGCTGTAAGTTCGCAACCAACCGATGCGATTGACCAGGGCGCGACCCAGTAGCAACACCAAAGTAGCAGCCACCAGGGTGCCGTAAAAATCGAGTTGTAGCATGATTCCTCCCAAATCATTGAGCAGCGGCAATAAAGCAGATCACCGATGTGGGTGGGCCTGCAGCAAGCAGACCAGAGAGTGGGCACAGCCAAAGGCCGTAACCCCTTGTTGATAAGAGCGGTTCACCCCTTTCCAGGTGGGCCGATCTAGTCGCAGAGAGTGACATCAGACAGACCCGCAAAAGCCCCACCGAGGGGCGCTGACGGTCTGGCTCACCACCGGGCGTCCGCCCTGTTTGCGAGAAAGCCGCCATGACCAAAGCGATACGAACAGCGTCTTTATGAAGATAAAGTAGCATATGAGACACAAAAATGACACTTTATAGGTTTATCCGGCTTATTTTTTCTTCAATACCAGATTAACCTCTGGTGAGCGCTGCATTGCCTTGTCACTATTGCTACAGGCCCCTCTTAAATCTTTTCTATTTAAAAACAAATGGTTACTTATTTTTAGCCCCGGCCTGTTTACTGCAAGGGTGAAGGAGAGATAACGCATGACCAGGAGGGAACATGACTGAGCCACAAACCCAGAAAAAAGAGCTGGCAAAACTGCGGCGGCTAGCCACCGAATTGGCGGGAGCCATTCACGATGTGGTGGAAGAGAGCCTGTGGCAGGAGTATGACCGCCTGCCCGAACTCAGCGCCCAACTGGTGGCTGCGGTGGAAAAAGCCGAAGCCTTCCGTAAGGAGCAAGGGCTGTAGTGGCTATCGCTCTCACCTATTTCAGATAAGAGCGCAGCACCTTGATCAGCCCCTCGGTGGCCTCGGGTTCCTCATCCCCGACCATGGGCTGCATATGCTCCCGAATATGCCCCTCGAGCACCTGCCCCATCAGGCCATTGACGGCGCCCCGCACCGCGGTGATCTGCTGCAGTATCTGGTAGCAGCCCACCTCATCATTGAGGGCCCGCTCCAGGCCCTCGAGTTGACCGCGCAACCGTCGCACACGGTTGAGCAGGGCTCGCTTCTCTTTCTGGGTATGACTCATAACAACTCCTTGGGAATTATTCCCATTATCCTGCCCAGTAGGCTTGCCGAAACATACTGGGGGGGAGTATATTCCGAAAAATAGTGCCAAAGCGAGATAACCATGTCGACCACACCCCTCACCAGCCTGACCTGCGGCCAAGCCCAGGCCTTTCATCGACCCGCCCAAGGCAGTGAACAACGCATCGCCTGGGTCGTGCTCCTCACTATCACCATGATGGTGATCGAGATCGGCGCCGGTTGGCGTTATCACTCCATGGCCCTGCTGGCCGATGGCTGGCACATGAGCACTCATGCCATGGCGCTGGGGGTCTCACTGCTGGCCTACCGCCTCTCGCGCCATTTTGCCGGAGATCACCGCTTTGCCTTTGGCACCTGGAAGATAGAGATACTCGGCGCCTATACCAGCGCCCTGATCCTCACCGCCGTGGCCGGCTCCATGCTATGGGAATCATTTGGGCGCCTGTTTAACCCCGGCACCATTCATTATGGCGAGTCCATGCTCGTCGCCGTGGTGGGTTTGGCCGTTAATCTATTCAGTGCCTGGTTGCTAGGCGCCGACGGCCACACCCATGGCCCGGGTCACAGCCATGGGCATCATGATCACCCTCATCACGACCATCACGACCATCACGACCATCACGACCACGACCACGACCACGACCATCATGACCATGACCATGACCATGACCATGACCATGACCATGACCATCATGAACCGTGCCATCACCAGCATGAGCATCACAAACATGACCACGGATCTCACGACGCTAGCCACCCGCATCATGATCTGAACAAGCGTGCGGCCTATATCCATGTGCTGACCGATGCGGCCACCTCTGTGCTCGCCATTGTCGCGCTGCTGGGGGGCATGCTGTGGGGCGCGGCCTGGTTAGACCCCTTGATGGGGCTGGTGGGTGGGGTCGTGATCCTGGTGTGGGCCAAGGGGCTGCTGGTGGAAACCTCACGCATCTTGATCGATGCCGATAGTGAAGGTGGGCTTAGCGAGCAGATCCGTACCCTGGCCCTGCGCCAGCAGCTAACTGTGGATGATCTGCATGTATGGCGCATCGGTGAGGGTCGCTACGCCGCCATAGTCGGGCTAAAAAACAGTGACGAGAACCAACTGAACGAGTTCCGCCAACAGCTGGAGCAGCTGCGCGAACTGGCCCACTTGACCATAGAACGAGGCTAGTAAGCGGCCCGGGGCGTGACCATGCCCTGGGCCCGTTAACTTAGCCTGGCATCCCTTAGCCGGATAGGCCGCCCTCCCTGAGAGTCCGGGCATAACTCGACCCTGGTGCCCCCTAGCGCGATAAACACTCGTTCTGATAGAAGTGCTCAATCACAGCCACAGCGTCAAACTCCGGCAGCAACTGCTTAACCAGAGTCAAAGTTTCGGGAATTTGCTGGGTCAGATGACGCAAGGAGTGCCGGGCCACATCTGTCATCATGGCATCGAGCATGTGCTTTTGCAGATTGAGTAGGGAGACAATATTGATGCTGTGCGCCAACTGCCGAGCCTCGCACCACACCATCAGCTCATGGAGTGGCAGGATAATCTCGGGCCCACCCAGTTCCCATTGCCGAATATCGGTCACTCGAACCCAGGGGCCTGGTGGCAGGCTGAGCACCGCAGCCATGACCTCATCACGGTAACGACAGGCAAATTCATAGTTGATCCCCCCTTGCACCCGGATCCAGAGCAGATGCCCTTGGGTCTGTATCTCTAAACGACCATGACTATCCATAGCCCGCTCCCCAGTGCGTTATCTCCATTCATACTAGAGGGGGCCCAGGCCGAGGGCAACAACAGGGCTGTAGGCTATTGATGGATGCCAAATCCCACAACAACAGGCATACTTCCTCATTGGTCAAACCTTCATCATCGAGACACGGGGAGTGCGGACGATGAACAGGATGAATCTCAACCACATCAATCACTGGTTCAGATCCCGAGCCTTGGGGTGGAGGTATTGGCTCGTCATTCTCTTCGCGACCCTACTGAGTGGCATGTTGGCTCAACGCTGGCAGCAGCAAAAAATCAACGATGAGTACCTGCGCCTGCAAAATCACTCCCAACAGGATTTGCAGCTGAGCCGGCTTAATCTGCAGCGCCTATTCCTGCAGCTAGAAGGGATCCCCCGAGTCATTGCCGAGCTGGATATCAGCAGGCAAGCCCAACGCTCCCCGGCACAGGCTCAGACGCTTAACCACTATTTGGCCTCCTTTGCCCGGGAGTTCAGCCTGGATCTGCTCTGGGTCATGGATATACAGGGCAACGTCATTGCCAGTAGCGACTACGCGGAAAAGTCGGGTCTGCTGGGAAAGAACTTCTCCGACCGCTTCTACTTTCAGCAGGCCGTAGCAGGACATCCGGCACGACAATTTGCCGTGGGACGAAAAAAGGGGCAACCCGGCCTCTACTTTTCTTATCCCATTCAGGGACCCTGGGGCATCATGGGGGTCATAGTGGCCAAGCAATCCCTTCATGACATCTCCGAACAGATAACCACTCATCACACCCTGGTCAGCGATGAGCATGGGGTGGTCATCATGGCGACGGAGCCGGAGTTCATCTACCGCACGCTTCCCAACTCTAACGTTACCCAGCTATCGCCCGATGCCAGGCAAGCCCACTATCAACGCGAGAGTTTCCAACCTCTGCCGCTACAGCTTGTTGCCGCGAGCTATGGCCTCTACGACTTGAGTAGCCCAGGTAACCCTATCTTGCTGCAACACCTGGACGCCACCACGGAGGGCTTCACCCTCCATGGTCTGCAAGATGCCAGCAACCTGATGTGGCTCCTGTCCCACAGGTCGACCATCATATTGCTCTTTAGTCTGCTCGGATGCGCCATCTCCTGGGCCCTGCTGCTCAGCCATCTTGACTGGTCGCGCCAGCGGGAACATAGGCGCTACATGGCCGAAACCAACAACCAACTGCAAGCACTCAACAATCAATTAGAGCAGATGGCCTACACTGATCCGCTGACTGGCTGCGCCAATCGCCGACAGATGGAACTCACCCTGCCCCGGCTCATACACAAAGCCCAGATACTGCAACAGAGCTTGAGCCTGATCCTGATCGACATTGATCACTTTAAGCGGGTCAATGACCAGTTTGGCCACGATGCCGGAGACAGAGTGCTGCAGCACCTCTCTGGCATACTGCAACAACGACTACGCAGCGGCGATTTGCTCGTCCGCTTGGGGGGTGAAGAGTTCCTGATCATACTGCCTACCGCCAAAGAGTCTGAAGCCCGTCATGTCGCCGAAGCCTGTCGTGAATTGATAGGCCAGCACCCGCTGCTCGAGCCGAACTTGCGCATCGATCTGACGATCAGCGCCGGGATCGCCTGTTATCAGGGGCAAGAGGTACTGAGTCAGCTACTCAAACGAGCAGATGAGGCCCTCTATCTCGCCAAGTCACAGGGGCGAAATCGCGTCATATTGAGCCCCTCCCTGGAATCCTCTGGCGGATAAGCGGCAATAAAAAACCCGGCGCCAAGGCCGGGTTTTTGTCAGAGTGAAGCAGATTACTTCACTGCATCCTTCAGCGCCTTACCAGCAACGAATGCAGGCACATTGGACGGAGCAATAGTGATCTCAGCACCAGTCTGTGGATTGCGACCAGTACGACCTGCACGATGGTTAACCTTGAAAGTACCGAAGCCAACCAACTGAACCTGATCACCTTCCTTCAAGCTTTGAGTAATGGTGTTCAGAATTTCTTCCAGTGCAACTTTGGCCTGGGCTTTGCTCATATCAGCCTTGGCTGCAATCGCATCGACAAGTTCAGTTTTGTTCATAGACAATCCTTTTTCATTAGGCGCCAATTAAAAATCCGGCACCAATCTAGTCAAAAATTTAGGCTCAAGCAAAGGCTTTATCCTGATGGCATCCGCGATTGCCCAGCTTTTCGGCAAGAACTGCCTATTGCTTCACACTTATCAGTCACTGGGGGGGGCATCTGGGCGCGGAACCACGCAGCCAGGCATAGGAAAGCGCTATCATTGACCTAGAGAGACCCATGCTTAAAACAGCAGATCTGCGGGACACCAGGAGCTTTGTCGGGGGCCATCATGTTGCTACTACTAGGCTATGGCCTACTCGCTCTATTCTTCTCTTTTATCTGCTCACTGTGGGAAGCCGTCTTGCTCAGCACCACGCCCAGCTATATCCAGCAGCTCAGTCAGCAGCAGCCCATCCGCGCCGGGCGCCTGCAGCGACTCAAGCTGCATCTGGACCGACCGCTGGCCGCCATTTTGACCCTCAACACCCTGGCCCATACGGTCGGGGCTGCCGGAGTCGGCGCTCAAGCCAGCCAGCTCTTCGGCAGCCGCTCTGTCGGGCTCGCCTCCGCCATCATGACGCTGCTCATTTTGGTTTTTACCGAACTGCTCCCCAAAAACATAGGCACCAGCTATTGGCGCGAACTGGCGCCTAGCATAGGGCGCCCGCTGGAGATCCTGATCTGGCTGTTTACCCCCTTCGTCGCGCTTTCGCGTCTGATGACCCGCCACCTTAGTCCCGAATCACGCCCCAGCCACATTCGCGATGAACTGGCGGCCATGAGCCAGCTGGGTGAGATTGCCGGTGAGTTGGATGAACAGGAAAACCAGGCGATTCACAACCTGTTGCGTTTCAATCAGCTCAAGGCCCAGGATGTGATGACACCCCGGACCGTCATCTTCAGCCTGCCCGCCGATATGCCCCTGTGCGACTATGTGGCCAACCATGGCACCGCCCCCTTCTCCCGCATCCCGCTCTACGAGGAGGAGAAGGAGAACATCATAGGCTACGTGGCCAAGCAGGAGCTGTTGCTGACCCATCTGCAGCAAGACCCCCAACTGCCGCTGCGCCACTGCATGAAGCCCTTGCTGGTAGTGCCGGATACGGTACGTCTACCCATGTTGCAGCAAGATCTGCTGCTCAGGCGAGAGGTGATGTCGTTGGTCGTCAATGAGTATGGTGAGGTCGAAGGCTTGGTGACTATGGAAGATCTTATCGAAACCCTACTCGGTCTGGAGATAGTCGAAGAGGGAGATGCGGCTGTGGATATGCAAAAGCTGGCGCGCCAGCTCTGGCAAAAACGCATTCAGGAGCATGGCATTCATCTAAGCGAGGATTAACCGGTGCGGGGCAATGAGAGGTAACCCAGCCGCCCCACACGTCCCCGCCAATCGTGGAGTAGTGCAATAGCCTATTCCAGGCTGATCCCCAGATTGGATACCCCACCTTGGGCCGCCAGTTCGCGGATGGCCAGAATCTGGGCCGGATCCCGCGGCTGATCCACCTGATTGAGCAGCTCAACCTGAAACTCCATCTCGCTCTGCATCAGCTCTTGCTCGTAGAGCTCCTCATCACTGAATTCACGCTCTTCGGTCATCTCGATGAAGCCCGCCACCGAACCTATTGAGGCATTACTGGCCTCTTCTGATTCTTCACCTATGCGACAGATCACCGAATTATAGGCACATCCCAAGGCCACGCAGGCATCCAGAGCCGGGTAGGCTCCATAGTTGCCTTCCGGTACCGGATTAGGGATCTGCGGCTCAAAACTCTCCAGCACCGCCGATAAATCCACCCGCGAGCTCTTATGGGTCAGATAGTCCCACAGGGTATCCAGCGCCTGACGAAACGCCGCCGCATCGCCCTGCCCCGAGCTCTCGGCATAGAGATAATAATTAGGAGACATACGCTCCGCCAGCGCCAGAGCAAAAACCGTCTGTTGCCAAGGCATCAGCTTATTCAATCGCTTGTAAAATTTATCACCAAACACGCGAACTCTCCCTTGAGTCATCAGCTGCTTATTGTATGTCGACTCCTCTTTTCATGCACTCTTTGACTGGCAATCGCCAGCAGGCTGAGTACATTCAAATAAGGAGATGTTGGCCGATCGGTCAGCTGTATGCTGTCGCTACCGCTCAGGAGGCTACTATGCAACCCCCAACCCTACTACTCACCAGCCGCGACAACGAGCTCTACCAGAGCCTGTTGCGACAGAAACCCCCGGTAGCCCTGCGCCTGTTGCGTGCCGATGATGCCGCCACCGCCCGGATCCTGGCTCCGCAAGCCGACATAGTGCTCGGCGAACCGGAGCGTATCGCCGCCATACTGCCAAAGGCTACGCGCCTGCGCTGGGCTCAATCCACCTTTGCCGGCATCGACTGCCTATTGGCGCCTGATCTGCGCCATGACTATCTGCTCACCAATATTCGCGGTGTCTTCGGCCCGCTGATGAGTGAGTATGTATTTGCCCATCTATTGAGCCTGACCCGCCACCTGCCCCTCTATCGGGAGCAGCAACGCCAGCAACAGTGGCATCCCATCCCCTATGTGCCCCTCAGCCAGCGCCGCATACTGATACTGGGAACCGGCAGCATAGGCCAGCATCTGGCGGCAACCGCCAAACAATTCGGCATGGAGGTCTGGGGAGTAAACCGCTCCGGCCGCGAAGTAGCGGGATTTGATGACCTCTATCAAGTCAGCGCCCTACCTCGGCTCCTGCCCCAGGCCGATGTTATCGTCAGCGTACTACCAGCGACAAGCGAGACCCACCACCTCCTCGATGCCCAGCTGTTGGGGCTGTGTAAAACCAGCGCCATCCTGTTCAATGTGGGTCGCGGCAGCGCCATCGACACTCAAGCCTTGGTGGAGGCTCTGCGCGCCGGGCGCCCGGCAGCAGCTGTGTTGGATGTATTTGAGGAGGAGCCGCTACCCGCCAGCCATCCACTCTGGCAGTTGCCCAACCTCATCATCACCCCCCACAACTCAGCCTGGAGCCTACCCGAGCAGGTACTTAAGATCTTCGAACGCAATCTGGTTCGCTTTGTATCAGAAGAGCCCTTAGAACATGTAGTCGATTTTAGCCAGGGCTACTGAACCATGGGCCAGAAAGCGACATCGGCGGAGTTGGCCGGGCTGATGAATACCATTCGTCACTGCCAGCTCTGCGCTCCCACCCTGCCTCTGGGCCCCAACCCCGTGATCCGCGGCGCCGTCTCGGCCCGTATCCTCATCATTGGCCAAGCACCGGGTCTTCGCGTTCACCAGAGCGGTATTCCCTGGGATGACGCCTCCGGCCACAGGTTGCGCGATTGGTTGGCGATAGACGAGACCACTTTCTATGACGAAAGCCGGATCGCCATCATTCCCATGGGATTCTGTTATCCCGGACGAGGCCGACAGGGTGACCTTCCCCCCCGGCCTGAATGCGCCCCCCGCTGGCACCCCCAGCTACTCCCCCTGTTTCGCAATATTGAGCTGACTCTGCTCATAGGCCAATATGCCCAAACCGCCTATCTGCCAGACAGACGGACTCTGACTCAGAGGGTGCAACAGTGGCGGGAATATGCTCCCCGCTTTCTACCACTTCCCCACCCCTCACCTCGCAATGGCATCTGGCTGAAACGCCATCCCTGGTTTTTCCTTGAGTTGTTACCCGAACTACAAAATCGGGTACACAACTTGCTTTATGAGTAAAACCAGCAGATAGTCTTAGCCGCCTGATCAACTTATCAGTCGTAAGCAGGATCATTCTGCTACGCAATGCGAGCCATCTCCCCGCGGAATAATTGGATAAAAAACCGGCAAAAAGAGCCTAAAAAGCACTTCGCGGCGGCAAAATCCTTGGTTTGGTGCAGGCATCCGTGATACAAATCTGGTTTTGAGTGCGCAGGGAGGGCATCCGCTTCGTCCTTGCGTTTGGTAATGATATAAAACTTCGGTTTCCAACATACGAAGGGACACAGGATGAAACGGTTTTTCGCTCCCATGAGCAGAATCGCAGAATGGGAACCTCCCATTCCAAGACAGCACCTGTACGCCATAATCATGTTGGCAGGATTCTCTGTTGCCAGTGTCACTATGCTGCCCGCGCCTAGTGAGTTGCTCGCTAACAATCCCATTTCAGTACAGCCCGCCGATCTTTCAGAAGATGCGACCATTTTGGCCAGCCAAGCTGCCGATACTGAGTTCGTGACCGTGCCCGACCACGAACTGGTTGGCAATGAATTAGCCCCCATTGATGGGCTAGCGGAAGATGAAGCCCCTGAGCCCCAATGGCTCGATTATGTGGTCAAAGGCGATGACAACCTTTCCGTCATCTTCAACACCCTGAATTTACCCGCCAAGTCGTTGCACAAGTTATTGGAAGTCGACATCCAGAACTCACTGATTCGCCTGAGTCCCGGACAGAAGCTCTCCTTCATGATCGATGACAAGAATGAACTGCAACAGCTGACTATTCCCCTGGATGAGAGTCGTCGTATTTTGTTTCTGCGCAAGGGGGATAACTTTGCCTCCAGCATAGAAGCCATTGACGGTGAAGGGCTGCCATCTACCGCGGTCGATAGCAAAACTGACGCCAAAAACAGCAGCAATAGTAAGGTAGAGAGCACGGTTCAAGAGAAGGCCCAGGCCAAACCGATTGATCTGAAGAGTGATGCTACCAAGAGTAACGCCAAGGAAGAGAGCAAACCGCTCCGGCCTGAGGCTCGCCCTACCCGGGTTCTGAAAGGCACCATTAATGGCGCTTTTGTTATCAGTGCCCGCAATGCGGGTCTGACCAATAGCCAGATCCACAAGGTGGCACGCCTGTTTCAGGGCCGCATCGATTTTCGACGAGACCTGAAAAAAGGAGACAGCTTCCGGGTACTGTTCGATAAGCCCCATAGCAAAGACGCCCAGGTTCAGGCGGTCATCTTCAACATCAATGGCCGTAAACTGACCGCCTATCGCAATGTGGATGGCAAATTTTACGATGAGAAGGCCAGCAGTTTCACCACTGGCACCTTCATGCGTTTCCCCATTCCCAGCGTACGTAAGGTTAGCTCAAGTTTCAGCCCCAGCCGTCGGAATCCGGTCACCGGACGCGTCCAACCCCATAATGGCACTGACTTTGCCGTACATGTGGGTACGCCCATACTGTCAACCGGAGATGGCGTGGTATTGAAGGCCGCAAGTCACCCGGATCTGGGTCGCTATGTGGTGATCCGTCACGATGGCAAGTACAGCACAGTCTACATGCACATGAGCAAGTTGATGGTCAAACCGGGCCAGAAGATCAAGCAAGGTACCAAGATTGGTCTCTCCGGTAATACCGGCCGCTCCACTGGTCCGCACCTGCACTATGAGTTCCGCATCAATAACCGTCCAGTGGACGCCATGCGGGTCGACCTGCCAGTCAACGAAGGCATGGGCGGCAAGCAGCGACGTCAATTCCTGGCCAAGGTGCGCGAGTACAAACGTCAATTTGATCAGGGTTAAGCAAACGCTACTAATAAAAAAAGCCGACTAGATGTCGGCTTTTTTTATGGTGCATTGGGAGGCACAGCAAGAGCGGTACTCTGACTTAATAACCGGAGTGATAGGGACGCGACAAGCTGTGTACCGCATCGACAAAATGCTTGGGCTGGGCCGGATCCACATCCTGAGCTATACCATGCCCCAGATTAAAGACATGCCCTGTGCCTGAGCCAAATTCCGCCAGGATCCGCCCCACTTCCTGCTCCAGGCGCGGCTGAGGTGCATAGAGCATGGCTGGATCCATATTACCCTGCAGCGCTACCTTATCGCCCACCCGCTGCCGAGCCACCGCCATATCCACTGTCCAATCCAACCCAAGGGCATCACACCCCGTGGCGGCCATAGACTCCAACCACTGCCCACCACCCTTGGTAAACAGGGTCACGGGCACCCGCTGCCCAGCCTGCTCCCGCGTCAAGCCGGTGACAATCTGCTGCATATAGGCCAGGGAGAAGGCATGATAATCCGGAGTTGATAGCACGCCCCCCCAGGTATCAAACAGCATGACGGCCTGGGCTCCAGCCGCAATTTGAGCGTTGAGATAGAGGATGACACTCTCGGCCAGCCGGGCCAGCAAAGCATGCAGGGTCTCAGGCTCGCGCACCATCATCTGCTTGATGCGACTGAAGGTCTTGGAGCTCCCCCCCTCCACCATGTAAGTGGCCAGAGTCCAGGGGCTACCGGCGAAGCCGATGAGCGGTACGCTCCCCTTCAATTCCCGGCGTATGGTGCGCACCGCATCCATCACATAACCCAGCTCTCCTTCCGGATCCGGGATCGGCAACTGCTGTACATCCCGCAATGAAAGAATGGGGGAGGCAAAGCGCGGACCTTCACCCTGACCAAAGGTCAGCCCCAGCCCCATGGCATCGGGTATGGTCAGGATATCGGAGAAGAGGATGGCCGCATCCAACTCATAGCGGCGCAGGGGCTGTAACGTCACCTCACAGGCCAGCTCCGGGTTGCGGCACAAGGACATGAAGTCACCGGCCTCGGCCCGCAACGCCCGATATTCAGGCAAATAACGCCCAGCCTGGCGCATCATCCAAACCGGCGTTACATCGACAGGCTGACGTAACAGGGCCCTTAAATAGCGATCATTTTTGAGTGCACTCATCCGATTCTGACTCGACTGACAGGATAGGGCGGCGATTGTACCATCTTGCCAAGAGGGCTGCTGCTCACACTTTGCTAGCATATTGCTAACAAACGATGCCCAAGTTAACAGAGCGAGAAGAAAGCGGGCCGAGACCTATTGACCCAGGGCGCCAGATCTCATTCTATAATCGTATTAAGCGGATTAAAGTGCACTGGCTCTGGAGGCTAACATGCTCAATAGACTCGATAAAACGCGCCAAGAGTTGGCAGGCAAGAATACAGCCATCGATGCCTGGCTCAATGCGCGTCAAGATCTGCTGATCCAGTATGTCAGCCTGATCAGCCAGCGCAATGGTCGCCAGAAGTGCCTGCCCCCCTGTACCGATGTACGCAACTTCTGTCAGTCTTTGGTCGATTACATCTCGGCCGGCCACTTTGAAATTTATCAATGCGTGGTCGATGCCATGGAGCAGGCCAGTGGCCGCTCCCTCTCCTTGGTCAATCGCATCGTCCCCAAGCTAGAGCACAATACCGCCGAGTTGATGCTGTTTGTTGACGCCTTCTGTGAAGTGCAGGATGCCGAGCTGCTGATGACCCTGGATGCGGAGCTCAATCAGCTTGGGCCGCTACTTGAGGAGCGCTTCCGTCTGGAAGATCGCCTGGTGAAGGCTCTGCGCCTGCTGGATGAACTGCTGCCCGCCGCCTGAGCCAACCACAGGCTATCGCATCTTTGTGGGCTGCATTTTTTAACCCGACGCAGCCCAATTTCTTCGCAAGTGACTTACCCTGGCGCCATAAGCCACCTACACTAATAGCGACAAGTTCAGGAGGAAACCATGGTAGAACGACGCCGCTTTTTTCGTGTAGTCTTCTCAACGCCGGCACAGCTGAGCCAAGGGCAGAATAGTTGGTCCACCCATCTGCTCGATCTCTCACTGCAAGGTGCGTTGGTCGAGCGTCCTGCCGATTGGCCTGAAGGGAGCGAAGGGCGCTTCGAGCTCAGTTTTACTTTGGCCGATTCCGATATAAACATAGTGATGGAAGTTGAGCCCAGCCACTCAGCCGCCAATCGCCTGGGGCTCTACTGCCACCATATCGATATCGACAGCGCCTCTCACCTCAAGCGCCTGATTGAGCTCAATGTAGGCAACGCCGATATGTTGCAGCGCGAACTGGCTCATCTGCTAGAGGACCATATCGAGCACGAGCAGCACTGACACTCTCGCGTCAGATATTCCCATGCAAAGATAGCCATAAGAGCAAAGACTCTTATGGCTATCTTTGCAATTCCATTAAAGCAGCTCCAAGGCTTCCGCCAGGGTGCTGACCCCCACTACCTCCATACCAACAATCGCCTGTTTGGGCAGGTTACCCTTGGGCACTATGGCGCGACGGAAACCATGTTTAACTGCCTCTTGCAGTCGCTCCTGACCTGAAGGCACAGGACGGATCTCGCCGGAGAGCCCCACCTCACCGAAGACAATCAGATCCTGCGCCAGAGCCTGGTTACGAAAACTCGACACCATGGCCAGGATCAGCGGCAGATCGGCGCTGGTCTCCTCGACCTTAACGCCCCCGACTACGTTGACGAAGACATCTTGATCCGCCATCTGCACCCCACCGTGTCGGTGCAGTACAGCCAGCAGCATGGCCAGGCGGTTATGTTCCGCCCCCACCGCCAAACGACGTGGGTTGTTGAGCTGGGAGTAATCCACCAGCGCCTGCAGCTCAACCAGCAGGGGACGGGTCCCCTCCCAGATAGCCATTACCACAGAGCCAGGACCTTCGGCCTCGCCCCGGTTGAGGAAGATGGCCGAGGGGTTGCTCACCTCCTTCATGCCCTGAGCTGTCATGGCAAAAACCCCCAGTTCATTGACGGCACCAAAGCGATTCTTCTGACAACGCAGAGTGCGATAGCGCGAATCCCCGTCCCCCTCCAGCAATATGGAGCAGTCCACGCAGTGCTCCAGTACCTTGGGGCCCGCCAGGGCGCCATCTTTGGTCACATGACCCACCATGAAGATGGCCACCTGGTGTTGTTTGGCAAAACGAGTCAGTTGCGCCGCCCCCTCCCGCACCTGGGAGACAGAGCCCGGGGCCGAGCTGATATCCGCCACATGCATCACCTGGATGGAGTCGATGACCATGATGGCCGGCTTCTCCTGCTGAGCCAGATGGCAAATCTGCTCCACGCTAGTCTCGGAGACGATGCGCAGCTTGTCACTGGGCAGATTGAGTCTGCCAGCCCGCATGGCCACCTGCTGCAACGACTCTTCACCGGTCACATACAGAGTAGGCATTCGTTCAGCCAACTGACACATGGTCTGCAGCAGCAGCGTACTCTTGCCCGCACCGGGATGGCCGCCGATAAGAATGGCTGACCCCGGCACTATCCCGCCCCCTAGCACCCGATCCAGCTCGCGAAAACCAGAGCTAAAGCGCGGGATCTCGGTCAGGGCGACCTCACTCAAGGTCTGCACCTTGGCGTTCTGTTCACCCGCATAACCACTCAAGCGACTGCTACCTTTAGCAACTGGCGCCGTCAGGCGGATCTCGGAAATGGTGTTCCACTCCCGGCACTCCCCACACTGCCCTTGCCAGCGCGGATACTCGGCGCCGCACTCATTACAGACAAAAGCGACCTTGCTTCTTGCCATAGTTCATAAACTCGTTAAGAAACCAAAGAAAATACCGATATAGTAAATTACATTAGAACAAGAAGAATTACTTCATGGAACGGGTACCGCCCAGCATGGACAACAATAAGCCTCACCCGCTGCTCGATCAGCTGATCCCCTTATTAGCCGAACCCGACTTTGACGATCTCTTCGCCAGGCTGACCCATGCCGAGAGCACCAATACCCGTTTTCTCCTGAAAATGGAACTCAAGCGCCGATCAGCCCCCTGCATCCGCATCATAGACATGCGCGCTCGCTACCCCAGCATTCCCTATATCTACGCGGGTATTCAACACTTCATGTCCCAGGAGGATATTGACGTGTTTCAGACCCAATTACACCTCTATCGCGGCCGTTACACCATGGGGGTTTATGAGGCCGTACTGGAGGCCCAGAAACTGCGCCAGCACGCCCCCAATGAGCCAGAAGAAGATCCCCACTCCAACCCCAAACGCTTTGAGGTGGATGCCATTCGTTTTGCCAGCTACTACGGTCGGCGCGAGGAGCGCATGCACTTCAGTTCGTCGGTGAAACTGCTCCTGGCCAATGGCGCGACCTATCCGGCCAAGACCTCGGACATCTCCTTGGGCGGCGTCAAACTGTCGCTCGGTTTTCCACTGGCCTATGAGGTGGGCGAACTCTGCCAGGTCACCTTTGATGGACTGCAGAAAGAGAGTCCCTCTCCTCTGCTCAAACGCCCCATCAGCTATCAAATACTGGGGGATGAGAGTCGGGATGATAAACACTGGCTCAAGCTGTTGCGGGTGGATGCCAATGCTGAACTGGACCAGTACTTCCAACAGTTCATCGATAGCAACAAGCTGCGCTACCGCATCAGTATCGACTATCTACTCTCCTCGGCCGAAGTCAAAGGCTACGAGCAGTACTACCTGCCGCGGATAACCGGTCTCCCCCTCTTCTTCAACGCGGGCCTGGATGAACCCATTACCCTGCGCCATGTGCTACGCACCGAGAACAACCAGCATGAACTGGAGTATTGGCGCAATGAGCGCAACGAAGACATGCTCTCCGGCCTGTTTATGGAAACCAGAATGCGCCAACTGCTGGCGCAACCCGGACCACTGAAACAGACCCTCATCTACTGCTTCACCCACACGGTACGCAGTCATATCTACTACTTCTCCGCCACCCGTGAAGAGCTGGAAGAGAGCGGCCTCAAACAACTCTTTTTTGCCGTCGGTGCCTGCCGCCCCAGCTGGCGCGTCTTCAAGCTGGATCTGGAGGCGGTACAACTGGATGAGTCCGGGCTTGATAGCCTGCTGGCCGACAAGCAGATCCAGGTCCATTACGAAGAGATCTTGCGCCATAAGCTGTTGAAAATTGGCTATGTTGGCCTGTTGCAAGCCATAGATGACGATGGTCAAAGACGGGACTACTTGAGCGACCCCCCTGCCGACATGCAGCCCAATCGCCTGCAGATCTATGGCCATCCCATCCATGTGCCCGGTTTTGAGCTGGAGCTGCTGCACTACACTCAATTGCGCAAAGAGCAGCGTTATCTGCACAAGACGGCGGTAGCCGTGAAATGTAATGGCCAGGTTGTCATCGGCTGGACTCGAGACATCTCCACCCAAGGGCTACAGGTAGAGCTTGAGCAACCCATGGCCTGCGAGCGTGAAGAGGTGATCCGCATCAGCCTGCCCAAGCTGCAAGAGATGTCGCGCAGCTTCCATCTGCAGGATCTTCCCTACCGCGTCGTCAACAACAACACCACTCGCACCGTGCTGCACCTGTGCATTCATGGTGATGTGGTCAATCATGAGGGGCGCAAGTTTTTTAATCTGCTTATCGAGAGCAACAGTAACAAGCTCAAGACCACCAAGGAGCTGCGCCGCCTACGCGGCATGGCCACCGCCCTGCGCAATCTCTACACCCATCACCTGTTCAATTACCCCCTCTATCTGAGCCGCACTCAGAGCTCGCGCCTGGGGGCGTTGGGCTGCATAGATCGCCCTCGCAGTTTGCAGCGGCTGTTTAGCGAGCTCAGTACCGAGAAAGCCTTCAACCTGACCCCCCTGTTCCAGCAGGGCATACTCAAGGAAGCCCTGCTGCTACCGCTACGCCGCCTGCAACGGGAAGACAAGCCGCTGAGCCTGGAGGTATTCATCTACCGCAAGACGGATCAGCAGGGTAACCTGGAGTTTGACTCACGGCTGGAGCACGACTTCCTCGACACCAAGGAGAAGAAGCAATTTGTGCAACAGGCCCTGAGCCGGGGCAGCTTTACTTCGGTGCGGTTGTTTGCCTCCCGCACCGGGCGGCCAGATGTGGAATTCATTGCCAACGAGCTGGACTACATAGCCAAATACGCTATCCACAAGGCTCGCCACCTGGAGGAGACTCTCTGGAGCGTGATGGCAGTATGCGATCTGGTCGACACCACCCCAGCCACCCTCTACCGGCTGGGGTTTAGTCAATAACCTAGCACCAAAATGGCCCGCACCTTCACCAAGAAGGGCGAGCCCTCCAGCCAACTGGAGAGCCACAGCAGGCAAACCAATTAAGCTCGGGCAGCAAGTAGACACTGGCTATCGGCAGATGGCTGCCGATAGCTAGCAAAAAGCGGAAAGGGGAACGCCCATCCTGTTGCGGATCAGGCCAGGGCGGCTATCGCACTACCGGCCTGCAACAGGCAGAGCACGGCTTCCAGATCCTGATGACGAATGGCCACCTGCGCCTGTTCCCGCACTATGGGTTTGGCATGAATGGCCACGCCCAGAGCTGCCAATTTCAGCATGGGCAAGTCATTGGCACCATCGCCGATGGCGACAGTCTGGCTCTGGGCCACGCCGTAACGCTCGCGCAGCAGCTCCAGGGTGTGGGCTTTGACCTGGGCATCGACGATCCGCCCCAACACCCGGCCGGTCAGCTTATCGCCCTCACACTCCAGCTCGTTGGCCTCGATATGATCCAGCCCCAGATCCTGCTGCAACTTGCCAGCAAAGCGGGTGAAGCCACCGGAGGCAATCGCCACCTTCCAGCCCGCGGCCTTGGCGTTATCCACCAGCAGAGTGAGCCCGGGCATCAGGGGGATGTTCTCTGCCACGGTATCGAGAATAGAGAGCGGGGCATCCTTGAGCAGGGCGACCCGATTGCGCAGACTGTCGGCAAACTCCAGTTTGCCCTGCATGGCTGCTGCGGTGACAGCAGAGACCTGCTCCCCCACCCCAGCCAGGCGAGCGATCTCGTCGATGCACTCGATTTGGATGGCGGTAGAGTCCATATCCATCAGGATGAGACCCGGCTCATCCAGACGCGGCAGACGCTCCACATGCATGCCATCAATGGGCCATGCCTGGTTCTTGAGCCAGAGCGCCAGCTCGGGGTCGTGGCGGTTCAGCGCCAACACCAGCACCTGGACCTCCGCCAGCGTAAAGGGGGTCAGCAGGTTCCACTCCAGCTCACGGCGCGCCAGCTCGACCAGCAGTTGCTCCACCTCGGTACGGGTCAACTGCTCACCGAGTAGCACCACATAACCGCCGTTATGTGTCAGATGAGCCAAGGGTTGCAGGGCACCATCGACAGCATGGTAGAGGGGGGCTGCAGCCAGCAAGGGCTGCCAACTGGCAAGGTGTTGGGGCAAGTGTGAAAACAGCATCTGGCGTGACGACTCCCTGTGGCCTGAGACATACAACTCACCATGTTCAGACATGGCTTACAAGAGGGCTCAGGGTAACGGCAGACGGGGCAACAGGCAAGCTTGGCACGCCAAGAGCAGGGCTCGTTGGCTGACGTAGCCAGAGTATTGAGGTGGCCAAAAACCACGGGAGGCCAAGGCCTCCCGTCATCTGTGCATACGCGGCTTAGGCCTGGTCGCCTAGCAGAATAGATTCGAGCGCAATCTCGATCATCTCGTTGAAGGTAAGCTGGCGCTCCTCGGCGCTGGTCTGCTCATGGCGCTTGATATGATCCGATACGGTACAGATGGTCAGCGCCTTGGCACCAAACTCGGCCGCCACCCCGTAGATACCGGCAGCTTCCATCTCCACCCCCAGAATGCCGTACTTCTCCATCACATCGAACATGGCCACATCCGGGTTATAGAAGAGATCGGCGGAGAAGAGGTTGCCCACCTTGACCGCAATTCCCAGCTTCTTGGCCGCATCCACCGCATGGCGCACCAGATCGAAGTCAGCCAGGGCGGCAAAGTCATGATCCTTGAAACGGATGCGGTTAACCTTGGAATCGGTACTGGCACCCATGCCAATCACCACATCGCGCAGATTGACATCGTCACGCACCGCGCCGCAGGAACCGACCCGGATCAGCGTCGTCACGCCATACTCTGTGATGAGCTCCTTGGTATAGATGGAGCAGGAGGGGATCCCCATGCCGTGGCCCATGACCGAGATGCGACGTCCCTTGTAACTGCCTGTGTAGCCATACATATTGCGCACATCGGTGACCAGCTGCGCCCCAACCAGGAAGGTCTCGGCTATGTACTTGGCGCGCAGCGGATCCCCAGGCATCAGGACCACATCGGCAAAGGCGCCCTCGGGGGCGTTGATATGAGGTGTTGGCATAACTGGTATCCTTATGAACCCTGATTGTGTTCGAGTTTAGCTTGGCCGGCACAGGGCGGCCTAGTGAAACATGCCATAACGGAGATACTCAAATAAAGCTTTTGCCATACGCCAGCGCCGGTAAGCCATGGTAACTGGCAATGCTCTGGCCTATGTCGGCGAAGGTCGTGCGCAACCCCAGTGCCTGAGTAACTATCTGAGCCCCGGTAAAGATCACCGGCACCCGCTCCCGGGTATGCTCGGTACCCGACCAGGTGGGGTCACAACCATGATCCGCGGTCAGCACGACCAGATCCCCCGCCCCCAGTTGGCTCAGCAGCTCAGGCAGGCGCGAGTCAAAATACTCCAATGCTTGAGCATAGCCCGCCACATTCCGTCTGTGACCATAGGTCGAGTCAAAATCCACAAAGTTGGTGAAGATCAGGCTCTGATCGGGCGCCGCCGTTAACTGGGCCAGAGTGACATCCCACAGTTCGCTGAGGCCCGTGGCCTTCACCTTGGCGGTAACCCCACAACCGGCATAGATATCGGAGATCTTGCCAATGGCGATGACCTGGCCACCGGCGGCCTGCATCCTGTCGAGCAGGGTGGGCATGGGGGGGGTCACCGCATAGTCATGACGATTGCCGGTGCGCTGAAACTCACCGGGTTTCGTTCCGCTGAAGGGGCGGGCAATCACCCGCCCTATGTTGTAACCGCCCAGGGTCAGCTCCTCGCGTGCCAGCTCGCACAGCGCATAGAGCCGCTCCAGGCCATAGCTCTCTTCATGACAGGCGATCTGGAACACGGAATCAGCCGAGGTGTAGAAGATGGGCTTACCACTGCGCATATGCTCTTCGCCCAGCTCATCGAGGATGACGGTACCGGAGGAGTGGCAGTTTCCCAGGTAGCCAGGCAGCTGCCCCTTCTGCACCAGCGCCTCCAGCAAGGCCTGGGGAAAGCTGTTCTGCTTATCGTGGAAGTAACCCCACTCAAACAGTACCGGGGCACCCGCCATCTCCCAGTGACCCGAGGGGGTATCCTTGCCCGAGGAGATCTCCTGGGCATAACCATAGGCCGCCTGGGGAGTGACATGGCTATCCAGCCCGGCCGGAAACTCGCCGCAGCTGGCAGCACAGGCGTGTGCCAATCCCAGGCGGGTCAGGTTGGGGATATGCAAGGGGCCCTGGCGGCCCACATCAGCCCGGCCCGCAGCACATTCCGCCGCAATATGGCCCAAGGTATTGGCGCCGGCATCACCAAAGTGCGCCGCATCAGTCGCGCCACCTATGCCAACAGAGTCCATCATCAAGATAAAGGTGCGTTTCATGGGGTTACTCATCTCTCACTGTTCAGGCCCAAAGGCTCACTCATGTTTTGCTGCGCTAACCCAGGACTCAGTAACCGCTCGTCCCGGATGGGGTTGAACCATGGCCCAGCGTCGCCAACAGACTCGCGAGTAGGCTGGAGGCACCAAAGCGGAAGGTACGCTGGCTTACCCACCCCTCCCCCATGATCTCATCGGCCAGCGCCAGGTACTCGGCCGCCTGAGCGGCATCCTTCACCCCCCCGGCGGCCTTGAAGCCGACGTGGGGGTCCTTTTCCTTGATCACCTGCAGCATGATTCGAGCTGCCTCCAGGGTGGCATTGACTGGCACCTTGCCGGTGGAGGTCTTGATAAAGTCGGCCCCGGCATCGATGGCAAGCTCGGCGGCCCGACGGATCAGCGCCTCGCTCTTGAGCTCCCCGCTTTCGATAATCACTTTAAGCAATACGGCATCACCACAGGCCGCCTTACAGGCCTTGACCAGCTCGAAACCGACCGCTTCATCACCCGCCAGCAGGGCGCGATAGGGAAAGACCAGATCCACCTCATCGGCGCCATAGGCCACAGCGGCCCGGGTCTCGGCCACGGCGATGTCGATATCCTGGTTACCCTGCGGGAAGTTGGTGACGGTGGCGATGCGCACCACCTCGGCTCCCAGCTCGCGCAGGCTCTGGCGCGCCAAGGGGATGAATCTGGGATAGATACAGACGGCGGCCGTGAAACCGGCCGGACTCCGAGCCTGCTGGCACAGGGCCATCACCTTGCCATCGTTATCGTCATCATTGAGGCTGGTCAAATCCATCAGCTTAAGGGCTCGCAGGGCCGCTGGTTGTAACTCGCTCATTACTCGCTCCATCCCATCCATTGGTGTTAACGCACTATGCCACGCCCTCCGGCCAAGGACACAAGCACTTTTCCTTGCCCAACCCCATCAGGTCATCGGCAGGGCAAACAGCCGCGCCACATTGCGCTCGATTTGCGCCGCCAACTCGGCTTCCGGCTCACAGCGCAGCTGCGCCAGCTCGGCCAATACCTGGGCCACTCGGGCCGGCTCGTTGCGCTCCCCCTGATAGCCACAAAGCGGCATGGTGGGGCCATCGGTTTCCAGTAGCAGAGCCGTCAGCGGCAGTGCGGCTATGGCCCGGCGACTCTTTTGGGCCCGTTCATAGGTGATGACGCCCCCCACGCCCAGATGAAAACCCAGGGCCCAGTACTGCTCGGCCTGCTGGCGGGAGCCACTGAAGCCATGGATCACGCCGCCGCGGGCCGGACGATAGCGCCCCAGCAGGGCCAACAACTCGTTATGAGCGCGCCGACAGTGCAGGATCAGCGGCAACGTCAGCTCACAGGCCAGTTGCAACTGGCGCTCGAGATAGTGCAGTTGCAACGGCATGGGCACCGCTATGGCTCCATCCAACCCGCACTCACCGATCGCTACCAAGCCATAGGGCGCCAAGCGCAGCAGGGTAGCCAATTCCACCAGGGCTGACTCCGGCTCAGCGGCCAAAAACCAGGGGTGTAGCCCCAGAGCAAAATAGAGTCCGGAATGCGTTGCCGCCAGCCCAGGAAACCCCGCCCAATCGCGCGAGGCGATGGCCGGCACAATCCAGCGCGTCACCCCGGCGGCCCGGCTGCGCGCCAGCACCTGCGGCAGATCTGCGGCATACTCGCTCTGATCCAGATGAACATGGGTATCGGTCAGCACGCTCTCGCTCCGTAAGCCAAGGTTAACTTGAGAGTGAACCACGCCAGGCCAGAAAGCAAAAGGGCTGCCTTGCGGCAGCCCTCTGATACAGACGATAGCCTATCAGTTAGGCTGGGCACTACTTACCGCACCACTGGCCGCACCGTTCAAACTGGCATAAATCCAGTTAGCAATATCGGTGTTGTCGATATAGCCACCGTTCTGGTTCTGCCCGACAACCTTGGCAAATTCAGGATCCACACCGCGAACGTAGGCGGCCCCAAACTGGCTGCCGGCCCCCTTGGCCCAGAGACGGACTATCTCGTTGGTATGCTGATCAGTCCAGTAGCGAGCTTGTGGCAGATTGCCTTGACCGGCATTTTTAACCGCATCAAAGGCCACGCTATCAGAAGCCGGGCTTAGCGGCAGAGCATTGCCATGGTCGGTGGTCACTATGAGCAACGTCTCATCCCAGCTGCTGTTCTTCTCGACCCAGGCCTGAACCTTGGCCACTGCAGCATTAAAGTCCATCCCCTCCTCTATGATGCGATCACTCTGGTTGGCGTGAGCCGCCCAATCCACGGCCCCCCCTTCGATCATCATGAAGAAGCCGTCCTTGTCCTTAGCTAGATAGTTCAGCGCCCCTTCACTCAGGGTCGCCAGATCGGGAACTGAAGCTATCTTCTTCACTCCGCTCGGTTGGCTCGGATCCTTACCCAGCACCGCCTCTTCGCGACCCTGCTGCAGGGTCCAGCGCACTTTGGGCACACCGATGAGCGGGCCAGCCACCTTCAGATTATTCGCCGCCAACAGCTCGAAATCGGCCTTCTCTTCCAGCAGAGTCCAAGTAGCAGAGGCGCCAGAGGCTTTGAGCGTACCGGCTTTTAGTTGCTGCCAGGTCTGTTCACTCACGGTATCGAAGCGATTTTGACACGCCCAGCTTGCCGCACACTGGGTGCTATTGAGCTTGGTGAGATCCGTACCATTGCCGTCAAAGTCTGGATGACCGGTGCCCATGATGAGGTCAACGGCATTATTCAGCAGCATGCTCGAGGCTATGCCCTGCATATTCTTACGAGAGAGATCATTGGTAGCAAACGCCGCCGGAGTGGCATGGGAGAACTGCACCGAGGTGACCACACCTGTGGCTTTGCCAGCTTGTTTGAGCGCCTTGGTCACAAACGGCAGCGGCTTGCCGTGGTTATCATAGTTGATGGCATTGTTGTACGTTTTATGGCCCGATGCCATGGCTGAACCTGCGGCCGCTGAGTCGGTGACATTGGTGCGCAGATACTTATAACCTTCGATAGCCGTCTTGTACTTCTCATCCCAAGGGGTGCCAATCTTAGGATCCCAGGCCTTGGCGGCATCATAGCTGCCCACGGCGATATCATCATTGGTGGGATTGTTACTGGTGTTGAGAGGGAAAGTGGTCATGCCCAGACGCACCGGCATCTGCTTGTAGATCGCCAGATCGTTGGTCTTTACCCCCTGCTGGTAATTAGCGGCCATCTCCCATGAGTTCCAGCTAGTGCCATCGCTGATCATCAGGATCACGTTCTTGGCCAGCTTGGGTTGGCTCTGAGCTTCAATCTTGTAGGTAAAGAGGTAGCGTTTGGCATTACCACTGGCATCGTAGGCCAGTGCCTTGAGGAAGAAATCAGTCCCCTGACTCTTCACATCCTTAGCCAGCAGGGCTTGTCCCTGATAGCGCGGCGAGTTCTTGCTAGGCAGTGACCCGTCCGTGGTGAAATAGAGTACAGGAGCCTTGTCCTGATCATCGGTGACACTCAGGGTAATGCTCTGCTCTGCCGGATAGCTACCGGTTGGAACACTCGCCGTGACAACTGGCGCGGTGTTATCACCTTTGATCAAATAGGCAAACGTGTGGCGAGCCCCGTTTCCATTGGCATCATAAGTGAGCGTACGGATCAGCATGTCATTGCCTGCCGTTAGGCGATCAACAACTTGAATTGCCTGCCCCTGATAGCGGGGCGAACTCTTGCTAGGAAGCGAACCATCCGTGGTGAAATAAACCACGGAAGAGGGGCTGCCGACGTTCAACTTTACATTCTGAACTGTGGTATAGCGGCCTGCCTCTGGGGTGGCCGTGACAACTGGACGAATGGGACCGGCATGCGCCTGTATGGCCAATGCCAGCAAGCTTAGGGTCAATAGGGGCTTGTGCATCTGAAAAACACTCCATGTCATGTTCAAATTGGGTCACGCTTCCATGCTCAACATCCACCCAAGAGGATGGGGCAAACATCTTGGCCTGTGACGGAAGAGGGATGGCAAATAAAGTTCACCTACTTTCAGTGGTGATTACATACCCTTACCCATCTTTACATATGATTTACGATCATCGTTACACTAATGAGTCTAAATCGTGGAGTGATGCAAATTTTGACTATTTTATCAATTGGCTCCAAAAATAAGGGCGACCCTAAGGCCGCCCTCTTCATTGCCACTTCGCTGGCTCGGATCAATGTTCCCGGGTCTTGTGGAACACCACATCCGGGTGGCGCTCCATGGTCAGGTTGAGGTTGACCATGGTCGGGGCTATATAGGTGAGGTTGTCACCGCCATCCAGCGCCAGGTTGATGGCACACTTACGCTCGAACTCGTCAAGCTTCTTGCCATCCTTGCACTCTACCCAGCGGGCGGTGCTGACGTTGATCGCCTCATAGAGCGCCTCGACGCCATACTCGCTCTTGAGGCGCGAGACCACCACGTCAAACTGCAGCACCCCCACGGCACCGACGATGAGATCGTTGTTCTCGATGGGACGGAACACCTGCACCGCCCCCTCTTCGGAGAGCTGCACCAGCCCCTTGAGCAGCTGCTTCTGTTTGAGCGGATCCCGCAGCCGGATACGGCGGAACAGTTCCGGTGCAAAGTTGGGGATACCGGTAAAGCGCATATCCTCACCCTGGGTGAAGGTATCGCCTATCTGTATGGTGCCGTGGTTATGCAGACCGATAATATCCCCCGGGTAGGCCTCTTCGGCCTGCTCCCGGTCGCCGGCCATGAAGGTGACGGCATCGGAGATGTTCACATCCTTGCCGATGCGCACATGACGCATCTTCATCCCCTTCTCGTACTTGCCGGAGACCACCCGCATGAAGGCGATGCGGTCTCTGTGCTTGGGATCCATGTTTGCCTGGATCTTGAAGACGAAGCCGGTGAATTTCTCTTCGGTGGCATCAACCACCCGGCTGTCGGAGGTACGCGGCATGGGCGCTGGCGCCCACTCGGTGAGGCCATCGAGCATATGATCCACACCGAAGTTACCCAGTGCGGTACCGAAGAACACCGGCGTCATCTCGCCCTTGCGGAAGGCGTCCAGATCGAACTGGTGGGAGGCGCCCTGCACCAGCTCCAACTCCTCGCGCAACTGGTCAATCAGATCTTCGCCCACCGCCTTGTCCAGCGCCGGGTTATCCAACCCCTTGATGATGCGCTTCTCCTGAATGGTGTGGCCCTGACCGGACTGGTAAAGGTAGATCTCGTCCTTGTAGAGGTGATAGACCCCCTTGAACTGCTTGCCACAGCCGATGGGCCAGGTGATCGGCGCGCAGAGGATCTTCAGCTCGTTCTCCACCTCATCCAGCACCTCCATGGGGTCGCGTACTTCGCGGTCCAACTTGTTCATGAAGGTGATGATGGGGGTGTCGCGCAAGCGGGTCACTTCCATCAGCTTGCGGGTTCTATCTTCGACCCCTTTGGCGGCGTCTATGACCATCAGGCAGCAGTCCACCGCCGTCAGGGTACGGTAGGTATCTTCGGAGAAGTCTTCGTGACCCGGGGTATCCAGCAGGTTGACCAGACAGTCGTTGTAGGGGAACTGCATCACAGAGGTGGTGACCGAAATGCCCCGCTCCTTTTCCATCTCCATCCAGTCAGACTTGGCATGTTGCCCCGAGCCTCGGCCCTTGACAGTACCGGCGCGCTGAATGGCGTTTCCGAACAAGAGCACCTTCTCTGTGATGGTGGTCTTACCCGCATCGGGGTGGGAGATGATGGCGAAGGTGCGGCGTTTGCCCACCTCATTGAGGAACTCAGACATTAAAAGGTCCCGCTAACTGGCAATAACACAAGGAATATGGCCGCGGATTATAAACCAAGGGCAGTTTTTGCCCAAGGAAATGGTGGGGGCCCCTGATTATCCTCGATAGAGTCAACTCATGACGGCGAAAACGTCCATTTTGTGAGCGCCCATTGAGTCTTTACACTAGGAGGAGGGCAAACTAGCGCACACCAAGATTAACACCCGCCCTGGAGAAGCCATGTCCAACCAAATCCGTTGCTATCGCACCCTCACCCTCTTACTGACTATGAGTGCCACTACTGCTGGCCTGAGTGGCTGTGGCGGCGGGGATAGCCCCACCAAAGTTGTAGCGCCCCCGGTATCGATCAGCGCCACAGCCCAGACCAGCGATCCGGCAGCTACCCCCACCACTCAGGCCGTCATGCGTTACCTGGCAGACCTCAGCAACGATAGCCGTCCCGGGGTAATAGCAGGCCAAAATAGCGGGCATGGGGATCAAATCCTCAATAGCAGCGGTCCATTTGGTTATAGCGCCCTGATTGCGGCACTGGAGCAGCAGACAGGCGAGGCGCCTGCGCTGCTCGGTCTGGACTACGAATACGATGCCATCTTCACCCCGGAACAGTTGGCCAATGCCAACCAGAAGTTGCTCGAACACTGGCAAGCGGGCGGCCTCATCACCATCAACTGGAGCCCCAATAACCCCTGGTGGAATGATGAGAGTGACTTGAGTAATCACCCTGGTGGCGGCGATCTCACCCGTACCTATGGCGGTGACATGAACCAGGTAAAACTGGCCGATCTGGCCACGGCGGGCACACAGATCCAACCTATCTGGCAGAGAAAACTGGATCGCATCGCCACGGCACTGCAGGAGCTGCAGGCGGCGGGAGTAGTCGTCTTATGGCGACCAATGCAGGAGATGAACGGTAGCTGGTTCTGGTGGGGGATCAGCAGTGAACCGCAAAGTTGCAGCGGCTACATCCAGGTGTGGCAGCAGATGTATCGCTACTTCACCCAAGAGAAGGGGCTACACAACCTGCTCTGGGTCTACTCACCCAATCGCGGCCCACTGACCACAGACGAAAGCTATGGCATCAAGCCGGTGGGTTGGTGCTACCCAGGCAGCGACTACGTGGATGTGGTCGCCGGAACCCGTTATGACGATACCCTCTCCATAGATGATTACCCGAGCTACCGCCAGTTCGGCAAACCCCTGGGGATGGGCGAATATGGCCCCACCATAGCCGGTAAGGCCGCCACGGCAGGCAGCTTCGACACCCGCAGCTACGCTCAGGTGTTAGCCAACTACCCCGCCATCGCCTACTGGGTCAGCTGGCATGACTGGAACAATGCCGATGGCAGCCGCGAACACCAGTCTCTGGTTGGCAACCAGCACACAGTGGAACTGATGCAAAATGGCGCCATAGTGACGCGAAGCCGGGTAGACCCCAGCAGCCATAGCCACTAGCACACTCATGCCCTCTAAAAGCCAAGGAGCCCGTTTGGGCTCCTTGTTTTTACCTTGAACGATTAAACGCGCTGCACCGCCAACCGGGTATAGGCTCGCTGCCGCCCCAACAAGTAGAGGCCGATAGCCAGCCCCAAGCCACTCAGACTCACCACATAGTAGGCCGGAGCCAGCACATCTTGCTGCAGACCCAGGGTCACCAGCATGGGCGTCAGGCCACCACACACCGCATACGCCACGTTGTAAGAGAAAGAGAGCCCGGAGAAGCGCACGGGCGCCGGGAAGGCATTGACCATCACATAGGGCACGGCCCCGACTATCCCCACGCAAAAGCCAGCCAAGGCATAGTTCAGCAGCAAAGTGTCGGTACCACTTTGCAAACCGCTATAAAAGTTCCAGGTGCTCAAGGCCAGTGCCAGAGAGCCACAGACAAAGGTCCAGCCGCTCCTTATGGCATCGATCAGCCGCCCCGCCACTATGCAGCCCAGCGTCAGAGCGACAATCGCCAGCGAGTTCGCCTCCAGCGCCTCAGGGGCGGTAATGGCATACACCTTCTGCAGGTAGGTGGGGCTCATCAAGATAACTACCACTATCCCGGCCGAGAGCAGCCAGGTTAACAGCATGGAAACCACTACCGCCCCCTTGTGCTCACGCAGCACGGCCTTGAGCGGCATCTCGGCAGCCAACGCCTTGCGCGCCTGCAGCTCGGCAAAGACAGGAGTCTCATGGAGCCAACGACGCAGATACATGGCGATGATGCCAAATACCCCACCCAGCAAGAAGGCCAGACGCCAACCCCACAGGGTGACCTGCTCCGGTGCAAGCTGAGTGTTGACGAGGGTCGCCACCAGTGAGCCGAGCAAGATACCCGCCGTCAAGCCTGAGGTCAGAATGCCGCACGCCAAGCCGACCCGGGATGCGGGCACATGCTCGGCCACAAAGACCCAGGCGCCGGGCACTTCACCACCGATCGCTGCCCCCTGCAGTATGCGCAACCCCAGCAAGAGCACGGGAGCGGCGATCCCCACCATGGCATAGGTGGGCAGCAGACCTATGAGCAGCGTGGGGACGGCCATCAGGAAGATGCTCAGGGTAAACATGCGCTTGCGGCCAATCTTGTCGCCAAAGTGCGCCATGATGATGCCGCCCAGTGGACGAGCCAGATAACCGGCGGCAAAGATGCCGAAGGTCTGGAACTGGCGCAGCCACTCTGGAATATCGGGCGGGAAGAAGAGGTTACCGACGACCACGGCGAAAAAGACAAAGATGATGAAGTCGTAAAACTCCAGCGCCCCGCCCAAGGCCGCCAAGGCAAGGGTCTTGAAATCTTGCCGGTTCAGTTTCCTGGCCGGAGTCGAGATGGAGTGCAACATATCCTTATGTTTCCTATAGCATTTTGGTAGTGGCTACTATGCACCTGAGGCGTAAGGGTGTAAATCGCGGGATCTGCAATATGGCCTTGCAGCTTGTGGCGGGTGTGTCCACCTCCGGCAGGCGGCGTGAGGGGCATAGTCTATGCCCCTTGAATCCCCAGCCCAATACTCGCCACGGGCATAGGGCTATTGCTCTTGTAGGTGCGTATTAGCACAGCGTAATCACACGCATGGAGGGTGATGACGGGCTATCAAGCTCCGGGGATACGGCTCGCCATGCTGTTGCTGTGCGATGCGTCTACCGATTGGTACACGCCGCTAGCTTTTGCTTTACTCCTCCCCATTTCAAGGGGGAGGCCGGGAGGGGGTCGCGCTTATCGGGTCTGGAATCGTTGACTACGACATCCACCGTTCGCCCTGAGCCTGTCGAAGGGGCTCTATTCGCGTTCTAATTTGTTGATTTTATAGATGGTTCCGGATTAATCCGGTTCCGCCCTCATCGGCAATGGTGATTTGCCAACCTGCTGTTGGCGGGGCGGCAAGGGGGCAAAAGGCCCTGCCCCCTTGACCCCTGGCCTTGGGTTTATGCCGATTGCCGGGAAAGCCCCGGGCTCTGGGGTGAACTTGCAATTATCACTGGCGTCATATGGAGCAACTGTGGAGCAAGCGAAGCTCGCGATGTTTTGGCTTTACTCCTCCCCCTTTTCAAGGGGGAGGCCGGGAGGGGGTCGCGCTTATCGGGTCTGGAATCGTTGACAACGACACCAACCGTTCACCCTGAGCCTGTCGAAGGGGCTCTATTCGCGTTCTAATTTGTTGATTTTATAGATGGTTCCGGATTGATCCGGTTCCGCCCTCATCGGCAATGGCGATTTGCCAACCTGCTGTTGGCGGGGGCGGGTTAAGGGGGAAAAGGCCTCGCTACGCCATCCATGGCTTCGCAGTCCACTCGGGCTGTCCCTGCCCTCGCGCCAAATCGGGGCCGGGATAATCAATCCCGTCCAAACCCCGATTTGGCCCTTAACAATCCTGCGGCTGGGCGTATGCCGACTGCCGGGAAAGCCCCGGGCTCTGGGCTGATCTTCACCGGCCGGGAGCCACACGCCATCCCTGGCGTGACGCTCCCTTTTGCGGTCATCCTGACCGCGCACCGGCTACGTTCACCCCGCCACCCGGCCCGGCAGACGGCTTTGGGCTTGGGTGATGGCTTCAGGGTGAAGAGCCAAGCGCTTGTTGGGGCCATTAGCGCAGCGTCATTGCTCACATAGGGCCATTAGGCTTGGATGATGGAAAGCAACAAGCCCTGAATCCCCAATTGGCGGTCAAAATGTGACCCAGCCCAGGTGAATCCATTTTCCCCGATGGGAAAAGTGAGGTAGCGTATGAAATCAGATTTCTCAAGATCACTGTCAGCCATAACAGCACCACCCAGATGAGACCCTGGTACTGTGGTAGCCGCAAACCATGCGGTAGCTATGACGGTTGCTCATTCAACATCTCGCTCTTAGCCCGTAACAACAAAAATTGTGCTCGCATAAGACTCGCGCTTGCATAAGAGAACCACATTCAACTTATAAAGTTCAGTGGGTGGTTGAGAAAAAACCTACGTCTTGTATTAGTTATTTTCCCCAAATTTATCAAATGAAGTGTAGGAATATTCTCCTATCTATTTCGGATTATTCGATCTCGACATGAGCGCTAAAATACTCGCAGGTATGATGTAATAACATTCACAAATAAATTCAGGCAGGGAAATAAAGTGATAATCAGTGAAACACTTAAGAGTCGAATAGGTAGCGAAGAGACAAGCACAATCGCACTGAACCTATCAAATTTGGCAGAAGAAATTATTAGTAGAGCGCGAGAGCATCTAAAACGAGTGATAGCAGTATTAACAGAATTTGATCTGCACGATGAAAGCCATAGTGATCGAGTTGTTAAAAACATTGAAGAGCTAATTGGTGAAGAAAATATAAATAGGCTTTCTATATATGAACTTTTCTTGTTGCAAACATCAGCATACTTACATGATTGCGCGATGGCTCCATCAGAATGGGAGATTAAACTTTTTGAGTTTACAGAGGGTACGGATGAATATTTTAAAAACAAGAGCTCTTTAAGAAATGATTTAAAACCACCATTCACCATCGCCAAGGCAATAATTGAAATTGCAGGGTGTTCAGATTTCACATTTAATTCGGGGTGGTGGTTTGCGCCATCAATTGAAGCCGAATGGTATACGGAACTTGCTGAACTACTAACAGATTATCAGGAATTTAGGAACGGCTATAAACTGGACTTTGAACAGATTCAGTCAAGCGACGACTTCGGACAATTAAATAATAAAATTCGAGTGGAATTTATCAGAAAAAATCATCACATACGAATAGAACAATACATAAGAAATATGATTCCATTTTTTGGGACTCATCTATCACCCGCCATCTCGGCTAAACATATTGCATTGGACCTGGCACACATTTGCCGTTCGCATGGTGAAAACATTACCTATATAGAAAATTTAAAAACAAACACAAGATATTCTGGGACGGAAAATGTGAATCTTCAGTTTGTTGCCATGATGCTTCGGCTTGGAGATATCATCCATTATAGCTTCGATAGGGCACCCGTAGCCATTAGCTCATCTAAGCAGTTTGCATCGAATTACAGCTACCAGCAATGGGCTATAAAAAACAATAGCGTCAACTATGGCATTAGCAACAATGAAATTTCATTTCAGGCATTCTGTGAGCAACCCCATCATTACTTCATGCTTCAGGATTATATCGATTGGATTGATGAAGAGTTGCAAAACTATCATCGATTAAGTCGTTATTGGAACGGTCAGTACAAATACGAACTACCTGAAAAGGTTAATCGCGAGAGCATTGAGTATGACAAGGATGTTTTCACACCCAAAATGGGATTGAAATTCAAACTTGATCAACGGAAAATTATTGAACTATTGATGGGGGTTGGATTATACAAGGAAAAGTATGCATGTTTAAGAGAGTTATATCAAAACTCACTGGATGCATGCAAATGTTTACAGGAGCGCCTAAAATCAAAAGATATAAGTGGCGACTGTTCAATTGAGTTTGGCCTTCACAGAATGGGTAATAAAACGTATCTTTACTGTAAAGACTCAGGTATAGGCATGAGTGAATATGTTATAGAAAAATTCCTTTTGAATATTGGGAATTCATTCTATAAGTCATCAGAGTTTTACAAACAGCAGGCAAGATGGAACGGGGGGTTTACACCGACCTCACAATTCGGCATCGGCATTCTTTCTTGTTTTATGATAGGTTCCCAAATTGACATACTAACAAAAGAGTCAGAAGGCGAACTCATTTCATGTACTATTGATGGCCCTCATGAAAGCTTCTACTATAAAAACATCACAAAGGCCGATAGGGAAATAATTGGCTCATCTGGCACAATTGTAAAAATTCTTTTACACGAAAGCGTTGCTAGCGAACTAATTAATACACCGCATGAAAAGCGAGGGATTACATATATATGCAACATTGATATTAATCATTTACCCAAGCAGTTAAAACATTATGAATGCTATTTAAAGGACATAAAACACCATCTGTTTTACATTGTGCAGAAATTTGTGAAAATTCCAGCGCCAAACATTCACGTCACAGTAATTGATGATGGCAATAATCGCTTCTTGATACCAAAATGCCCAGAGCCGTTTGATTACAAAAAAATTGGACTTAAAGATGAAGATTTAGAAATTATCGATTATTCGATTAAACACCGCCATTGGAATGAACCCATGAGACTTAATTATTCCGATGTTTATCCATTTATTACGCCCTATATAATATCCGCAGAGATTGACGGCACGTTCTACACCACACATTTAAACTTACCAACAGCTGATTTTCCATTTGCAGAAAATATTCAATCATTGTGGCTTTATCCAATAATATTTGGCCATGGGATTTGCATTGACGGCATTGTCATTTTTACTGACTTTGGGAGCATGAATGAGTGCAATAGTAGTCTTAATGTTCTTCAAACGACTGGTGTTGTTAACTATACCGGAGCAGAACGACCTCAACTATCTGTTGACAGAACATCGATCACAAAGTGGCCACAGTTGGCTCAAGTATATGAAGAACTTTTAACTATAGCATATGGAAAAATTATAGACACCGTTCAGCTACATATTTCATCGCATGACATTAATGCTGACTCCAATGAATGCAACCTGATTTGGCAATATATATTCTCAAGGTTTGGCAAGGGGTGCCCTGTATTTATCGATAAACTATTAGACACAAACTTTGGCGATATTATCCTTCCAAAAACTGGAGGATTTACATCTAAAGATATGAGCATTCGTGATTTTACACGCAGCACCAAAACATCAATAGAACACCCAAATAATCCAAACTTAAGCCTTATATCTCAGGTTTTACTCAAAGGTAAATTGTTGAGCGCTGGTCACCTTGCCGTCAAAGAAAATATCATTGAAGTTACCTCAGATAGAGGTTGTCAGACAACCCAGTTTAGTTGGGAGGATAATAGGCATTATGAAGAGTTAGTTCGTGCTGATGATTGGAATCATGCGGTTTTACATGATTATGATATCATTTCCAACCTACTACCTGTTGTACCAAACTGTTTATTTGAGGCAATAAGTAAGGATGAGAGAGAAGAGATAATACAAGGTAGAGTATATCGTGTAAATAGTTACTCCAATGGGATAGGAGCATTTTTTAATCAAGACCCGATCTTAATTAAACAAGATCTAGGCATGTTTAATTCAAATTCACTACTTGGTCAAAAGGCGTTCATTTACGGTTTTGACACAAACCGAGGAGCCTTCCAATTATCTGAAATAAATCCAGCGTGGGACAGCAAAAACAAATTTGTTCTCCTTGCATTTATTAACCCGCGAGCTTTGACCATGAATGAAGAAAAAGAATTGAATAGATACGTAGAGAAAGATCCTGATTATGTCAGAGGAGTGAAAGAAGGTTGGAGCATCCTGATTACGGGAGTATCCAAAGAAAACACTCTAATAAAGGCTGGCATTCAAAAAAGAAATACCATGGTTGAATTGCTGTCTTGCGAATTTTGGAAAGAACATTCAGATTACAATTTTAAATTCCTTGATGGCACGCCTATGGTTAAGCCACAAAACACTTAAAATGTAAAATTTATTTTGCCTTGCATTGGGAGGCATAGATGCGACTATCAAACACATTAGCACACAGACAACATTGCCGAAACAATATTTTATATAAAAACAACCACCTCATTTATAATATCGCAATAGCAAATATCATTATGCGAAATACAGCCTCCATGACTGCGATGATGCTGCACTCATTACCCCCAGACCAGCACCAACAAGGACGTTTATCATGAAAACCGGAAACCTCAGCAAATACCTCCTTCACTTCGCCATTACGTTCCTGGCAGTGTTGGCAGCCATCTTTCTCTATAAGTTCATCGAAAAACCGACCTCCATGACGGAAAAGATGGATGCGCAGCAGATAGATGCCATCAGGGCGCAAGCCAACATCGTCAATGGATTCGAGATCGCCAGACGCTTCCAGACCGCCATCGAGGTCTATTGGCAAACGAACGATACATTGCCCAAAAGCAATAAAACCATTGGCTTACCCGCGCCCAGCGAATTTGCCAATGATGGTGATGTGGTGGAGTCCGCCGAAGTCGTCGCCCAAGGCGCGGTGAAGATTGTGTATAACGAACAATCCGGCATCAAGAATGGCATCATTTATTTCATCCCGGATATCTCCCATGCGCAGACAGCCGGTTTGCAATGGCACTGTGTCAGCCCCGACTTCGCCGATATTGCCAAGGTTATAGCCAGCTGCGACTATAAACCGGGTTTTAAACCTGAACCCGTCGCAGGGTAAAGCTCAGGGAGCTCGCCGTTATGCTCGGCGGGCTTCGCTCAACTCAGCCCACCCTACGGGACAGACTGTGTTTCTAGCATTTGCCCATCATCACCCAAACCCGAAGCCGTCTGCCGGGCCGGATGTAACCGGTGCGCGGTCAGGATGACCGCAAAAGGGAGCGTCACGCCAGGGATGGTGTGAGGTCCTTGTAAATCTGCCCATCCTTCATGATGACCAGAAAATTCCTGGCCGGATCTTCAATCAACTTGATGTTCGCCACCGGATCCCCCTCCACCAGCAGCAGATCGGCGAGCGCCCCCTCCTCGACAACGCCCAGCTTGCCCTCGTAGGGGCTGCGCAAGCCGGATAACGCCAGCAGTTGCCCGTTGTCGCCGGTACCCATCGCCAGCACCTCGGCGGGGGTGTACCAGCGCACCAGCTTGGCCAGCATTTCTCCCTGGCTTGAGGCCAGCTCGGGACTGAAGATGATGTCTGTGCCCCAGGCCGTCTTGATGCGGTATTTTCTGGCCAGCGCGTAGGCGATGTCGGTGCCATGGGCCACGGCCAGCTGTTTTACCCGCCGGCTATCGGTCAGGGGGGTCCAGTCTGCGTCATCCAGCAGCGGTTGCAGGCACCACCAGATCCCCTTCTCGGCCATCAGTTGTACCGTGGCTTCATCCACCAGCTGTCCATGCTCGATACAGAGCACGCCCGCTTCAATTGCCACCCGGATAGCGCGCGGCGTATAGGCATGCACTGTCACATAAGTTCCCCAGTTCTCGGCTGCCTCCACTGCCGCATGCAATTCGGCAGCGGAAAACTGGCTGACATCGAGGGGATCGTAGGCTGAGCCAACCCCGCCCCCCGCCGTGAGTTTGATCTGGCTTGCCCCCTTCATCAAATTCTCGCGCACCCGGCGGCGCACCTCGTCCGGGCCATCGGCGATGGCCGACAGACCGATGCGCTCCGCATAGCCCAGCGGATCACCCTCGGCTCTGGGGATCTCGGTGGCGGGACGAAAGTCGCCGTGCCCACCAGTCTGGGAGATAAGCGTCCCTGACGGGAAGATCCGTGGCCCCATGATGAGACCGCGATCGATGGCACTCTTAAGACCAAAACAGGGGCCTCCCATGTCCCGCACCGTGGTAAAGCCCCGCAGCAGCATGGCCTCAGCGGCCTGCCCGGCAGCGATGTGCACATAGCCGATATCGGCATTCAGCGCCTCGTTCATGGATACCGCCATCATAGCGATATGCGAGTGCGCGTCGATAAGCCCCGGCATCAGGGTTCGCCCATGGCCATCGATGCGGGTGACCGCGACGCCAGGCTCTATGGTGATGGGGGCTGTGGTAATGGTTTTGATGAGATTGCCGACCACCAGCACATTGGACGGCCCGGATAAGGGGGCACCACTGCCGTTAAAGATCCGGACATTTTCAAAGATCACCCAGGCAGGCGCGGACGCCGGGGGAACGACAGGCGAGCTCGGGACTGCGGGTTTCGGTGGCATGCACATGGCTCATATCCTCAATAAGTGGGCCACACGGCCTGGTGGTAACGAAGGGGCACAACAGGGTGCGCCAAATTGGCCATTGTCTCACCACACTCGGGTCTAATGACCTGAACTGTATAGCATTCCTGGTAATTTCATCGGGAAAGCGGCATGGAATATGGGCAGGGCCCGACTGGGTCGCACGGCGGCGACCAGAGGCAAAAATGAGAAACGCCCCGACAGGACACCCAACTCAGTAAGTGACGGCAACACAGGCACGGCGGAGAGCGCCTTATGAACACATCCGCAATCAACAGTCACGAGCCGGCTTATTGTCATCTGGCAAGAGAGAATGAGGGCACGGCACTTTCGAAAGTGTCATGCATTTCAAGGGGAAAGGCGGGAGGGGGCCTTGGGCGAGTCGATGGGCTGGGCCTGCGGCAATGCCCCCGACTAAGATCTCAGGGCATAATGGCAGGAGAGCCCTTTGCGATACAAACAGGCTGGAGCCCCCGCATCCCCTCACAGGAGTGGCATAAGTGTCATTTAACCATGATCACTCGGCCTACTTGCGGCTGAAGAGATAGACGGCGTTATCTAACTCCGGAGGCAATACCAAACGACTAAGGTGTGGCGATGTCGTCATGGTAAAACCGCTCTGAGCCAGATACTCACGCCAATTACCGGACGCATGTTGGTGTAGACTGCCAATCACTATGTATAACTTGACGCTTGCGGTATTGAATATCGCCTCTTCGAACGGATTATCGGCCGGAGGCCAAGAGCAGATAACCACCTCTGGCTGATATTGTTTTAACGCCGCCTGAGCATCCATTTTGATAACCCTGTCGGGATAGGCAATGGCATGTCCCCAACTGTAGTTATCGGTAGCAACAATATTAACGCCTGCCTCGGTTAGAAACTCGGTCAAGGTTCCATCACCCGCCGCTATTTCAAGACAAGCCTTTTCCCGCATCAAATGAGCCAGTTCGGCAATCAAGCGTCGGGAATAGAAACAGTAAATCCCCTTAGGCTGCACTAACGGCATAAGAAAACGTTTTTGCCACAGCAGCGGCCAAATAATTCGAAACCAGAACAGGGAGACCGGCTTTCGCTTCAAATCATAAGCAAAGAGCAGTTTTTGCGCTATGTAGCCATTGAAGTAGTTAAAGCGCACCTTGCCATGAGACACCCCGGTCGATATTTTCAACAAGCGGTTTTTAATGGCTAGCGAGATCAACCGGTTTCGCACCATTCCCGGCACTGCCGTTTGCCACGCCTTACTGCAACCCGGGTTTTTCCGCACACTTCCGAGGGCCAGAGTCGAGTGATGGGATGCGCGTTTAATATATTTTTGCAGCTCCCCCATATCGCCCGTGGAATAAATGCCAAACAATTCAGCATCCACCCGCTCCCACTCTTGGGGATATCTGGCAATTAGTTCATCCAGGGTGGCGTCATTTTGTATCCACTGCCACTGCTCCGCATATGATTGAACCTTCATCGACCGCCATCCCTGAGTCATATTTGGCTCATCATATCAAAGATAGGCGGGTGGAAAACGACCCCTTTTCCCACTGGGTATTGGGCTATGGCCCAATCGCACAACTTAGAAGATGACGGCAAAAGTCAGAAAATAAAAAAAGGCCGGTTAAAAACCGGCCTTTTTTCAACATCTTAGCGTGAGCTAGCGAATTACATCATGCCGCCCATGCCACCCATGCCGCCCATATCCGGGGCAGATGGGGCATCCTTCTTCGGCAGGTCGGTGATCATGCACTCTGTGGTGATCATCAGGCCAGCGACGGAGGCTGCGAACTGCAGGGCAGAGCGAGTCACCTTGGTTGGATCCAGGATACCCATAGCCAGCATATCGCCATACTCTTCGGTGGCGGCGTTGTAACCGAAGTTACCTTCACCTTCACGTACACGGTTGGCCACAACAGAGGGCTCTTCACCGGCGTTGGCGACGATCTGACGCAGCGGGGCTTCCATGGAGCGCAGGGCTACACGGATACCAACGGTCTGATCTTCGTTGTCACCCTTCAGATCCACCAGCTTGGCAGCGACACGCACCAGCGCGACACCACCACCGGCAACCACGCCCTCTTCAACGGCCGCACGGGTAGCGTGCAGGGCATCGTCAACGCGGGCCTTCTTCTCTTTCATGGCGACTTCGGTGGCTGCGCCAACCTTGATCACCGCAACGCCGCCAGCCAGCTTGGCTACGCGCTCTTGCAGCTTCTCTTTGTCGTAATCAGAAGTGGAGTCTTCGATCTGTTGACGGATCTGCGCCACACGAGACTCGATGGCCGAGACTTCACCGGCGCCATCGATGATGGTGGTGTTGTCTTTGGTGATGACCACGCGCTTGGCGCGACCCAGATCTTCCAGCGTCGCCTTCTCCAGCTCCATACCGATCTCTTCAGAGATAACAGTACCGGCCGTCAGGATGGCGATATCTTGCAGCATGGCCTTGCGACGATCACCGAAGCCCGGTGCCTTGACGGCAGCAACCTTGACGATACCGCGCATGGTGTTGACCACCAGAGTCGCCAGGGCTTCGCCTTCGACATCTTCGGCCACCAGCATCAGCGGCTTGCCGGACTTGGCGACGCCTTCAAGCACAGGCAGGATTTCGCGGATGTTGGAGATCTTCTTGTCTACCAGCAGGATGAACGGATCTTCCAGTTCAACGGCACCGGTTTCCGGCTTGTTGACGAAGTAGGGTGAGAGGTAACCACGGTCAAACTGCATCCCTTCTACCAGATCCAGTTCATCGTGCAGACCGGTACCATCTTCTACTGTGATGACGCCGTCACGACCGACCTTTTCCATCGCTTCAGCTATGAGGTTACCCACGGTAGCGTCAGAGTTGGCGGAGATAGTACCAACCTGAGCCACAGCCTTGGTGTCGGCGCAAGGCACGGAGAGTGCCTTCAGCTCTTCAACGGCAGCGATAACCGCCTTGTCGATACCGCGCTTCAGATCCATCGGGTTCATGCCGGCAGCGACGGCCTTCAGCCCTTCGGTGACAATGGATTGAGCCAGTACGGTGGCGGTGGTGGTGCCGTCACCGGCGGCATCGTTGGCCTGGGAAGCAACTTCCTTGACCATCTGGGCGCCCATGTTCTGGAACTTGTCTTCCAGTTCGATTTCTTTGGCAACGGTGACGCCATCTTTGGTGATCAGCGGTGCGCCATAAGACTTGTCCAGCACCACGTTGCGGCCTTTCGGGCCCAGAGTCACTTTAACGGCGTTAGCCAGTACGTTGACGCCTTCAAGCATCTTCACACGAGCATCGTTACCAAACAGTACGTCTTTTGCAGCCATGTCTTAAAATCCTTAAATCTTGGGAGGTAAAGGTAAAGAGCTAACCGGTTGGGCTTAAGCTTCTACGATAGCCAGGATGTCGGTCTCGGAGAGGATCAGCACTTCCTGACCATCCAGCTTCTCGGTCTTGACGTTGTAACCTTCGTTGAAGATCACTTGATCACCGACCTTAACGGCCATCGGCTTCACTTCACCACTGTCCAGGATACGACCTGTGCCCACGGCCAGAACCTCGCCACGAGTGGACTTCTGGGCAGCAGAGCCAGTCAGAACAATACCGCCAGCAGATTTAGATTCGACTTCGGTGCGCTTGATGATGACGCGGTCATGTAATGGACGGATTTTCATCGATAACTCTCCTAATGAGTGTTGTTACCTTAAACGCGGCCAGCAGTGGCCGAATTGGAAATAGAGTTCTCCACCAATTTGGGGGCACTTTTGGCCACTTCAAGGGGCGGAGTGAAAAAATTTGCGCGCTACCCCCACCGCAGCCACGAGCCCGGCTACTCTTTGCGCTCGAACTCACCCTCTATGGTGGTGCCTTGGGGCTTGGTGGCGCCCGGCTCGCCCGCGGTCGGCGCCGACGCTTGAGCGGTCGTATCGGCGAGCTGCTCACCAAACACCGGCTTTTCCGCTTGGGTATAGGCCGTGCTGTTAAATGCAGCACCATGTGCCTGCATCTTGCTAAAGGAGTGTTTGAGCAGCCACAGCGTCAGCAGGCGGCGGATCGCCGGCTGCAGCAACAAGAGGGCCAGAATATCGCTGACAAAACCCGGGAAGATAAACAGGAAGCCGGCCACCGCCAGCCAAATCCCCTGCAACATATCACCCGCCGGGGCTTCACCACGCTGCATGCGCTGTTGCATATTCAGCAGAGTGGCCACCCCCTGGCTACGTACCAGTTGGCCACCAAGCAGGGCGGCGACCACCATCAGGATCAGGGTGGTCAGAGCGCCAATACTGGAGCCCACCTTGATGAGCACCCAGATCTCCAGAAAAAAGAGACCCAGCAACCCCAGAAAAAACTTACCCATAGTTACCTCAGTATCAGTCGGAATCGACCCTATCATGGGGATATGGGGTCAACTCGGTCAAGTTTCAAGCATGCGGAGGCAGAGAGTCTTACACTCCCGGCAGACCCCGGCACCGCGTGTTACACGCTGACAGAGCAGCCGACAATTTTGTTAGCCCATCAGGCTGCGCGTTTGCCCCCTCCGATAAGCTAGCCAATTAAGTCTCAATAGACACCAAACCTCACTCCGTGGTGAGTGATTTATGGGCGGGACCCCGTTATAGTGAGCCAGCTCCATCTTCAGTCACGGCAGCCTCACCGCGGAGATAGTTTCATGCCCCAAGCTCTCGTCGTACTCTGTACCAGCCCCAATAATGGGGTGGCCACCCTACTGGCCAGCCAGATAGTCGAGGCTCGCCTCGCCGCCTGCGTCAATCTCATCAACCCTGTGCTCTCCATCTATAGCTGGCAAGGCAAAATAGAGAAAGCGAACGAGGTGCAACTGATCATCAAGACCCATAGCGAACTGTTCGAGCCACTGCGCAGCTTTATCCGGGCACACCACCCCTATGAAGTACCGGAGATCATCGGCCTGCCCGTGCTGCTAGCCGACGAGGATTATCTCAACTGGCTTAACGACGTAACCCTATGAACCAATTGCTTTGCCGCCAAGCTCCTACCTGGAGGGCGTGGTTATTACTGCTCATCGGCCTGCTGAGTTCAGGTTGGACGCTCACGTTACCGGCGGCGCCGGCCGCCACCAGTGCCGATGCCCTACTGGGCGATCTGGGTCTGGCCCCGGCCAAGCCCCATTTTCTCCCCGCCGAGCAGGCATTTGTCTTGCAAACCCGACAAGAGGGCGCGCATCTGCGGGTGCAACTGACGCTAGCCGATGGCTACTATCTCTATCGCGACAAATTGAGCTGGCAGGTGAGTGGCGGTCAGTTGGGTGAGGTCGCGCTCCCCGCCGGCGAACGCCATGAAGATGAGTTCTTCGGTCAAACCCAGGTCTTCTATCAAGCCGTCAGCTTCACTATTCCTCTGCTCGCGGTACCCACTGGTGCCCAACTGACGCTGGGGTATCAGGGCTGTACCGAGGGGCTCTGTTATCCGCCCGTGAGCCAAACCATACATCTACAAGCGGTAGCCGCACAGAGCTCCTCGGCAGAGGACACGCCGGCAAACCAGGTCAGCGCTAACACGCCAGAGCCCACAAGGGGCGTCACTGACCGACTCGCGGACCAAGTACAACAGGCCCTGAGCTCAGGCACTTGGGCTGCGGCTGGGATCTTCCTGCTGCTCGGGCTGGGGCTCGCTTTTACCCCCTGCATGCTGCCCATGTACCCCATCCTCAGCGCCATCATACTGGGGCGCGGCAGCCTCAGCGTGGGGCGAGCCCTTGCCCTCTCTTTGGCTTATGTGCAGGGCATGGCGCTGACCTATACCCTGGTCGGACTGGCCGTGGCCGCCCTGGGGGCCAGCTTGCAAGCCTGGCTGCAACACCCTCTGGTACTGACGCTGTTTAGCCTGCTGTTCGTGCTGCTGGCGGCCGCCATGTTCGGCGCCTTCGAACTGCAACTCCCCGCCAACCTGCAGCTGCGTCTGCATCGGCTGGCGGGCCGCTCAAGCGCCGGCTCCCTGCCTGGGGTCTTCACCATGGGGGCCATATCCGCCCTGATCTGCTCCCCCTGTACCACGGCCCCCCTCTCGGGCGCCCTGCTCTATGTGGCCCAGAGTGGCGATCGGCTGCTGGGTGCCACTGTGCTCTATGCCCTGGCGCTGGGCATGGGCATACCGCTGCTGTTGCTGGGCACTCTGGGCCCGCGCTGGCTACCGCGGCACGGTCTGTGGATGCAGCGAGTCAAGGTGCTGTTTGGTTTCCTCTTGTTGAGTGTGCCCATCATTCTGCTAGCTCGCCTGCTGCCAGAACCGTTGATCCGTGCCGCCTGGCTACTCTTGCTGATCTGCAGCTTGGGCTACCTGCTGCTGGCCCTGCTGCCCCGCTCCCGACTGAGATTGGCCTCCTTGCTGCTGTTACCGCTACTCGTCTGGTTCGGTTGGCAACAACTGGCGCCTGCCACTCAAGCGCTCAACTTTCGCGCCGTAGCCTCGCTGGGTGAACTGCAACAGGAACTCGCCGCCGCCCGCGCTCGCAAGCAGCCCGTGATGGTGGACTTTTATGCCGACTGGTGTGTGGCCTGCAAACAGATAGATGCCGAGACCTTCAGCAATGCCAAGGTGCAGGCGGGTCTCACCCCCTACCTGCTGCTGCGCGCCGATGTCACGGCACCGGGTAAAGCCCAACAGGAGTTGTTGCAAGCCATGTCGATCCCTGGGCTGCCGGCCATCCTCTTCTTCGGCCAGCCGCCACACCCCTTGGCTCGTATCGACGGTTTCCAACCGCCGGAGCAATTTCTGGACACCCTGCCCAACTGTCAACCTGATCACTGCTAAGCCCCAACTAAACGGCCGCCTGCAACGCTCCAGTGCTGGCGGCCAACCCGCCTCAAATTGCTCCAACACAACCAGCACAAATTGATCTAAAACAACCACCAGCTGGTCACATAATGGCAGGATCAATAGCGCTCTCATCTGAGTCACCATAAAGCAGTAGCCATGGCGACCGCAGCATGAGAAGGCGGGTAATCACCCACGGTCAACCTGGCCGAGCGACCACAGAGTCAGCATAGCCAGAACAGTCTTGATATTTTTTGGATTTAGGAAGGTTTTTCATGCGTAGAAATGGAGTTCAAGCCATTGCTTCAGCCGCTGCATTGGCAATTAGCCTGACGGCCGGTGCCGCTGAGCATGCACACTGGGGTTATGAAGGGGAGTTCGCTCCCAACAACTGGGCCCAACTCAGCCCGGAATTTGCCACCTGTGGCGCGGGGCGTAACCAGTCGCCCATCGACATTCAAGGGGGCTTCAAAGCCAAACTGCCTAAGGTGCCCTTTAGCTATCAGGCCGGTGGCAACCAGATCACCAACAATGGTCACACGGTTCAGGTGAGCTATGCCGATGGTAGCCAGGTCTCCATTGATGGTGCCGCCTTCGCCCTGAAACAGTTCCACTTCCACGCCCCCAGCGAGAACCTGATCCAGGGTAAGCAATATCCACTCGAGGTGCATCTGGTGCATGCCGATAAGAGTGGCAATCTGGCCGTCATAGGTGTGATGTTCGAGACAGGAGAAGCAAATCCGCTACTTAGCACCCTCTGGCAACAGATACCCGCCAAAGTCGGTGCTGTCATCCCTCTGCACAAGAGCGTGGATGTGAGTGATCTGCTGCCATCGGATCACAGCTACTATCGCTTCGCTGGCTCCTTGACCACACCACCTTGCAGTGAAGGGGTGCGCTGGCTGGTATTGAAAAAGCCTATGACAGCCGCCAAAGAGCAGATCGAAGAGTTTGCTCACTTGATTGGCTTCCCCAACAACCGCCCGGTTCAACCACTCGGCGCCCGCTTCGTGGTGGAGTAAGCCACAGTGTCCCGACCATACGTCTGGTGAAGGGCAACAGCAGCATGAAAGAGCGAGCCAAATGGTTCGCTCTTTTTTTAGCGCAAGTCACCGTCGGCCACATGCCCGCGGCAGGGACAAGCGCAGAGGGCCCGTGTATGATCTCGGCGGCGCAGCACTCAGGGTTACTCGCGCAGACAGCGAAGGTAACCTGACAAGCTGACGGCACATGAACTGTGGGCATTCGAGGGCTGATGTGAATTTTTTGGCACATATCTTATTAGCAGGAGACGAGCCCGCCATGATGGTCGGCGGCTTGCTGGGGGACTTTGTCAAAGGCCCGCTGCCCGGCGCTTTGCCCCTTCCCTTGGCCCAAGGGGTTAGACTCCACCGCGCCATTGATCTCTATACGGATCAACATCCCTGCTTTATGGCCAGCCGCGCCCGCGTTTCGGCTGCTCGTCGCCGTTATGGTGGCATCATGGTCGATCTCTTCTATGACCATTTCCTGGCCAAGGAGTGGGAGCGTTACTCTCCTCTCCCCCTGCTGGAATACACCCAACGCTTTTATGCCTGCCTCCGGGAGTTTGATGCCTGGCTACCCGCAGAGCTGCAAGCCATTCTGGAGCGGATGATCCGCCATAACTGGCTCTACAGTTATCAAGAGAGCGCCGCTATCAGCCGAGCGCTCGATAACATAGCCCAATACCGGATCCGCAGATCCAATCCCTTGCTGGGCGCTGGCGAGGAGTTACTGGCACACTATGCTGAGTTTCAGGCCGATTTTTTAGCCTTTTTCCCAGATGTCGTGCACTTTGCGCAACACCATAGCGCCGCCAGGGATACCACACATGGCTGAGCCGGCCTGCGGCCCTCGCGACAGTAGCGCCTTGACCGCGGTCAGCCCCTTGACGGCCTGCCCCCTGGCACCCCTAGCCGAGTTGGGCCAGCCACTTCGACCAGAGTCCCATGGCACCCCCCCCCTGCGCGCCGCCAAAATTGCGCGACCGGCCCTGTGGCTATCACTGAGTGCCCATCTGCTGGGTGTCGCCCTATTTTATTGGCTGGCCTTGCACCCTGGGCCTGTGCTGGCGCCTCCCGCTGACATGCGGGGTGATGACCTTATCCGGGCCACACTCGTGACTCAGCCCAGGCGGCAACCCACTATGGCGCCAGAGCACTCCAGCACCGGCACTCGGCTCACTACCCAGGCACTCCAGCCAGCCTCACCTACGGTCAAGCCCTCCGCCATGCCGCCCAAGGTACCCAAGCGAGCCAAACACCCCACACAGGCAGCCAAGGCAGTGACCCGCCAGAAACAACACAGACAGACCAGAGTGCCACCAGCTGAGTTGCCCACCCAACCAGCCAGCGAGACTGCGCCCGCCACCCAGTCGCAGGCGGCCGTTCCGGCAGTAGCCATCTCCCACCCTGGCAGCACCAGCACAGGGCAGCAAGCCAGCACCATGCCGACAAACACGGCGACGAGCACCCGCCTAGCCGCGCGCACAAACCTGGTGGCGACCAAGAGTCACGCCCCGACACAGCAGCAAGAGACGCAACCCAAGATAGTCACAGCCCATTATCGCGGTCGCCCCTCTCCCGTGGCCTATCCTATGTTAGCTCGGCGGCAAGGGCTGGAGGGTGAGGCCATCATAGAGGTGTGGCTAGATGAGGAGGGCGAGCAGTTACAGCGCGTCATTATCCAGAGCTCGGGACACGCCCTGCTCGATCAGGCCGCCCTGCGCTCCGTCGCTCAGAGCCTATTTTCTCCCTACAGGGAGAATGGTCAGCCACAACGCTCACGGTTACGGCTTCCGATCCAGTTCAAGCTAACCCGCCACTAAACAGACACCCTGCCCAATAGCTGACGTGTGGCAACCCGCATCAGCCAGCAAGTGGTTTACCCCTGGTTCAGCTTCAGCCCATTCCCAGTTAATTGATTCAGCTTCTGTTTATGTTCAAGTAGGTAGATTGACCTCAACGGCCTCGGCACACTGTAGCCCGGCCAGCCAAAACAATGATGAGGTTGACACATGAAAGTTAAATTACTCGCTCTGACCATCCCCACCCTGCTGGCTGCCACCGGCGCTCAAGCCGCTGAAATCTATAACAAGGACGGCTCCAAGCTGGACCTCTACGGCCGTGCCACCGGCATGTATTACGGCTCCGACAATGACAACATTAAAGGCGACGAGAGCTACCTTCGTCTGGGCCTGAAAGGCGAAACCGCGCTGGGTAACAACCTGACTGGTCTGGGCCAGTTCGAGTACAACCTTCCTACCGCAGGTAGCGACAACGACGAACTGCGTCTGGGTTTTGCCGGTATCCGTCACGATACCTTCGGTACCCTGACCTATGGTCGTCAGGATGGTTTGCTCTCCATGGTCAATGACTACACCGACGTGTTGCCAGAGTGGGGCGGTGATGGTCTGGGCAAGAACACCGAAGTGTTCGGTACCGGCCGCACCAATGGCCTGTTGAAGTACGCCTTCACCTATGACGCGCTGACCCTGGGTGCCCAGTTCACCGGCAAGAATGACCCACAGAACAATGACCCCAGCAAGTGGATGCAGGGGAGCAACGAAGGTTTCGCTCTGGGGGCCTCTTACGACCTGCCCATGGGGCTGAGCTTCGCCACTGTCTATAACCAGGCAGGCAAGACAGCCGAGCAAGAAAAGAACGCCGCCTTTGGTGGTGACAGCGATGCCAAGCTGGGAGCCGTGGGTGTACGTTATGCCGCCAACAACTGGTATGCCGCCGCCACCTACTCAGATGGTCGTGATCACTATGCCATCGGCAATGGCTATGCCGATAAGAACCGTGGCTATGAAGCCGTGGTGCAGTACACCATTGCCGATAAGTTCATCCCCTCTTTGGCTTATGTCCGTAGCGATGTGAAAGACAGTAGCCAGAACATAGATGACACCGCCAACGAGTACCTGAGCCTGGGCGCCAGCTACAAGTTCACCCCGACCTTCCAGACCTATGTGGATTACAAGGTCAACCTGCTGGATGACAACAGCTTTACCAAGCAGTACGGCATCAATACCGATGACGTGGTTGCCGTGGCCATGCGTTACGACTTCTAAGTCAAACTCAGCCCAACAAGCCGGACAGCTAGCTGTCCGGCTTTTTTTATTGTTCAGCCACGACCCAGGGTTGAGTCAGCTTCCATTCAGCTTCTATCCGCTAGAGTGATGATGAGTCTTTTGTCTCATGACGATCCCTGTGCTCAGCGTCATTACGCCTACGCACTTTTGCAGCTACCCCTTGGGTGGCTGTTTTTTTATCCTTCGGCTGGCCCCAGCGACAGCAGTGGCGCGACTATTTTACGGATCACGCTCTTGAGTCGAGGGCTCGGGGGCAGTAGGCTGCCATTCATCCTGTCGACAGCTGTCGATACCCTTGCGAGTAGAACCATGACCACACTGTCACTCAATCCCTGGAAAAGCCTCTGGCGCACCCCCACTACCACCTTTCGCGCCCTGCTAGACGAAGCCCCCGGCTACAATGTCCTCACCTTGGCCATGCTGGGCGGAATTGGCACCGCCTTCGGTCAGTTGAGCGGGGGCGGTTTTGGCCAGCATCTGAGTCTGCTTCCCTTACTGCTCATCTGTCTGCTGGCAGGGCCTCTGCTTGGCCTAGCCGAGCTCTATCTGGGGGCCTGGCTGATGGTGCGTATCGGTCGCTTCATCGGCGGTCAGGGCGAACCCGCCCAACTGCGCACTGTCATGGCGTGGGCCGGGCTGCCCAATGTGCTGGGTTTGCTGAGTTGGCTGTTGATGCTGGTGGTCCTGGGGAGCGATCTCTTCATGCCGCGTACCCCTGAGCTGATGGCGGTCATGTCGAGCAACAAGCTGTTTCTCTTCGCCGCCCTGCTACAGATGCTCTTCGGCTTTTGGTCCGTAGCCCTGCTAGTAATAGGCGTCGCCACCGCGCAAGGCATGGCCATGAGCAAGGCATTGCTCAACCTGCTGCTAGCGGCCATGGCTGCCATGCTGCTGCTCTACCCTGGCAAACTGCTGCTGATGCATCTGTTTTGAGTCAGTGCTGGTCCCTCTATATGGTGCGTGATGACCAAGGACGCCTCTACACAGGTATCAGCACAGATGTGGCGCGCCGCTTTACCCAACACCAAAGCGGCAAGGGCGCCCGCGCCCTACGCGGGCGCGGCCCGCTTCAACTGGTCTGGCAGCAGGCAGTGGGAGATCAGAGCACTGCCCTGCGCCTGGAATATGCCCTCAAGCAGAAGCCAAAAACCTACAAAGAGGCACTGGTCCGGGGGGAACAAGCGCTTGTTACTATAACTCAACCGACTCTCGCCCCAGCCCAGAACGCCCCCCAGCAGTCACACCTCCTGGCTGCAGGCCATCGGCTTTCAGCCATATCAACACCCAGTGGTCCGCAGCCTGGCGAGCAAAGTGAGACCCTCATCACAGATAGCCCCCGCTGACAAGTGACACATCTATCTAATACCGCAAGTCCCCCTATCTCCAACTGTTTTATGGCGAAAAAGTAATGAAGTTACCCATGAAACACCCAAATCAGCAGAAGATGGCACCATAAAAGACCATACATAAGATAAATATTTTTTCATGAGTGCAGGTGATAGCAAAAATTAGAATAAATACACACCCCTTTTCACTACTACTAATACCCTCCTAATACCCCTTGGCAGCCATGTTAAAATTTGTAACTGATACAAGCACACTAATGAAAAGGAACTTCATCATGGCTTTACTGAATAAGATTGCGTTGGTCACGCTGGCGCTGGCATCACTGAATGCCAATGCCTCTTTGGTTACCGCAAATGGTAATAATCACACCCTGAGCAGCGCCCAATCACTGAATGGCCACTTTACTCAGGAATACAATGCCGAAATTACCGACTCTACTGCTGTGGCTCATGCCTCCGCCACAGGTACCGGCCAGAATGCATGGGATTATTACAGCTTCACCCTGACCAGCGCCGCCAATGTGCTGTTTGATATCGATCATGCCATGCCCGCCCTGGACTCCTGGCTGAACATCTATAATTCAGTTGGTGATCGACTGGCTTACAATGACGACGGTGGTGTCGGCGATGCCGGTTCGATCCACGGTTACGACAGCTACCTGAGTTACAACTTCAGCGAAGCTGGCACCTATACCGTAGGCGTTGGTCGTTACAGCAACAGTCCGCTGGTCGGCGGTCAGGGTTACACCCTGAACGTCTCTACCGTTGCCGCCGTGCCGGAGCCGGAAACCTATGCCCTGATGGCGGTTGGTCTGCTGGGCTTGGCTGCCGCTCGCCGTCGCAAGCAAGTTGCCGCTTAATCTAGCCTGCTAACGCCAAAGCCTTGAGACTATTACCAGTCTCAAGGCTTTCTCCGTTCACCACTCCCGCTTTATATTTCTTATATCCATTCCCGACTCGCCACTGCTTATTCCGTACACCCCGTTTATGCATATCCAATCAATGTTAGACCTACATTGGGCAATGCCACACTCTTATTTAACTTTCGACCACCATGCTTCGTTTCTATTATTTAACTTCACTCGAAATTTTTAGCTATTTTTACAGGCCTAGCGCTTTATCTCTATATATCGAAACCACCCGCCTATATCGAAAAAATCATGATTCATTGCGACAGTAAATATTACCCCTGCCGCAGAGCACTGGCTTGCGCGATAGCCGCCTGACTCAAGGCGGTGACCGTTGCCCAATCGCCTTGCGCCACACTGGCGGCAGGCAACATCCAGGATCCCCCGACACAACTGACGCAAGGCAGCGCCAGATAGCTGGCCATGTTATGGGGCCCTATGCCACCGGTGGGACAAAACCGGGCGCTAGAGAGCGGCGCGGCCATGGCTTTGAGAGCGGCGACACCACCACAGGCCTCGGCGGGGAAGAATTTGAGATGGCAGTAACCCAACTCCAACGCCAGCATGATCTCCGATGGGGTAGCCACACCGGGGATGAGGGGAATAGCGCCAGAGTGAGCATGCTGTAGCAGGGTCGGCGTGCTACCTGGTGAGATGGCAAACTGGGCGCCCGCGGCCTGAGCGGCCTCATAATGGAGCGCGCTCAGCACGGTTCCGGCCCCGACCAACGCCTGGGGAAAGGCGGCACGAATGGCGGTGATGGCAGGCAAGGCCGCCGGAGTGCGCAGGGTGACCTCAAACACCGAGATCCCCCCTGCCAGCAGGGCCTGAGCCATAGGCAGTGCCTGCTCCAGTTGCTCAATCACCATGACGGGTACGACCGCCGAAGCGCAGAGTACCGTTTGCGGATCCCATTGCCACGCCATTCTCAACTCCTGGTTAACTATGCCACCTGAATAGCCAAGCCCAAGCTCATGCTACCGATTTGAAGGTTTCATCTTAGCCATAAGCTCAAGGCCTGTCGCTACTCTCGATAACGGCTCTCAAGCAAACCCGTGACCCGAGTTTCCAGGCGCAATAGTGCCCCCTCCCAGGGATTAGCCCGCAACTGTTGTGGCGTCAACTGCTGAGCCGCACTGGTAATAAACAGGCTGTTAAGCTCGGGACCGCCGAAACAGGGCATGGTGGGGTTGGTCACCGGCAGCAATAGACACTCCAGCAGCTCACCCTGAGGGGAGAGGCGTAGCAGGCGGCCGCCACCATATTGCGCCGACCAGTAACACCCCTCGCTATCTACACAGGCCCCATCGGGCCGCCCCCAGCCTTCGGGAACCAGATAGAAAAGCTCGGAGGCTCCGACCTCGCCGCTTGTTACATCATAGGCGCAGCGATAGATGGTGCGGTTAGGCGTATCCGACCAGTAGAGGGTCTGACCATCCGGGCTGAAGGCCAGACCGTTACAGGTCCAACTCTTGCCCAACAGAGGGCGAAGCGCATTGGCCGTCAACTGATAGAAGGAGCCAAACTGTTCATCCTTACGCGGATTCATGGTGCCAGCAATAAAGCGTCCTGCGGGGTCACAACGCCCATCATTGAAGCGCTGCCAGGGTCTGTCCGCTTCGGGAGCGTGCAACACATGGGCATGAGCCGATGTCAGCTCTGGCAGGCGTAACAGACCACTCTGCCCGCCCAAAATGAGCCCTCCCGCATGGCAGAGGCTGAAGCAACCCACCTCCTGCCCCAGATCGCGCTTGACGATCACACCGCTCTCGGCCTGCCAGCGATAGAGGCGATGACGTAGGATATCCACCCACCACAGTGCCTGCTCCTGCTCATCCCAACGGGGGGATTCCCCCAGCTGGTAGCACTCATATCCCACCCGAGCCAGAGTCTCCTTGGCGACCACACTCTCCATCCACTGCTCCTGCTGCTGCCCCCTATGCGAGGGGAGTAATTTGGGGCGACAGGGTAGCAGCCAGCCCAGCGCCACGGTCAAGTGGGAGAATGTAACCAAGCGCAACAAGGTCTGCGATTAGCTAATGTCTGCGATTGACCGCCCAATCAGGTGGTGCCAATCAGGTGGCGATAAACGCCCGCTGGCGGTAGCGCAAGCAAGCATAGGCCAAGAGCCCATAGCCCAGCGCCAAAGCCCAGAGCTGCCCCCAGCAGGGGAGGAGATCCTGCCAGTCAGCGCCCATGGCTTCCAGTCGCAAGAGCCCTTGGATACCGGGCGAGGTGGGGAGCAGTTGCACCAGCACCACTAATCCACCCGGCAGAGCCTCCACGGGCCAGATAAAACCGGCGCTAAAGACCAAGGGTAAAGAGGAGAGCAGCACTATGGGCGTCGCCAGCTCTCGCCGTGTGAGCAGAGCCCCCAGCACTATGCCCAAGCCAGCCGCCGCCAGAAAGAAGGGCAGCAAGAACAGCAGTAGCACAGCCGGCGCGGCCAACTGGTTGAGCCCATACCAGGCCAGCATGGGGCCAAAATAGAGACAAATGAAGCCCAAGTAGAGCAGCATCAAGAGCCCCAGCCGCGCCAGCAGCCAAGGCAACAGTGGCGCTCGTTGCCAATAACCCGCCTGCCCCTGCAGGCGGCTCTCATTCTGGGTCGCTCCGAGCAGAGCGGCGGCTATGAGCAGGGTTTGATGCAAAATCACCAGGAAGACGGCGGGCACCACATACTGCTGGTAACCCAGGGTCGGATTAAACAGTGGCTGACTATTGAGGGTAAAGCTACGCCAACGGGCCTCGGCTCCCGGTATCGTCGCGCCGGATGCCAACAGTCGGGTGATGCGGATCTGCGCCCCCAGTGTCCCGGCGGCCGAACTCAACCCCTCGGCCACGGCACCAAAGATGAGGTAGTAGGCACCATCCCCGGCAAAGGCCAGTGTCACGGTACGCCCCAGGCGCACATCCCGGTAGAAATGGCGCGGGATAACCAAGATCCCCTTCCCCTCTCCTTGCTGCAATTTAGCCTTGGCCTCGGACAGGGTCGACACCTGACTCAGGATCCGCAGTTGGGGCGTGGCGTCAGCCATGAAGGCCAGGCGCCGGGAGAGCACACTGCCATCCTCATCCACCAAGAGGAGAGGTAACTCCCGCGGCACTTGTCGGGCATAGGGTAAGGGGTAGAGCAGGGCATAGAAGAGGATGCCCCCAAACAGGGTCAGCAGTATGGCACTGTCACCGAACAGGGCTCGGCTCTCCAGGCGCAGCAGACGCCAGAACTCACCCATGAGACCTCCGCCCCTGTAACCCGGCCACCAGCAGCCAGAGTGGCACAAACCCCAGCAGGGCCAGCACGGGCTGCCAGGCCGCCTGGCCCACTAGACCCAGGCTAGCCTGCCCCAACTGTAGCTCGGCATAGTGAGAGATCGGCAGCAGCGCCCGCCACAGCTGGGCCAACTCCCCCATCTGACTGGCGGGAAAGGTCACCCCCATGAAGGCGAACCCCGGCGCGGTCAGCACGGCAGCCAGGCTGAAGGCCCGCGCCCCATCCCGAGTCAGCAGATAGAGCAAAGAGCCCAAGCCCAAACAAGCCAGCACAGTCAGCCCCTGCCCCAGCAGCAACAGACTCCAGCTCCCCACCATGGGCCAGTGGCGATAACCAAACAGCAGCGCCCCCATCACGCCACCCCAGCCCCAGAACAGCAACTGATAGGGCAACAAGGCCCCCAGCCCAGCCCAAAAACCGCAGGCATGCCAGGTGGCCTCCTGACCATTGCGCGCCCGCCGCACGAAGCTGCTGATGACGGTAACCACGATCAAGATCTGCCATACCGCCGGCAGCAGAGCGGAGACCAGGAAAAGCGCATAGTTGCCACTGCCGTTATAAAGAGGGGTGAGTTGACTCGCCAGGGGCATGGCCACCCCCAAGGCACTGGGTAGGGCCTGTGCCTGAGACAGAGCCCCAAGCGCCGCCAACTGTATATTCACACTGCCCAGGCTCTGCTGAGCCGCACCGTTGATAAGCTTGCCCACCAGCAACAACTGGCTGTTGTAAAAGAGCGTGACCACAGGCTGAGTCCCCTGGCGCACCCCTTTCTCCGCGTCCTTGGGGATAAACAGCAAGCCATAGATCTGCCCCTGGCGCATGGCGCGACTGCCCGCCTGCAGATCCGGGTATGTGGCCGTGAGAGCCAGGCCGCTAGCACCATCCAACTGCCGGGCCAACACCCGCGAGAAGTGACTGTGGTCTTGATCCACCACCCCTAAGGGCAACTCCCGCACCTGACCACCATCAAACAGCCACACCATCCAACCAAATAGCAGCAGAGGCAGCAGGGTCACCAGCAACCGTAGCCAACTGTCCTGCCAGATGTTGCGCCACTCCTGCTGCCAATGAGCTTGAAACTGGCCGGCCCTAGTGACCATCTGGCCCCTCCGCAGGCAGTTCCAGTAGGACACTCATGCCGACCCGCAGACCCGGCAGCGAAGTGACGGGGCGCGCCTCCACCTCGAAGGTGCGCATATCGAAGCCCTGCCGACTATCGGTGGCGCGCCAGGTGGCAAAATCCCCCATCACGGCCACATGTGTGACACGAAAGTTATGTAATTCCTGACCCAAGGCCGGAACCTGAGCCATGAACTCCCGCCCCGGCTGGAAGCGGGAGAGCAGATCTTCGCGCACATGCAAGAGCACCCAGGCATCACTCAAGTCGGTCACTGTCACCACAGGGAAGCCTTGGGGCGCCAGCTCTCCGGCTTGCAACAGCACTTGACTCACCTCCCCCTGAGATGGGCTGCTCACCTGTAGATCGGCAGCATAGGCCTGCACCTCGGCCACGGCTCCGGCGGCCATGCGCTCCTTCTCTCTAGCCGCCTGTTTCTGCTCCTCCCGTGCCCCGGCCAATGCCAGTTGATACTGCTGCCAGGCCGCATTTTCACTCAGTTTAGCCGCCTGCCACTGGGTCTTGGCCTCATCGCGCTTTTGCAGCGACACTACCCCATCTCGATAGAGACTCTCCACCCGCTGGTAGGTCTTGCCGTAGAGTTCGGCACCACTTTGCGCCTTGCGCCAGAGATCCTTGGCTGCGGCTATCTGCTGCGCCCGGGCGCCTAGCGCCACCTCGCGAGCCAAGGCCCCGGCTGCCGCCTGACCCGCCTCGGCCTGGATCAACTTGGCATCGAGCTCTGGGCTATGCAGAGTAAAGATCAGATCCCCCTGTTTGACCCTATCCCCGCGCTGGACCCGAATCGAATCGATGCGCCCCGGCACCTTGGAGGAGACGCTGTAGCTCTGGGCCTCAATCTGCCCCTGTAACCGTTCAGGTGCCGGTTGATGCAACCACCAGAAAGCGGCCACCAGCAGCAGAAGCGACAGCCCACCCCCTATCACCAGCTTATTCACTCGCGACCGCTTCATGGTTTCACCTCGATGGCATTCTGTTGTTGATGTTGACTAAACTCACCCTGTTGACCGCTGAGCACCAGCAAACGGGCCAGACACACCACATACTGGTAGGCAGCTACCTGGCGTTGGGTCTCGACCCCAGCCAACTGGTTGCGCGCATCCTCGACCTCCAGCGAGGTACCCAACCCCTGACTGAAGGCCTTGTCACGCAACCGGACATTTTCTCGCGCCAGCCTGGCCGTCACGCCCAACCCCTGATACTGCTCTTGCGCCAACTCCGCCTCACGCCAACTCTTCTGTACTAACAACGTGAGATCCTGACGCAACTGAGCCAGCAGGTACTTTACCTGCACCTGAGTGGCACTGGCCGCCGCCTCGCTGGCCGAGAGGCCATCCCGGGACACCAGGGGCACCTTGACCCCCACCCCGACCAGCCAATCCGGGGCCATTTCGGCGGCGATCGTATCCTGCTCATAGAGGGAGTAGTTGCCAAATAAGAAGAGTTCCGGCAATCGTTTACCCTGCTCCAGGGTCAACAGACCATCGGCCTGTTGCTGCTTGGCCGCCAACAACTGCAATCCGGGGTGATGAGCCAGGGTTTGGGCCACAAACGGCTCGATCGGTGGCAGTTGCACATTGATAAAGAGCGGATCCGTGGGCTGCAGCGCGCCACTTTGATGCAGCAGGCTGCCCAAGGCCAGCTCGGCAAGCTCAGCCTGGCGGCGAGCACTCTGCGTCTCGACATGAGCCTTGGCCAGCGCTGACTCGGCAGAGAGTCGCTCCACTGCGGCTATCTGCCCCTGCTGTTCGAGTTTGCGTGCATGATCCAGATGGGTGACCAACCCCTGCTCCAACTGCTCCCGGGTCACCACGACTTGTCTGGCCAAGACCAGGCCAAAGTAACGCTGGGTTAAGGCTTCAAACGCTGCCTGCTGTTTCAAGGCAAATTGCTGCTCGGCCTCTTTTAGCTGCCCTTGCCGAATGGTTTGCGCCGCATCGATGCGCCCCCCGGTGTAAAGCGGCCACAGCGCCTGCACCGAGCTGGTGATCAGATCCCGTTCCGTCAGGGGCGTGACAAACGCATTCGCCCCGCCCAACCCCTGGATAATCTGCTGCACCAAGGGGCTGTTGAGCAGCGGGCTATTCTTGTTGCTGGCGATGGGATTGAGATCCGTCATATCCAGCTCTACCGGTTGATCCAGGCGGGTATAGTTACCGCTTAGATCGATCTGGGGCAGATAGAGCGCCTTAGCCGCCTCCTGCAGTTGCAGGGCTTTGGAAACACCGGCTCGCTCGGCGGCCAAACCATCATTATTTTGCAGCACCTGCTGCCAGGCCGAACTAAATGCCAGCTCTGCCGCCTGCACTAACCCCATCCAACTGGAACTGATACAGACCGCCAGCACGCCCCCCAACACGCGAGGCCAGCGGTGACCTCGGTTTTGCGTTTGCCCATGCTTTTTCACATCACATCCTTGGTTGCATCACAGCGTTAGAGCCAAAACTCATTTTTGAGCATAACAAAAGTGTAAGCCGGTTACACAGAGCAGACATCAAGGCGTCACCTCAGTCACAGAAGCACCAATAAACGCCCCTATTGAACCCTATCATTTCGCGATGGCAGCGATTTCTGCACTCCATTTAAATTTGCAAGTGGTTATGGCCAAACAATTGGCGAAAAAAAACAACAACGCTCAATTTCTAACCTTTTCACTCAGGGAAAAAATGCGTAATATACGCCGCCCTGAGCCTATGGTTGATAGTGTCGTTTCCATGCAGATTGGTCCCTACAAACTGGACTCACCACTGATACTCGCGCCGATGGCCGGAATCACCGACCGCCCGTTTCGTCAGCTCTGTCTGCGTATGGGCGCCGGTCTGGCCGTCTCCGAGATGATGTTGGCGAATCCCGATACCTGGGACACGGAAAAGTCAAAGAAACGCAGAGTCCACGCCGATGAGGCGGGTTTTCGCTCGGTACAGATCTTGGGCTCCGACCCTGAATTGATGGCACAGGCTGCACGTAACAATGTGGCCGCCGATGCGCAAATCATCGACATCAATATGGGTTGTCCAGCCAAGAAGGTGAACAAGAGGTATGCCGGTTCCGCCCTGCTGCAGGATCCCGCCCTAGTGCGCGATATACTGCAGGCCGTGGTCGAAGCCGTGCCGGTTCCTGTCACCCTCAAGATCCGCACCGGTTGGGATCCCGAGCATAGAAATGGCGTGGAGATAGCGCTGCTGGCGGAGCAAGCCGGCATCCAGGCGCTGACTGTGCATGGCCGTACCCGCGCCTGTTTATTCAAGGGCGAGGCCGAATACGACACCATCAAGGCGATCAAGCAGGCTGTATCTATACCGGTCATAGCCAATGGCGACATTGACTCGGCCCGGAAGGCGCGTCAAGTACTCGCCTATACGGGAGCCGATGCCATCATGATTGGTCGCGCCGCCCAAGGACAGCCATGGATTTTTCGACAAATCCGCCAATATCTGGAACAGGATCAGGCCCCGACCGCACCCAGCATGGACGAGGTGCGCGCCTTAGTGCTTGAGCATGTGCAGGCCCTGCACCATTTCTATGGTGTTTATCAGGGCGTGCGCTTTGCCCGCAAGCATGTGGCCTGGTATCTGGAAAGGTTGTTGGAGAGCCGGGATTTTCGCAGAGGTTTCAATGCGTTGGAGACTGCTGAAACGCAGCTGGACGCATTGAAGTATTTTTTTGACAAGCAACAGCATAACGAAGAGCAGACCGCATATGTTCGAACAAAACCTGACTTCTGACGCACTGGTGACCATCACTACCCATGCACACACCCATGAGCCGATGCAGCGCCCGCTGCGTGAGTCTGTCCAACAGGCTCTGCGCAACTACCTGGCTCAACTCAACGGCCAAGAAGTCACTGAACTCTACGAAATGGTGCTGAGCGAAGTCGAAGCGCCCATGCTGGATATCATAATGCAGTACACCCGTGGCAACCAGACCCGTGCTGCAACCATGATGGGCATCAACCGCGGCACTCTGCGCAAGAAGCTGAAAAAGTACGGCATGAACTAAAGTAATTTAGTTAACGCATTGAAAATAAAGGCGCTTATCCGCAAGGGTTAGCGCTTTTTTTGTGGTCGATGCCACGCCAAAGTACGAACAAGAGAAACAACGCTAAGCCAGGGCGAGGGATATACAACACCGGCACCGCCTCCTCACCCCCTCTTAACACCCTCGATCATGTAGTCGAGCCGGTCAATTTTGCCATTGTCGTTTCTGACAGGCTACCCCCCCCCTCCCACAACTATAGTTGTAACTAACAGATTACGAACTTGCCCACACTAACGCATTAATTGGCCTCTTCAGGACACACGGCGATGAAAAGAACCTCTCTTTTTTCCTTGCTCTGCCTGGGCCTCCTCCCGCCAGCCAGCGCAGTCGAACTTGTGGTCTATAACTGGCCATTTTATTTGGATCCCGAGGTCAAAACCCGCTTCACCCAAGAGACGGGACATACCATCAAGGAGCTCTATTTCGACAGCGAGGAGGCACGCAGCAATCTGCTGCTGGCCAAGCACGCTCCGCTTGTGGATCTCACAGTGATTGACTACCAGAGCCTGCAAACCCTCAGCTGGTCCACGCTGTTTAATGACAAACCTGCGGCTGGATATAAGAGTGAAGCCGCTATCGAACCCCGGTTCCTGGCGGCCTGCGGCCAGCAAGCCAGCCCCTACTTCTGGGGCAGCATAGGTATCGCCTACCGCAGCAGCCATGTCGGCCAGCCCATCACACACTGGCAGCAACTCTTTGAACTAGATGCCAAAAATAGCGATCTGGCTGGTCACATCATAATGGTGGATGATGCCTTCGACCTGGTTTCTGTGGCCCTCAAAGCCTTGAACTACTCAATCAACACTCGCAACAAAGATGAGCTCAAGCAGGCATTTACTCACCTGCAAGCGCAGAAACATGCCGTGCTGAATTATCGTCTCTCCCTGGCCGCCATCCGAGACCCGAAACAGGAAGCCGAGGTCTATGCCGCCATGGTCTACAGTGGTGACTTCTATACGCTGCAGAAAATTTCAAAATATCAGGATTGGGTATTCGTCTCCCCGGAAGAGGGTTCCCCCATCTGGATTGACTGCCTGGCCATCAACAAGAAGAGCAGTCATCCCAAAGAAGCCGCAGAGTTGATTAACTTTTTGCAGCGCCCGGATATCGCCAATCTCAATGGCGAAAAGAGCGGGTTTGCCCCGACACTCAAGGAGGCGCTCATCTCCGCCACCATGAAAGCCGATCCTGTTGCCTATCCACCCAGCTCACACATTAGCCACTCTGAGTACTATAGCCCCGAGCTGGTGCATGATGAGCTGCGCAATGCCATCTTCTTTTCGGTCATAAAATGAAGCGCCTGCGCAATCGCCTCTCGCTAGCCCTGCTGCCCGTGGTGATCTTTCCACTACTAGCCATGGGTTTTCAGGGCATGCTGTTGCTCAATAAGTCGAGCCTGGAACATATAGGTGCGCAAATCGAATTGCTCGCCAGCAATAGTCATATTCATCTCAATGAAATATTGCGTAACTATCGCCTGAATCTGGCCGCCCTCCCCCAGAGTGAGAGCGTGGTGGACTATCTCAACAGCCAGAACCCTCGGGAAAAAAGCAGTTATCTGGGCCCCAAGGTACTGCGCCTGTTTCATCAACTCATCCAGCAAAATCCAGGTCTGCTGCAGCTAACTCTGCTCAACAACCTAAACCAGGAGGAGCTCAAGGCCGGTGAGGGCGTCGACCCCTTCGCCCCGATAGATGGCAGTAACTATCAATTTGTCGCCCTGATGCATATGCAGCCAGAACACTTCTATGAGCGATTCATTTTTTCCAAGGAGCTAGGGCAGTATGTACTGAAGCAGGGGCTGCAATTTGGTAACTCTCGGCCCGAACTCAGCATTTATGATGGCGAACCGGCCCAGTACACCCTGCTGATGACCGCCTCCCTGGCTCAGCTTGGCGATTATTTACGCGAGCAAGAGCGGCTGTACGGTTTTAACTTACTGCTCGTTGAGCACAGTAGCCAACAGCTGGTATTCAGCAACGACCGGACACTGCTGAAGATAGTGCCGCCCAATGTGGAGGGAGAGATAACAATCGGCGAGCAGACCTACCATGTTGCAAAAGAGCGGATCAATGATGATCTGGATCTGCTGGCGCTCATCCCCATCCCCATGATTGCCGCCGCCTCTGCTACCATCCGCACCAGCCTCATTGTTTGGCTCATGGTGAGTATGGGGATCCTCCTGTTGCTGAGTAGCTGGATCCTCAAGCGACTGGTGCTTACCCCCATGGAGCGCCTGAGACATGTCATGTTGCAGGTGTCGCGTGAGGAGATACGGCAGATCCCGCTCCTCCCCAGCGAAGATGAAATGAGTGAACTCCACAATCAGTTCTCCAACATGTTGCTTCGGCTGGAAACCTCGCAGCATGAGTTGGAAAAATCGGTATTTATCGACCCCATTACCGGGTTAAACAACCGAAATGCCTTCCTGCGCCAACTACAGAAACAGTTGGTTCATGCCAGACAAGAGGGGAATATGCTCTTTCTGGGACAACTGAAACTCCATAATCTCAGTGGTATCAATGATACCTTTGGCTCCACCACAGGTGATCGGGCACTGCAGATGATGAGCCAACTCATAAGCGCCCTGCTCTTCCGACAGGATCCAGCAACATCTCATAACATCCAAAACCTGGCACGAATTGGCTCGGATGAGTTTGCCTTCCTGCTGGCACCTATTGCGTCATACCCGCACGGGGGCGCAGTCCGGATCTGTGAATTGTTAGCAAAACGGCTTAACGATCCGATCCAGTTGGGCGACTACCAACTGCAATTACGCTTCAGCGCAGGCATCATCAGCTTTCCCGAGGCCGGAAGTCAGGTTGAAGAGCTGATGCAAAGTGCCAGCCAGGCCCGTCGTTATGCCTGTCGCTATGCCGGAAACTACTGGTATCTGATGGACGGGGCCTGCGCCAGCAAGATCAGAGAAGATAAGTGGTTGGAGGGAGAGCTGACGGGGGCCATCCCCCTGCAGCAGTTCAGGGTGGTCTTTCAGCCCCAATATGCCCTGAGCAATGGTGAAATCACCGGAGCCGAGGTGTTGCTACGCTGGCAACATCCGGAATTTGGCATGGTGCCTCCGGATCGTTTCATCCCTATCGCCGAGCACTCCTCGCAGATCCTGGATATCGATCTCTGGGTACTGGAGCAATCCTGCGCCTTTCTGGGTCGTTTACGCCAGCAAGGGATGGAACACTTTCACCTGGCCGTCAACGCCTCGGCCACCGAGTTATCCAACCCCAGTTATCCTCAGCATGTGGAGCGACTGCTGAAGGAGTACGCGATCCCCGCCGCCCAACTGGGCATCGAAATTACCGAGACCGCCTTGGTCGAACTGGATGAGGTGGCCCGTAGCATGGTGCAGCGCCTCAAATCGCTAGGCGTGGAAATTGCCTTGGATGACTTTGGCACCGGCTATACCTCCTTCAAGCATCTGGCGGAACTCCCACTGGATAGCCTGAAAATCGACCGCAGCTTCACCTCTCATCTGGAAGATGATCCCAAACTAGTCGACTCCATATTGCAACTGGCCACCGCCTTTAATCTCAAGGTCGTGGCCGAGGGGGTAGAAACCGTCCAACAGCTGGAGATACTCACAGCCAAAGGCTGCGATCTGGCACAGGGCTACCTGCTCTCCCGTCCCATAGATGAAGCCTCACTGCTCATCCTGTTACACTCGGATGGCCACCCCCTCGCCAAGCAGATCTGCTCAGCCCAACGCACAGCTAAACCGGAAGCCATCTCCAGCCGCTCAACCTGAGCTTTTGACTATGCTTCGGCCACATGAGCCATGGCCGCCCGTAATACGGCGACATCAGCCCCAGGCCGGCACGCCTGCTCACTCAGGTGACGACGCCAGGCCCGCGCCCCCGGCAGCCCTTGAAACAGACCCAGCATATGACGGGTAATATGGGAGAGATGATTACCCTTGGCCAGCTCCTGCTCTATGTAGGGGAACATGCGACGCACCACCTCATGCCGGGAGGGAATGGGGGTGTTGTCGCCAAACACCTCTCGATCAACCTGTGCCAACAGATAGGGGTTCTGATAGGCCTCACGCCCCACCATGACGCCGTCTACCTGCGCCAGGTGACTCTGCACCTCTGCCATACTGGCGATGCCACCATTGATGGCTATGGTCAGGTGAGGATAGTCCCGCTTGACCTGATAGACCCGCTCATAATTGAGTGGCGGGATCTCGCGATTCTCCTTGGGGCTCAGACCACTGAGCCAGGCTTTGCGCGCATGCAAAATGAAGGTGTCACACCCTGCTGCACTCACCCGATCCAGAAAGGCGCGCAAGAAATCATAGGAATCCAGCTCATCAATGCCGATGCGGCTCTTCACCGTCACGGGGATCGCCACCTCGGCCCGCATCGCCGCCACACACTCTGCCACCAAATCAGGTGAAGCCATCAGACAGGCACCGAAGCGACCATTCTGTACCCGATCCGAAGGACAGCCGACGTTCAAATTGACCTCATCGTAACCCCGCGCCTCGGCAAGCTTGGCGCATTGTGCCAAATCAGTCGGCTCACTCCCCCCCAGTTGCAGGGCCAGGGGATGCTCGGCCTCATGATAGGCCAGGTAATCCCCTCGCCCCTGCAGTATGGCTCCAGTTGTCACCATCTCGGTATAGAGCAGAGTATGCCGACTGAGCTGGCGCAGAAAATAGCGACAGTGGCGATCCGTCCAGTCAAGCATGGGAGCCACCGAAAAACGCAGGGCGGGGTAGGTAGAGCCGGAAGCGGGAGTTGCATTGCCCGCCGAGGAGTTTGCGATCATGTCGATTCCACTGGTTACGCTAATTATCGGTCCGCTACCTGCCATGGAGCATGGCGCTACCCGCCCACCTCGCGGCGACAACTCACCCAAAGGGCAGGAAGGCAGCCGAGCCGTACTATGTCGATGAGGGTGCAAGTCGCGGAGTCAGGCCGCTAGTTTACCTTGAATCACAGCCATTCGGAAAAAGTGCCGAGAGGCACGCCACAGTGACTCAGCCAGTGAGTGACGTATGGAGCTCTCCATGCTAACGGCTAATTATTGATCCCCGCGACCACGGCAAATACCGCAAAAAACACTATCGTTATAGGAAGTCATGTTTAGCCTCAAGCCTTGGAGCTCGTATGGATCTATCACAGCTTGCGGTCCTCTGCATAGTGGCGCTCATTGCCGCCTTGTTACTGTTTCTCGAACTCGGTCGACGCATTGGTCGCCACCAACTGGCTCGCGGTCAGGGCGGCCTGGCGCGAGGTGCAGGCACAGCTGAGGGCGCCGTGTTCGGCCTACTGGGTCTCTTGATTGCCTTCACCTTCTCGGGAGCGGCCGAACGCTTTGAGCAGAGACGTCATCTCACCACAGAGGAAGCCAATGCCATAGGCACCGCCTACCTGAGGCTAGAGTTACTGGCAAGCCAAGACCAGATGACCCTGCGCCCCCTGTTTCGTGACTACACCAAGCTCCGCGCCCAGGTCTATAGCGAAGCCCAGGACTTCAGCTTGACCCTGCAACGCCTGGCTGCCAGCCAACAACTGCAGAGCAGGATCTGGACTCTGGCGGTGACGGCCAGCCAGCAAGCTGGCGCGGCGCCTCAATCAGCCATGCTGCTGTTACCGGCGCTCAATGAGATGTTTGACATCACCACAACCCAACACATGGCGACGCAAAATCACCCCCCTGCCGTGGTCTTTCTGCTATTGCTGGTACTGAGCCTCATCGGCTCGCTGCTGATTGGTTATGAAATGGCGGCTAACCGGGCTCGCAGTTGGTTACATCATGTGGCCTTCGCTACCATCATGGCCTTGGCTATGTATGTGATTGTCGATCTGGAGTTTCCCCGTCTGGGGCTGATCCGGGTCAATAGCGCCGATCTGGTACTGAAGGAGTTGCAGCAGAGCATGTGATGAGAAGCCTGGTTCCGCAAGACACAAAATGCCAAGTAAAAGAGTAGCCTAGGCGATTCTAATAATGAGTGTTGTCACGCTATGTTGGCATGCTATATGGTAGACTTTTAGAAGATCACAGATCTTTATCTCGACTCGGCATGCTCGATGCCTGGCAGGAGAGAATTGTTCAGCCAGCTTGTGTTGTGACTCGAGCGTTACGACTCTCCTATCTCAAGCTGGCTCACTACTGGGGAAGAACATGCGCGCCGAATTCGTAAATCCTTTTCTGCTGTCACTCATCAATGTGATGAACACCATGGCTCAACTCGAGCTCAAACCCGGCGCTCCGCGCAAGAAGAGTGATGAGCTGGCACGAGGTGATGTTTCCGGCTTGATCGGCCTGGTCGGCCCCCAGAGCCGCGGCTCCTTCTCCATCAGCTTCGAAAAAAGTCTAGCCCTGGAGGTTATGCGCCGCATGCTGGGTGAAGCCCCAACCACCATCAATGAAGAAGTGACCGATATGGTGGGTGAAATCACCAACATGGTTACAGGTGGTGCCAAACGTATGCTGGCAGAGAAGGGATATGATTTCGATATGGCCACCCCGATAGTGGTATCTGGCACTAATCACACCATCACCCATAAGGCTGATAGCATTAAGCTCTTGATGCCATTTGAGAGTGAATTTGGCAAAGCATGTATCGAAATATGCTTCGAATAACGGCAAGATAAGCCATCTAATCACGGCTAGGGAGTGGAACAAGCGTGTTTAAAGTGATGAAGTGGGCCCTGCTGGCCACAGTGATCGCCTTGATCGCCTCGCAAATTAACATCGAGGCCTCGATTTACAAGACGGCAGATAACAGTATCGAGATCATCTTCCCTCAGTGGCAGACCGAGAAACCCTGGTTTTATTTTTACTGGACACCGGGTACCCTCACCTTCAAGCAGCAAGCTCATGAAAAGAAAGCGTTCGAATCCAAGGCCAAGACCTTGATGTAAGCAGGTTATCTGATTAGCAAAAGAGCCGACTTGTCGGCTCTTTTGCTATCTGTACTCAGACAAAATCCAGTATCACGCGCGGTGTCAGCTTGGTCACCAGCTCATAGGGGATGGTGCCCACATGATCGGCCACCACCTCCACAGGCAAGCCCTCGCCCCACAGTGTCACCTCGTCCCCGACTTTATCGCTCGCACCAGGGCCAAGATCCACCGTCATCATATCCATAGAGACACGTCCGGCGGTGGGCACCAGCCGGCCATTGACCAATACGGGTGTACCATTGGGAGCCATCCGAGGATAACCATCACCATAGCCCATGGCGATCACGCCAAGACGCGTGTCACGCTGGGTCGTCCAGTTAGCGCCATACCCCACCTTCTCTCCGGCCTTGGCCTCGCGCACGGCGATGAGGGTGCTCTTGAGGGTCATGACAGGTTGCAACCCATGATCGGCGCCGACCTTATCCGGAAAGGGAGAAATGCCATACAGCATGATGCCGGGGCGAACCCAATCGGCATGCGCCTCTTTCCAGGCCAGCACACCTGCTGAGTTAGAGAGCGCACACTCGCCGCCCATGCCCTGCGCCAGGCGCTTGAAGAGCTCGATCTGCTCGCGGGTGGCGGGGTTGTCCAACTCATCGGCGCAACTGAAGTGGGTCATCAGGTTGAAGGGCTGTACCACATTCTTACATTGGGCCAGGCGAGCAAAGAAGGTAGTGGTCTCATCGGGACGCACCCCTAGTCGATGCATGCCGGTATCCAGCTTGACCCAAGCACGGATCGGCTGGGGCAAGTCGGCCTGCTCCAATGCCTCTAATTGCTCCCAGGAGTGAACCGCCGTCTGCAGGTTGTTAGCGGCCAGGACGGGCAGATCATCGGCGCTGAAGAAGCCTTCGAGCAGGATCACAGGTTTGACTATGCCACCACTGCGCAGGCTCAGCGCCTCTTCAATGCGAGCCACCGCATAGGCATCGGCGTCTTTCAGGGTACGCGCCACCGGCAAGAGGCCGTGGCCATAGGCATTGGCCTTCACCACCGCGACCACCTTAGCGGTGGGCGCCTGCTCGCGCACTATGCGTAGATTGTGCTGGAGAGCCTGGGTGTGGATCAGGGCCGTTGCTGCTTTCATGGCTTGTCCTTAGTAATCGTCGTCGTAAGCGGGGCCTGCGTAGTTATCAAACCGCGAGAATTGCCCCTGGAAAGTAAGTCGTACCTTGCCGATGGGGCCGTTACGTTGCTTACCTATGATGATTTCGGCAACCCCTTTGTCCGGGCTGTCATCGTGGTAGACCTCATCCCGATAGATAAACATGATGAGATCTGCATCTTGCTCGATTGAGCCCGACTCCCGCAGGTCAGAGTTGACCGGGCGCTTATCGGCCCGCTGCTCCAGACTACGGTTGAGCTGAGAGAGGGCAATGACCGGGACTTGCAACTCCTTGGCCAAGGCCTTCAACGAACGGGAGATCTCGGCGATCTCCAGAGTCCGGTTGTCACTCAGGGAGGGGACTCGCATCAACTGCAGGTAGTCGATCATGACCAGACTGATGCCGCCGTGTTCCCGTGCTATGCGCCGGGTGCGCGAGCGCAGCTCGGTCGGGGTAAGGCCGGAGGCATCATCGATATACATCTTGCCCTTCTCCAGCAGCATGCCCATGGTCGAAGAGAGGCGTCCCCAATCATCATCATCCAGTTGGCCAGTTCGCACCCGGGTCTGCTCGATACGCCCCAAGGAGGCCAGCATACGCATGATGATCTGCTCGGAGGGCATTTCCAATGAGAAGATGACGGCGGGTTTATCCTGAGTCAGCGCCGCATGCTCCACCAGATTCATGGCAAAGGTGGTCTTACCCATGGAGGGACGGGCCGCCACTATGATGAGATCGGAAGACTGAAAGCCCGAGGTCATCTTGTCCAGATCGGAATAGCCAGATGAAACGCCAGTGACGCCATTGTGGGGTTTACGAAACAACTCCTCAATCTTGTCGACCGTCTTCTCCAGCACCACCTTCAGGGACTGGGGCCCGTCGCTGGCACTGCTACGGGACTCAGCGATCTTGAACACCTTGCTCTCGGCCTCATCCAGCAGATCCGCCGCATTACGCCCTTGCGGATCGAAGCCTGACTCGGCGATATCGTTGGCGACCGAGATCATCTCGCGTACCACGGCGCGTTCACGCACTATCTCGGCATAGGCGCTGATGTTGGCGGCGCTGGGAGTGTTCTTGGCAATCTCCACCAGGTAGGCAAACCCGCCTGCGGCCTCCAATTGCTCATGCCGCTCCAGCTCCTCTTGCAGCGTGATGAGGTCGATGGGCAACCCCTGGGCCGAGAGACGCGTCATACCGGCGAAGATCAGACGATGAGGACGGCTGTAAAAATCATGTTCCGCCACCCGCTCGGCAACCCGATCCCAGGCTTCATTATTCAGCATCAGCCCACCCAGTACGGACTGTTCCGCTTCAAAGGAGTGCGGAGGCATCTTCAGCTGTTCGAGCCGCGGATCTTTTTTCTGCCCAGAGGAAGGCTGCGCCATTACGTCTAACACCGGATGAATAAGGAGGGGGAGCTATTATCGGCCTTTTTTCCTGGTTCGAAAAGCGGCAAGCAACACCAGCACTAAGCTAACGACTCCCGACCCCTGATCAATCGCCATTACTCGGGAAAACCGAATAACAAACCAGTTACAACCAGGCTTGACTCCAGCGCCTTACCCCGTAGCATGGGCGATGACTATTCAACCCATAGGGCTCTCTCGATATGAGAAAATTGTTTACCCTCTTTGGTGTCGCCCTGGTGAGCTTGACTCTCGCCCTGAGTGGTGCCGATGCCAATGCCGCCAAGTTTGGTGGTTCACGCTCATTTGGTAAGAGTTACCGAACTGCACCCTCCCAACAGGCACAGCCAGTCAATAACAGCAAGCCCGCGGCCAATCAACCCGCGGCGGCGGGAGCCAAGAAGGGCATGATGGGCGGCATGATGGGCGGCCTGCTCGGCGGCCTGCTGGCCGGGGGGCTGCTGGCCTGGATGTTCGGCAGTGGCGCCTTTGCCGGACTGCAGATCATGGACATGATCATCATGGCCGGGGTCGCCTTCCTCATCTTCAAACTGGTGCGCAGCATGATGCAGGCCAAGGCCGGCGCCATGACACGCCAGAGTGAGCCGAGGGCCGCTTACAACGCCCCTTACTCACCCCCGTCAGTGGAGCCTGTGACGCCTGCCCCCCTGGCTGGCGGCTTTAGCCCAGTGGCCAGCAGCTCAGGCTTTGCCGATGTGCCCTTCAACCTGCCGCCTGAGTTTGAGCTGCAGCCGTTCCTGAACGGCGCGCGGGATCACTACCGCAGTTTGCAACAAGCCTGGAATGTGAATGATCTGGCCAAGATCCAGGAGTATGTGAGCCCCGAGCTCTACAATGCCCTGACGGAGGAGCGCCGCAACTACGCCGGAGAGCAACACACAGAGGTGATGTTTGTGGACGCCGAACTGGTGCGGGCCGATCACGGTGCCGACTGGGCGCAAGTCAGCGTCAAGTTCTCCGGCCGCTACCGCGATAGCGTGGAGGGCATAGAAGAGCCGATCAAGGAGGTGTGGCATCTGGAGCGGGATCTGCGCCAGAGCGGTGCCCCCTGGTATGTGGTGGGCATAGAGCAGTGATTGCGTCTCGGTAGAAAACAAGAGGTGGCCTAGGCCACCTCTTTTCATAGGGAGTGAGCCGTCACTGGAGCAGCGCCAGCAAAACCCCGGCCGCCACCGCCGACCCCAGTACGCCAGCCACATTCGGTCCCATGGCATGCATCAGCAGAAAGTTTTGCGAATCGACCTCCTGACCCACCTTGTTGGCCACCCGCGCCGACATGGGCACGGCTGAAACCCCGGCCGCCCCGATGAGCGGATTCACCTTATCGCCCGGGAAACAGTTCATCAATTTTCCCATCAATACTCCCGCCGCCGTACCCAAGGCAAAGGCAATGGCTCCTAGCAACAAGATACCCAGCGTCTGTTGCGTGAGAAAAGTAGCCGCCGCCAGTTTCGACCCCACCCCCAACCCCAGCAACAGGGTCACCACATTGATCACCTCGTTCTGTGCGCTTTGCGATAATCGCTCGACCACGCCAGACTCCCGTAGCAGGTTGCCCAGACAGAGCATGCCAATAAGTGGGGAAGAGGCGGGTAACAGCACAATACAGAGCGCCAGCAGCAGCAGGGGAAAGAGGATGCGCTCCCTGCGGCTCACGACTCTGAGCTGAGGCATGCGGATCTTGCGCTCCGCCACCGAGGTCAGGGCTCGCATTATGGGCGGCTGGATAATGGGCACCAGGGCCATATAGGAGTAAGCCGCTACCGCCACCGCCCCCAACAGATCGGGAGCCAGGCGGCTGGTCAGGAAGATGGCGGTCGGCCCATCCGCCCCACCTATGATGGCGATGGAGGCGGCCTCCTTGAGGGTGAAGGCAAACCCAGGGAGCTGATTAAGCAGCACAGCCCCCACCAGGGTGCCGAAGATGCCAAACTGCGCCGCGGCCCCTAACAGTAGCGTCTTGGGGTTGGCCAACAGGCTGCTGAAGTCAGTCAGAGCCCCTATGCCGAGGAAGATCAACAGTGGAAACACGCCGGAGACTATCCCGACCTGATAGATGTAGTAGAGAAAGCCACCCGGCTCGCTGAAGCCGCCATTGGGAATGTTGGCGAGGATGGCGCCAAAACCTATGGGTAGCAGCAGCAAGGGCTCAAACTGTCGCACTATGGCCAGATAGAGCAGGAGCCCTCCCACCGCTATCATCAACAGCTGCTGCCAACTAAAGTTGGCAATCCCCGTTTCCTGCCACAACAGCCACAAACCATCCATTGGTGCTCCTTCGCTGATTCCTCTACTAGCTGGTCACGGCAAACCAGGCCAGAGGCTGACCCAACTGCACCACGGCACCGACTTGCACCTCCAGTCGCAGTAACCGCCCCGCTCGCGGAGCCCGGATCTCGGCCTCCATTTTCATTGCCTCCATCACCAGCACCACCTCATCGGCCATCAGCATGCTGCCCGGCTGCGCCAGCACCTTGACTATGCTGCCAGCCAAGGGAGCCAGCAGCGGCGCTTCGTTAGCCGGAGCAACCAAGGTTGGCATAGCTTGCACCGCTTGCACCGCTTGCACCGCTTGCAGGGCACCATTAGGTGCTACCTCCACCTGGTACAACACGCCATCCACCCGGACATCGTAGCAAACAGTCTGACCCTGAGCGTTCGCCTGAGCTGGAGTGATGGCCTGCGGCCGAGGCGGTACAACGGCGGCGCTCGCGGCCAGCTCCGGCCGCCCCTCAAAGAAGCCGGGCTCATCACGATGCGCCAGGAATTTCAAACCAACCACAGGAAACAGGGCATAGGTCAGCCGCTCTTCCGGGCCCAACCTATTCGCATCTAACCCCAACTTAGTCGCCTCCTCGGCCAGCACGACCCCAAGACGCTCCCACTCCGGTGGCAGCAGATCCGCGGGCCGACAGCTAATCGCCGATGCCCCCTGTAACACGCGAGCCTGGAGCTGAGCATTGAACGGCGCCGGGGCCAGGCCATATTCGCCGCGTAAGATGGCCTCCGTCTCCTTGGTCATGGTCTGATAACGCTCACCAGCCAGCACATTCAACACCGCCTGGGTACCCACTATCTGGGACGTCGGTGTCACCAAGGGCAGATAGCCCAGATCGGCACGCACCTTGGGTATCTCTGCGAGTACCTCTCCCAGACGCGCCTCGGCGCCCTGCTCCTTGAGCTGGCTCTCCATATTGGTCAGCATGCCGCCGGGCACTTGGGCCAACAGGATGCGCGAATCCACCCCCCTCATCTCGCCTTCGAAGCGGGCGTACTTCTTGCGTACCTCGCGAAAGTAATCGGCGATCTCAGCCAGCAGCGGCAGCCCTAGCCCGGTGGCATGGTCACTCCCCTCCAGCATGGCCACCACAGTTTCCGTGGGCGAATGGCCATAGGTCATGCTCATGGTGGAGATGGCGGTATCCAGAATATCAACCCCGGCTTCAATGGCCTTCATCTGGGTCGCCAGACTCAAGCCTGTGGTGGCATGGCAATGCAGTGCCAGCGGCAGATCCACCTCGGCCTTGATGGCCTGGATCAACGCCTCCGCCTCATAGGGTTTAAGCAAGCCAGCCATATCCTTGATACAGAGGGAGTGGCAGCCCAGATCCTGCAGCCGCTTGGCCATATCCACCCAATTCGTCAGTTGGTGTACCGGACTTGTGGTGTAGCAGAGGGTGCCCTGGGCGTGGGCGCCAACCGCCAGGGTAGCCTTGACCGCACACTGCAGGTTACGCACATCATTCATGGCATCAAAGATGCGGAACACATCAATACCATGGTGATGAGCGCGCTCCACAAAGTGCGTCACCAGATCATCGGCATAATGACGGTAGCCCAACAGGTTTTGCCCACGCAGCAGCATCTGCTGAGGCGTATTCGGCATGGCAGCCTTGAGTTCACGCAGGCGCAGCCAGGGATCTTCCCCTAAATAACGGATGCAGGCATCAAAGGTGGCCCCTCCCCAAGTCTCCAGGGACCAGAAGCCAACCTGATCCAGTTTGGCAGCGATGGGCAGCATCTCCTCCAGCCGCAGCCGGGTTGCCAGCAGAGATTGGTGAGCATCGCGCAGTACCAGCTCGGTGATGGCTAGAGGTTGCATCATCTGCGTTCCTCCCTGTGAGTCTCTGTCGTTGCGGTAGCTGCCGATGAGTTGGTCTGGTAGTGGTGAATCGCCGCCCCAATGGCCGCCAGGGTGGCCGGTGTCACAGCCCCAGCCGTACAAGGTGGCGCCACCTGAGTGACGATCACAGCCTCATCTTGCCCAGCCAGCCAGGCCAGCAACTTGATAGCCAATACCATGAGACCCAGCATGAGATAGACAAAGCCCATGCCAATTCCCATCAGTTTCAATGCTGCGATGAGTAATACCGGTTCTGCTGTCATACGCCCCCCCTGCCCCACAAGACAAGCGCCAATGGAGCCACATACCAACACTGTAGAACAGACTGGGGATAAAAGAGGGAACTACTTCACAGCACGGCAAAGAAGGAGTCGCTGACTACGGGCAGAGTCAGACTTAGCAAGCATAAAAAAACGGGCCCTCGTATGAGGGCCCGTTTTAGCAATGATGGTGCATCCGAGAGGATTCGAACCTCTGACCACTCGGTTCGTAGCCGAGTACTCTATCCAGCTGAGCTACGGATGCACAAAACTGGGGGGATAGACTGTATTAAATAATGGTGCATCCGAGAGGATTCGAACCTCTGACCACTCGGTTCGTAGCCGAGTACTCTATCCAGCTGAGCTACGGATGCACAAAAAATGATGGGATAAATTGTCATGAATAATGGTGCATCCGAGAGGATTCGAACCTCTGACCACTCGGTTCGTAGCCGAGTACTCTATCCAGCTGAGCTACGGATGCACAAAACTGGGGGGATAGACTGTCCTGAATATGGTGCATCCGAGAGGATTCGAACCTCTGACCACTCGGTTCGTAGCCGAGTACTCTATCCAACTGAGCTACGGATGCAGTGCAAATGGCGGTGAGGGAGGGATTCGAACCCTCGATGCAGCTTTTGACCGCATGCTCCCTTAGCAGGGGAGTGCCTTCAGCCTCTCGGCCACCTCACCGTTGTTTGCGGGGCAGATATTACTGTGCAGGGAAAATATGTCAAACTTTTTTTACCCACAACTATCTGTTCGCACAGCAATTAGACAAATCGCACATCGAGTAGACAACCGGGGGGAAAATTGCGGGAAAAACCTCACCAAGCGCACATAAACAAAAGGCGACCTACTGGTCGCCTCTGTGCTTAATAATTACTTTCTACCGCGTCATCGTCGCCTTTCTCGGCTTGGATCCGCATATAGATCTCTTCACGGTGCACCGAGACTTCCTTTGGCGCATTCACCCCAATTCGAACCTGGTTACCTTTGACGCCCAGGACAGTCACCGTCACATCGTCACCAATCATGAGGGTCTCACCCACGCGACGAGTCAAAATCAGCATTCAGTTGCTCCTTGGTTCTGATGGAACAGATTAATGAGTAGGCATTATCCATGAAATGCCAAGAAAAATTAAGAAATACCGCACCATTTAACGTATTTACCCTATTTTACCCCAACAAGCTCCTGCTCCAGAGCAAAGGTGTGACGCAAAACCCTGAGCGCTGGCTCAAGATAGGGCTCCTCAACGACCAGCGACAGTCTGCTCTCCGAGCTCGAAATCAGCTGGATAGCGATCCCTTCTCCACCCAGGGCCGCAAACAGGCTGCTGGTGATACCGGGATGCTCCCATAGCCCCGGACTGACAATGGCGAACTTGACCAGTGGCTGATGGCTCTGTAACTCCCGAGCCCCCAGCGTTGCGACCCTCTCTGTCATCAGTAGATGAGCCTGAGGATAATCCGCCTGAGCCACGGTAAACGTAAAATCGCAGCGGCCATCGCCCACGGGGTTCGACACTATCATGTCGACGTCAATACTGGCGTCACTGATAGGCCCCAGCACACTGGCAACCAGATTTGGCTCATCAGGCAAACCCAACAGCGTCAGGCTCACCTCATGACGGGTATAGACTATGTTGGCACCCAAAGGCAACCCCATGGTGGATCTCCACAAGTGATGAGGGCTCCTTCACAGAAGCGGGAGAGCACAGGTAAGGGCGCCGCGGTTTAACCACAAACGCCCTCCAGCCGGCAGTAGCACGGGCATACCATAGGCGACCACGGCAACCCGCTCCAGAGAGCCGAGCGGAGGGCCGCCAAATATGAGCAGCTAGGCAGCTCGAGAGCGAATTACAGGCGCTCTTCCAGCCAAGGAATGACGCGCTCCAGGGCCGCAGGCAAAGCCTCAGGCTCTGTTCCACCGGCCTGAGCCATATCGGGACGCCCGCCACCCTTACCACCCACTTGTTGCGCCACCAGATTCACCAGCTCACCGGCCTTGACCTTACCCGTTAGATCAGGCGTCACACCGGCAATCAGGCTCACCTTGCCATCGGCCACAGCGGCCAGCAACAAGACACCGGAGTGCAGGCGATTTTTCAGCTCATCCAGCGTGGTGCGCAAGCTCTTGGGATCAACCCCCTCCAGCTCGGCCACCAACACCTGCTGGCCATTGACCTTCACCACCTGAGTTAGCAGATTGGCTCCCGCATGAGACGCCAGCTTGGCCTTAAGTTGTTCGACCTCGCGCTCCAGCAGACGAGTGCGATCCATAAACTGACGCACCTTACTGGCGATAGAGAATTGATCGCCTTTGATGAGGGAAGCCGTTTCATCAATCTGCTCACCGAGTTGATGCATATAGTTGATCGCAGACTCTCCTGCCACTGCCTCGATACGGCGTATCCCGGCCGCCACCCCACTCTCGGCAATGATCTTGAAGAAGCCGATATCACCGGTGCGCTTGGCATGGGTACCCCCACACAGCTCGGTGGAGAACTCTCCCATACCGACGACGCGCACTTCCTCGTCATACTTCTCACCAAACAGCGCCATGGCACCACTACCCTTGGCATCGTCGATTGACATCAGACGAGTGGCGATCTCGTTATTCTTGCGGATCTGGCCATTCACCAGCTCTTCCACCCGACGAATCGTGGCTGTGGTTATGGGCTCAAAGTGGGAGAAGTCAAAGCGTAGACGATCAGGCCCAACCTGAGACCCCTTCTGCGCCACATGGTCACCTAATACGTGACGCAGTGCGGCATGTAGCAGGTGGGTCACCGAATGGTGTACCGCGGTTGCCTGACGACGATCCTCGTCCACCTCGGCCAGCACCCGATCGTTGAGATGGAATTCGCCACGCTCGACATAGCCCTTATGGATGATGGCCTGCCCCAGCTTCAGGGTCTCGGTCACAGCGAAGACATTATTGCCTTGATGCAACAATCCCGTATCGCCCAACTGACCGCCAGATTCAGCATAGAAAGGGGTATTGGCCAGTACCACCAGGGCCTCTTCCCCTTCATGGATCACACCAACCTGTTCATCTTGTTGGATGAGCAGGGTGATCGCCTCTTCCGCCACCAGCTGTTCATAACCGATGAAGCGACTCTCCTGATCGATCTTCAGGCGCTTGTTGTAATCCATGGCAAAGTTGGATGCGCCCTTGGCGCGCTCCCGCTGTTTCTCCATCTCGGATTGGAAACCCGCCTCATCTATGGTGTAGTCGCGATCCCGCACCACATCGGCCGTCAGATCGGCAGGGAAACCATAGGTATCATACAACTTGAAGACCACAGCACCTGGCACCAGCTTGCTCTCACCCAGCTCAGCCAAGGCCTCTTCCAATAGCGCCAAACCACGATCCAGCGTCCGCACAAACTGCTCTTCTTCCTGCTTGAGCACACGCTCAATCACAGGTTGTTGACGCTTGAGCTCAGGGTAGGCATCGCTCATCTGCTCAGCCAATTCGGCTACCAACTGGAAGAAGAACACATCCTGCGCCCCCAGCTTGCGGCCATGGCGTACGGCGCGACGAATCACCCGGCGCAGCACATAGCCACGACCTTCGTTGGAGGGCATGACGCCATCGGCGATGAGGAAAGAGCAGGAGCGAATGTGGTCGGCGATGACGCGCAGAGACTTATTGGCCAGGTCATTGATACCGACAATAGCCGCTGCCTTTTTGATCAGCGCCTGGAAGATATCAATCTCATAGTTAGAGTGCACACCCTGCATGATGGCCGAGATCCGCTCCAGACCCATGCCGGTATCCACGGAAGGACGGGGCAGCGGCTCCAGAGTCCCGTCAGCCTGACGGTTGAATTGCATGAAGACCACGTTCCAGATCTCGATGAAACGATCGCCATCTTCTTCTGCAGAACCAGGTGGGCCACCCCAGATATCGGCGCCATGGTCATAGAAAATTTCGGTGCAGGGGCCACATGGACCGGTATCGCCCATCTGCCAGAAGTTGTCGGAAGCGTAAGGGGCCCCCTTGTTATCCCCGATGCGCACTATGCGCTCAGCGGGCACACCGACCTCGTTAGCCCAGATATCGTAGGCTTCATCATCGGTGGCATAGACGGTGACCAGCAGCTTCTCTTTAGGCAATTGCAGTACAGAGGTCAAAAACTTCCACGCGTAAAGAATCGCATCGCGCTTGAAATAGTCACCAAAGCTGAAGTTACCCAGCATCTCGAAGAAGGTATGGTGACGTGCGGTATAACCCACATTATCCAGGTCATTGTGTTTACCACCGGCTCGCACGCAACGCTGAGAGGAGACGGCGCGACTATACGAGCGCACATCACTGCCCAAAAACACATCCTTGAACTGGTTCATCCCGGCGTTGGTAAACAGCAGGGTTGGATCGTTATGGGGGACCAATGAGCTGGAAGAGACCACCTGGTGGCCCTCGGAACGAAAGTACTCGAGAAACGCAGTGCGGATCTCAGATGTAGACATGTGCATGTATAAACCTGCTTGGTTCTGAAATGGGGTAAAAACTTAATTGGCATAATTTAAAAGTTATCCCGACTAAAGTAAAACCAAGAGCAGGAAAAGGTAGGCAGGAAGGGGCCAGCCACGCAATTTAGCCCCGTTTCCCCATCAACAAGCAGCCGTGCCGGGCAAAAGTGCTGGTTGCGGCACGGAACAAGAAGAGTGATGACTCGCCCTACTCCTCATCGGTTAGACAGGCATGACGGCACTGTTCACCGCTAAAACCACGGCGCTGCAAGAAGCCCAATAACTTGGATCGAGCCGTGCGATCCAACGAGCCCGGGTCGGCCACCTTGCGCCAGGCCTGCTCTCGTGCCAAGGCAAACCAGTCATATTCGTCACTCGCCAAGGCTTGATCTATGGCCTCACGGGGCAAGCCCTTCAGGCGCAACTCATGAGCGATACGCTGAGGCCCGAAGCCTCGCGCCACCCGGGAGCGGATCGCCGAGGCCAGCATGCGCTCCTCATTGAGCCAATCCCGCTGCAGGCAAGCCTGCACCACCGCATCGATCACGACCTCCGGGTACTCCTCAGCCAAGCGTCGGCGTATCTCCTGCTCACTCTGTTCACGCCGAGTCAGCAGGCGCACGGCTCGCGCCATGGCCAGCTTAAACTCCAGTTCATCGACAGCTACCGTCATGAGCCCATTACTCCTTGTCACCTTGGCATACTCTATTGGACGAATGCCTCATCCGGTATCGGTGATGCCACACCCGATAAACAATCAGGCCGGCAAATGCCGGCCTGATGCGCTTACAAATCCTGCTCTTCGTAGGCGAGGTCATCTTTCTCCTCAGCACTAGGGGCAAACTCAGTGGCTTCCAATGCGGGCTTGGGACCATCCTTCGTCAGCAACAGTGCGCGCAGTTGCTGCTCTATCTCTTGGGAGATGGTTTGATTCTCCTGCAGGAACTTCATGACGTTCGACTTGCCCTGGCCAATCTTCTCGCCCTTATAGGCATACCAGGCACCGGACTTGTCGATCAGCTTGCACTTGACCCCCAGGTCAACCAGCTCGCTCTCCTTGGAGATACCGGCCCCATAGAGGATCTGGAAATCAGCTTGCTTGAAGGGGGGGGCCACCTTGTTCTTGACCACTTTGACGCGAGTTTCGTTACCGACAATCTCATCGCCATCTTTGATGGCACCCGTACGACGAATATCCAGACGCACCGAGGCGTAGAATTTCAGGGCGTTACCACCTGTCGTCGTCTCCGGGTTGCCAAACATCACGCCAATCTTCATGCGGATCTGGTTGATGAAGATCACCAGACAGTTGGCGTTCTTGATGTTGGCGGTCAGCTTACGCAGCGCCTGGGACATAAGACGGGCTTGCAAGCCCACATGGGTATCCCCCATCTCGCCTTCTATTTCAGCCTTCGGCGTCAAAGCGGCGACGGAGTCGATGATCACCACATCCACCGCACCGGAACGAACCAGCATGTCGCAGATCTCCAGCGCTTGCTCGCCGGTATCCGGCTGCGAGACCAACAGATCATCGACCTGAACCCCCAGCTTGCCAGCATAAATAGGATCCAGCGCATGCTCAGCATCGATGAAGGCACAGGTCTTACCCTGCTTCTGGGCTTCGGCTATGGTTTGCAGCGTCAGGGTGGTCTTACCGGAAGACTCAGGCCCGAAGATCTCGACGATCCGGCCACAGGGCAGACCACCGATGCCGAGGGCAATATCCAGTGACAGAGAGCCGGTGGAGATGGTTTCCACATCCAGGGTCTGGTTGTCGCCCATCCGCATGATGGAGCCCTTGCCAAACTGTTTTTCAATCTGCCCAAGGGCTGCAGCCAGGGCCTTCTGTTTGTTTTGATCCATGCTAAATCTCCGCCAGAGGCTAAGTCGGTAACCAACATCTTGATACCTTGAGTATACTGGCCATGCATACAGTATCAAGTTTATTTTACTGTATAAGTTTACACATTCCCTGAAGAGCCGCCAGGATCGCCTGCTGCCGCACCGCACGGCGATCCCCTTCGAAATGAAAACAGTGATAACTCACCACGGCACTCTCGAGATCCACCCCATGCGCCCAGGCCATCCATACCGTGCCCACCGGTTTATCTACCGAGCCACCTAACGGCCCGGCAACACCGCTGATGGCCACACTCAACTGGGCCTGGGAGTGACGCAAGGCTCCCAAGGCCATGGCCTGCACCACAGCTTGGCTTACGGCACCGTGCGCCAGGATCAACGCCGCATCCACCCCCAGCATCTGCTGCTTGGCCTCGTTGGTATAGGTAACGAAGCTACGATCAAACCAGCTCGAACTTCCGGAAATTTCGGTGATGGCGTATGCTACTCCACCTCCGGTACAAGATTCTGCCGTGGTCGCCATCCAGCCTCGCGCCGCGAGTGCCTGCCCCAGGCGCCGGGCCCAGAGTTCAATCTCTGAGGTCATATTCATCCGCTTCTCCCGAGTGAAATCGAATCATTATGCAATCTGCTCTCTTTGACCCGCAACAGCTCTCCCAGCATACCCCCATGATGCAGCAATATCTTGGGCTCAAGGCGCAACACCCGGACGTGCTGCTCTTCTATCGCATGGGGGACTTCTACGAACTCTTCTATGACGATGCACGCAAGGCTTCGCAACTGCTGGATATCTCACTCACCAAGCGCGGGCAGTCGGCTGGCACGCCGATTCCCATGGCGGGAGTGCCCTACCATGCGGTAGAGGGGTATCTGGCCAAGCTGGTGCAGATGGGGGAGTCGGCGGCCATCTGCGAGCAGATCGGCGATCCGGCCCTGAGCAAAGGGCCGGTGGAGCGACAGGTGGTGCGGATCGTCACCCCGGGTACCGTCACCGATGAGGCGCTACTCAGCGAGCGACGAGATAACCTGATAGGCGCCGTCTATCATGATGGCGAGCGCTTCGGACTGGCCATGCTGGATATCACCTCCGGACGCTTTAGCATCAATCAGTTTCCAGCCGAGGAGACACTACTGGCCGAGCTGCAGCGTCTGGAGCCAGCCGAGTTACTGCATCCCGAATCGTTTGCCTTCTTGCCCCAACTGGGTCAACGCAAGGGGCTGCGCCGCCGTGCCGAGTGGGAGTTTGAGCTAGGCACAGCCCGCCGCCTGTTATGCCAACAATTTGGTACCCAGGATCTGGTGGGCTTCGGCGTCGAGCAGGCCAAGACGGCACTCTGTGCCGCCGGTTGCCTGATGCAGTATGTGAAGGACACCCAACGCACTGCCCTGCCCCATATCCGCACAATTCGCCTGGAGCAGGCCGAACACATGGTGATCCTGGATGCGGCCACCCGCCGCAATCTGGAGTTGACCCAAAATCTGGCGGGCGGTCTCGACAACACGCTAGCCGAGGTACTGGATGCCACCGCCACCCCCATGGGTAGCCGTCTGCTCAAACGCTGGATCCATCAACCGGTACGAGATCGCCCCCTGCTGCAAGGTCGCCAGCAGGTGATCGCCGAACTCATCGAACTACATATGAGCGAAGAGTTGACTCCCCTGCTGCGGCAGATCGGTGACATGGAGCGGGTTCTGGCACGCCTGGCCCTGCGTTCGGCCCGGCCACGGGATCTCAGCCGCCTACGCACCGCCTTCCAACAGTTACCCACCTTGCAACAGCTACTCGGTCATGCCGGGAGCGAAGCGCTGCAGCGGCTGGCCGAGCGGGCGGCGACCTTTCCCCAACTGTGCGAGCTGCTCGAGTGCGCCGTAGTGGAAGCCCCACCCGTGGTCATTCGCGATGGCGGTGTGATAGCCAGCGGCTATCACCCTGAATTGGATGAGCTGCGCGCCCTGGCCGATGGTGCCACCGAATACCTGCAGCAGTTGGAGTTGAGGGAGCGGGAGCGCACCGGCATCAACACCCTGAAGGTGGATTATAACAAGGTACACGGCTTCTATATCGAGGTCACCCGAGCCAACACTCATCTGGTACCCGCCGAATACGTGCGCCGCCAGACCCTGAAAAACAATGAGCGCTATATCATCCCTGAGCTCAAAGCCTATGAAGACAAGGCGCTGACGGCCCAGAGCCGGGCCTTGGCCTTGGAGAAACAACTCTACGAGCAGTTGCTGGACAAGCTACTGCCGCACCTGGGGGATCTGCAGCAGTCGGCCGCCGCCATCGCCGAGCTGGATGTGCTGGCCAATTTGGCCGAACGGGCCGATACCCTCAACTACTGTCGCCCGCAACTGGTTGATGAGCCCCAGATCCAGATCGAGAATGGCCGTCACCCCGTGGTCGAGCAGGTCCTGACCGACCCGTTTATCGCCAATCCTATCGCCCTGCACGATGGCCGCCGCATGCTCATCATCACGGGGCCGAATATGGGAGGGAAATCCACCTATATGCGTCAGACAGCGCTGATCGTCCTGCTGGCACACATAGGCTCCTATGTCCCAGCCGACAGTGCCCGCATCGGCCCCATAGATCGCATTTTCACCCGGATCGGGGCCTCGGATGACTTGGCCTCTGGACGCTCGACCTTCATGGTGGAGATGACCGAAACTGCCAACATACTGCACAATGCCACGGCCCAGAGCCTGGTTTTGATGGATGAGATAGGGCGCGGCACCAGCACCTATGATGGTCTCTCCCTGGCTTGGGCCTGTGCCGAACAGTTGGCTGGCCCCATCCGCGCCTTCACCCTGTTCGCCACCCACTACTTCGAGCTGACCCAGTTACCGGAGCGACTGCCTGGGCTCGCCAACGTGCATCTGGATGCGGTAGAGCATGGCGACACCATTGCCTTCATGCATGCGGTGCAGGAAGGGGCTGCCAGCCGCTCTTACGGCCTGCAGGTGGCCGCACTGGCCGGGGTACCGCGCAACGTGATCCAGCGAGCTCGCCAGAAGTTGCACGAATTGGAGCAGCAGGGGCCGGCGCAACCCCAGTGCGAGCCACGGCTCTCAAGCCCTGTTGCACCTATCGAATCTGAGGCTATGCAGGCGCTTCGCACCCTGGATCCCGATGCGCTGACGCCACGTCAGGCCCTGGAGGCGCTCTATCGGTTGCAACAACTGCTGTAGCCGACACCTCTTGCCGTAAAAAGGCAGAGCAGAGGCCTTGGGGGTGGCGATTGTGAAAGCGGCAGAGTCGAGTGGTTGCGACAAAATAGCCACAATCACGGCAATGCAAGCGCGCCATAACACCTCGGCAGAGAATGCACAAAGAGAAGGGGAGCCATTATGGCTCCCCTTCTGACATCTTGCTTGCCAAACTAACCGCTATTCACCATTGAACAGAGCATCAATGGAGAGGCCTTGCTGGGTCAGCATGTCACGCAGACGGCGCAATGCCTCCACCTGGATCTGCCTTACCCGCTCCCGAGTCAGGCCTATCTCACGACCCACATCCTCGAGGGTGGCGGGTTCATAACCCAGCAGACCGAAGCGACGAGCCAGCACCTCCCGCTGTTTGGCGTTGAGCTGCTCCAGCCAATGGACCACAGAGGCGCGCATATCATCGTCCTGGGTCTCCAGCTCTGGGCCCATGCCGCGCTCATCGGTGAGTACATCCAGCAAGGCCTTGTCGCCATCGCCGCCGATAGGCGAATCCACAGAGCAGATCTTCTCGTTGAGCTTGAGCATACGGGAAACATCTTCCACCGGCTTATCCAGCGCAGCGGCGATCTCTTCTGCCGTGGGCTCATGATCCAGGCGATGCGCCAATTCACGAGCGGTACGCAGATAAACATTTAACTCTTTGACCACATGGATCGGCAGGCGAATGGTGCGCGTCTGATTCATGATGGCCCGCTCTATGGTCTGGCGGATCCACCAGGTGGCATAGGTAGAGAAGCGGAAACCCCGTTCCGGATCAAATTTTTCCACCGCGCGGATCAGGCCCAGATTGCCCTCTTCTACCAGATCCAGCAGTGCCAGCCCACGGTTGTTATAGCGGCGGGCTATCTTGACCACCAATCGCAGGTTAGATTCGATCATCCGCTTACGGGCGGCGGCATCACCGCGCAGCGCCTTGCGTGCAAAAAAGACCTCTTCTTCTGCCGTCAGCAGTGGGGAGATACCTATCTCCCCCAAATAGAGCTGAGTCGCATCCATGGCAACGCGCACTGATTCCGGGGAGGCAAGTTCGGCTATCGGCTCATCCAGATCCTCTGCCAGCTCTTCCTCGATCAATTCCTCCATGGACTCGAGTTCGTCATCAACCTCGAAAACGTTTTCAGTCTGTATCAGTGCTGTGTCGCTCATAGGTTGTTCTCCCCAACCCTTCAGATTCGTTCTCTACAGGGTTTATCGCTTTGGTAGAAATCGCATCGGGTTGATAGATTGGCCCCGATAACGGATCTCAAAGTGGAGCCGGACATCCTCAGCATCACTGCTTCCCATGTCGGCTATACGCTGACCTGCCTTGACCTCCTGCTGCTCCTGGACGCGCAACACATCGTTGTGCGCGTAAGCAGAGAGGTAGTCTTCATCATGCTTTATTATTATGAGGTTTCCATAACCTCGCAGAGCACTACCGGCATAGACCACCTTGCCTGCGGCAGCAGCTACCACTGCTTGCCCCCGGGTTCCGGCGATATCCAACCCCTTATTGCCCTGTTCGGAGAGTGAAAAACCCTGGACGATTCGGCCTTTGCTTGGCCAGCGCCAGGTTAACAGCTTGTTGTAATTTTGTTCAGCTCGAGTATGAGCGTATGCTTTTCCCGATAGAGCATCAACCTTTTTTACTACACCATAGCCTGGTTTTTGTGCTGGTTCTCGATCCTGATCACGGTTTCCATTAGAGACCTGAGCAGCTACTCTAACCTGGGTTCCCAGGAACAAGAGCTGGCCTGGATGTATGGTGTAGGGTTGTTTTAGTCCATTGAGTCTGATCAGGTTGTTCATGGAGACACCATAGTTACGGGCCAACACGCCTAGGCTATCCCCACGCTTGACCACATAACGGCCCTGACTTGGGCTATCAAGATCCAAACGAATTAGCTGCCCGGTATTGATACCATAAGGTGCCTCAATGCGGTTGTAGCGGGCTAAGGCTCGAAAATCGAGGCCATAGAGCCAGGCGATGGCATACAGGGTGTCGCCGGATTTGACTCGATAGGTCAGAGCATCGGACTTGGTCGTTGCGGCGGCAGGCTTGGTATCACGAGGAGAGTTGCCCATGGCACGAGCGGCCTTGGCAGACTTGCCATTGGCCTCACGAACCGGAGCAGGCTGCGAGGTTGAAGAAGAGCAGGCGCTCAACAGACCGAGCCCCAGCAGTGCCAGAAAAATGGGCCATATCCTAATGCTACGCAACATCATCCCTTGAATACAAAGTAGAGAACCAACGCCAACACTACACAGCTCCAACCAATCACATCGATAAACTGACGCAGTTTGCGCTCCATGCGCGCCCCGCCCCACTTCATCAACGCCGCCACCAGAAAGAAACGCAAGCCTCGGCCAAATAGGGAGATGAGAATAAAGGGCAAGAGTGCCATCTGCAACAAACCAGCCGTCACGGTAAAGACTTTGTAGGGGATAGGGCTGAATGCAGCAAGCAGCACGACCCAGATGCCATATTGCGCAAACCAGGCCTGGGTCGTCGCCAGATGGGCGTCATACTTCATGGCATGGATCAACGGCAACACCACAGGTTCGAACAGCAGATACCCCAACAGGTAACCGACACAGGCGCCTACGACTGAAGTGAGGGTGGTCAACAGCGCCAGACGCCAGGAGCGGCCCGGGTTGGCCAGGCACATGGGAGCCAGCATCACATCGGGTGGAATGGGCCAGAACACAGATTCAGCAAAACTGTTGGCCGCTAAATACCAGGGAGCATGGGGATGCCGGGACCAGCGCATCACCCTGTCATAGAGCCGGGAAAACAACTTCACATCAATTCTCCATGGACCAAGGGGACAAAACGAACGGTTTCCAGCACCTCGGTACGGGTCTGATGCCCTCGCTTCTCAATGAGCAGCAACTCCTGCCGACTCTCTCCCACTGGAATGATGAGACGGCCACCATCACTCAGCTGATTGAGCAGGGCATCGGGTACGATACGAGCCGCGGCGGTGACTATGATAGCGTCAAAAGGGGCCTTTGTCGGCCATCCGGCCCACCCATCCCCGTGCCGGGTCGATACATTGTGCAGATCCAGCCGCTGCAGGCGCCGTCTGGCCTGATATTGCAGGCTCTTGATGCGCTCCACAGTGTAAACATGCTTGACCAGTTGAGCCAGGATGGCGGTCTGGTAGCCAGATCCGGTACCAATCTCCAATACTCGGGTCGGGTTGCCCACCAGCAGTTGCTCTGTCATGCGAGCCACCATATAGGGTTGGGAGATCGTCTGACCGAACCCAATGGGCAAAGCCATGTTCTCCCACGCTTGATGGGCGAAGGCTTCATCGACAAATGCATCCCGTGGCACATTGGCCATGGCCTGCAACACTCGCTCATCATGTATGCCCTGGCTCAGTAACTGGCGCAGCAGGGGGTGGGCAGCACTGTTACGCAAAGGGGCTCACAACTCCTCAATCCAGTCGCGCAAACCCGCCAGATGGCGGTAAGCCGTCATATCGATCTGTAACGGGGTGATGGAAACATAACCCGCCTCAACGGCCGCAAAGTCTGTCCCCTCACCCGAGTCCTGACTCGGCCCTGGTGGACCAATCCAGTAAATGGTTCGGCCTCGGGGATCCTGCTCCACCACCACCTGCTCGGCTGGATGACGGCTACCCAGGCGAGTAACCCGTATGCCCTTTATTTCATCCAGCGGCAGATCCGGCACGTTGACGTTCAGGATCTGATCCGAGGGCAGAGGCGACTCGGCCAACCGCCGCACCAGCAGGGCACCATAGTGGGCAGCCGTCGCAAAGTGCTGCAGCCCCACCAAGGAGATGGCAATCGCTGGCAAACCAAGATGACGCCCTTCGGTGGCCGCTGCCACCGTACCCGAATAGATAACATCATCGCCCAGGTTGGCGCCGTGATTGATGCCCGAAACCACGATATCGGGCGCCGGTTTCAGTAACTCATTCACCGCCAAGTGCACACAATCAGTGGGTGTCCCCTTGATGGCGAAGAAGTCATTGTGCGCGTAAGACTCCAGACGCAGTGGGTTTTCCAGGGTCAAGGAGTGGCTGGCACCGCTATGATTGCGATCCGGCGCCACCACCACCACCTCCCCCAGAGAACGCAGCGCCTCACTTAGCGCCCGGATACCCTCGGCATGCACACCATCATCGTTACTGACCAGAATCTTCATGGCTATCACCCTGCTCAACCGACACCAGTTCACGGATGATACTGGTGGCGTAGCAACCAGCCGGTAGCCAGAAGCTCAGGCTCAAGCCCTCGTCATTCCACTGCCAGGACCACTCCTTAGGCTGCAACAACAGAGCACGACGCTCCTGGTTGAGTCCAGCTGCCTCCAGCCCCTCTTTCCAGCTGGTAAACGCCTCCAGCTTGCTGGTTTCAAACTCCAGGGCATCGGCTTGCGCCCCTGCCCGGCCACGCCCCCACAAGGGTGCCGTCAGTTGCAGATCCCCTTCGCCCAGTCGCTGTTGCAGCGCCTCGCTCACCTCAGGCTCACTGAAAAAGGAGTGGGTTCCGGCCAACATCAGGCAATCCCCCGCCAGCAGGGTATGAGCGAGACCTGCCGCTAACCGTTCACTGGCCAGCTGGTTGAACAGATAGCTGCGAGCCGCGGAGAGGAACAAAGAGCGTTTGTCTCTATCCTTGACACGCTTGCCCTGAAACATGGATTCAGCCGCTTCCAGGTTGTTGCCATTGCGACCAAAGCGCTGCTCGCCAAAATAATTAGGCACACCCTGCACACCGATTGCCTGCAAACGCGCCTCCAGCTCCGGGCTCGAGGTGACATCACGCAGTTGAATGCGAAAGTAGTTGCCCTTGAGGGTACCGGTACGCAACTTGCGCGAATGGCGACTGCGTTTCAAGATCTGGATGGTCTCGCTCTCGATGCTGCTCAGATCCGGTTCATCCTTACCCGGCACATGGATACCGAACCACTGTTCAGTCACCGCGTTCCGATCCTTGAGGCCCCCCCAGGTCACAGCACTGCGCTGCACACCTGCCGCTTTGGCCAGCAGACCCGCCACCCAGGCGGTGTTTTCATTCCGTTTACGCACATAGACCAGGATATGCTCACCGGCGCCATCGGGTTCGAACCCCAAATCCTCGATGACCACAAAATCTTGCGGTTGTTGCTTGAAGCGCGCGCTGCACTGCGGCTTGCCATGCAAATAACTCCACTCGGGCAGGCTCATGCTTTGACCACCAGTACCACTGCTTCCACGGCTATTCCCTCTTTACGCCCAGTGAACCCCAGCTTCTCAGTGGTGGTGGCTTTGACGTTGATTTGTTGAACTGAGGCGTTGAGATCGGTGGCCAGCACCTGCCGCATCGCCTCCACATACGGCGCCATCTTGGGCGCCTGCGCTATGATGGTGACATCCAGATTGCCAAGGCGATAACCGGCCCCCAGGACTTTTGCATAGACATCCCGCAGCAAAATACGGCTGTCGATGCCCTTGAAGGCGTTGTCATTATCGGGAAAGTGGCGACCTATATCCCCGGCGGCGATGGCGCCCAGCAGGGCATCGGAGATGGCGTGTAGTACCACATCCCCATCCGAGTGAGCCAATAACCCCTGCTCATAAGGTACGGGAACGCCGCCCAGCATACAGGGACCTTCACCGCCAAACTTGTGGACATCAAAACCATGCCCAATACGTATCATGTGGCTGCCTCCTGTTGGCTGAGGTAGAGCGCCGCCAGCGCCAGATCCTCTGGGCGCGTCACCTTGATATTATCGGCTCGCCCCTCGACCATCAGGGGCTTGAAACCGGCCAGCTCCATGGCTGACGCCTCGTCGGTGATCGCCGCACCACAGGCCAGCCCCTGCTCCAGGGCCATACGCAGGGGTTGGCTACGGAAAAATTGCGGGGTCAGGGCGTGCCAGAGCTGCTCACGATCGACCGTCTTTTGAATAAATCCCGCCGCATCCGAACGCTTCATGGTATCACGCACCCGGCTACCCAGAATGGCACCATCACAAGCCAGCCCCTGGTGAATGAGCTTGTCCATATCCTGATGAGTGATACAGGGCCTGGCAGCATCATGTACCAGCACCCATTCACTCTCCACCAGCGCCAAGCCGTTGAGCACAGAGGTGGCGCGCTCGACACCACCCACTGTCACCCGCAACCTGGGGTGACTCGCCACCGCCAGCGTGGCAAAGAAAGTGTCGTCGGGCGCAATGGCCACCACCACCCGCTCGATGCGCGGATGGGCGAGTAATCTCTCCAGGGTATGTTCAATGAGAAACTTGCCAGCCAGGGGCAGATACTGTTTGGGGCAACTGGCCCCCATGCGACTGCCCACTCCGGCTGCGGGGACCACAACGGTAAAGGTCAACATATCAATCACTCTTTGGTAGGGTGCTGGGCAGGCTATTGCCCTTACCATCCTTCGGCAAGATGCGATAGAAGGTCTCACCGGACTTGATAAAGCCCAGATCGTTTCGCGCCAGCTCTTCGATGGCCTCCAGACCGCTCTTGAGATCATCTATCTCTTTGTAGAGCATCTGGTTGCGCTCCTTGAGCTGCTGATTATCCGCCTCTTGGCGAACCACACTCTCTGAGGTCTGACGGTACTCCACCAGGCCATTCTTACCAAACCAGAGTTGCTGCTGTAGCAAACCCAGCGCCAGCATGAGTACAAGGGTAAATAGTCGCATCGGTGATCCTCCCGGCGGCATAGTTTCCCATATTACAGCACAAAAGAAAGCCCCGCCTATTGGCGGGGCTTGGTAACACTGCAGAAGCTAGTCAGCGATTAAGCTTGACCCTTAACTTCTTTCAGACCACGGAACGGAGCCTTCTCACCCAGCGCTTCTTCGATACGGATCAGTTGGTTGTACTTGGCAACACGGTCAGAACGGCTCATGGAGCCAGTCTTGATTTGGCCAGCAGCGGTACCAACAGCCAGGTCAGCGATGGTAGCGTCTTCGGTTTCACCGGAACGGTGGGAGATAACGGCAGTGTAACCGGCATCCTTGGCCATCTTGATAGCAGCCAGAGTTTCGGTCAGAGAACCGATCTGGTTGAACTTGATCAGGATGGAGTTGGCGATACCGTTGTCGATACCACGCTTGAGGATCTTGGTGTTGGTTACGAACAGGTCGTCACCCACGATCTGGATCTTCTTACCCAGCTTTTCAGTCTGGTAGGCGAAACCTTCCCAGTCAGATTCGTCCAGACCGTCTTCGATAGAAACGATTGGGAACTTGTTGGTCAGGTCTTCCAGGAAGTCAGAGAAACCGTTAGAGGTGAAGATACGACCTTCGCCCTTCAGGTTGTACTCTTTCTTCTCGGCATCGTAGAACTCGGAAGCAGCACAGTCCATGGCCAGAGTGATGTCGGTGCCCAGCTTGTAACCGGCAGCAGCAACGGCTTCAGCGATAACTTCCAGTGCTTCGGCGTTGGACTTCAGGTTAGGAGCGAAACCACCTTCGTCACCAACGGCAGTGCTGTAGCCCTTGGACTTCAGAACCTTGGCCAGGTTGTGGAATACTTCGGCGCCCATACGAACGGCTTCTTTCAGAGTCTTGGCGCCAACTGGCTGGATCATGAACTCTTGGATGTCGACGTTGTTATCAGCGTGCTCACCACCGTTGATGATGTTCATCATAGGCAGCGGCATGGAGTAAACACCGGCAGTGCCATTCAGTACGGCAATCCAGGCGTACAGCGGCATGTTTTGAGAAGCAGCAGCAGCCTTGGCGTTAGCCAGGGAAACGGCCAGGATAGCGTTGGCGCCGAAGTTGGATTTGTTTTCAGTACCGTCCAGATCGATCATGATTTGGTCGATGGCAGCTTGGTCCTTGCCATCTTTGCCCAGCAGAGCGGCAGCGATTGGGCCGTTAACAGCGCCAATTGCCTTCAGAACGCCCTTGCCCAGGAAACGAGACTTGTCACCGTCACGCAGTTCCAGCGCTTCGCGGGAACCAGTAGAGGCGCCAGACGGAGCTGCAGCCATACCAACGAAACCACCTTCCAGGTGCACTTCGGCTTCTACAGTCGGGTTACCGCGTGAGTCAATGATTTCACGAGCCAGTACTTTAACGATCTTAGCCATTGTATCGATCCTCGATGTTTGAAAAAAAACAACATTAAAGTTGCAAAAAAATGCGGCAGCGAAACTATGCCCACGGCCGCGGATTTTGTCGACTTAATTTAGGTGACGTTTCTGGTATTCACCAGCCGCCCGAATGAAGCCTTCGAACAGAGGGTGGCCATCCCGCGGCGTGGAGGTAAATTCCGGGTGGAATTGTACGGCCACGAACCAGGGGTGGTCTGGAATTTCGATAATTTCCACCAGTTTCTTGTCGGCGGAAAGACCCGTCACCTTGAGGCCAGCCGCTTCCACTTTCGGTAGCAGGGTATTGTTGACCTCATAACGGTGGCGATGACGCTCATAGATGGCCTCGTTGCCATACATGGCGCGCACCTTGGAACCTTCAGCCAGATGGCAGAGCTGGGAGCCCAGACGCATGGTGCCGCCCAGATCCGAGCCTTCGGTACGCTGCTCGACCTTGCCCTCATCGTTGATCCACTCAGTAATGAGGCCGACGATGGGATAGGGAGTATCTTTACGGAATTCGCTGGAGTGCGCGCCTTCCAGACCGGCGACATTGCGGGCGAATTCAATCATGGCCACTTGCATCCCCAGACAGATACCCAGATAGGGGATCTTGTTCTCCCGCGCATAGCGGGCGGCCTGGATCTTGCCTTCGACGCCGCGCTCACCGAAGCCACCGGGCACCAGAATAGCATCCAGACCTTCCAACACCTCGGTGCCACGGGTCTCGACATCCTGGGAGTCGATGTACTTGATGGTAACGGTCAGATGATTCTTCAGACCACCGTGCTTGAGGGCTTCGTTGACTGACTTGTAGGCATCCGGCAGAGAGACATATTTGCCGACCATGCCGATAGTCACTTCACCGCTGGCATTGGCCTGCTGGTAGAGCACCTTTTCCCACTCGGTCAGATCCGCCTCAGGGCAGCTCAGACCAAAGCGATCGACGACCAACTGATCCAGCCCCTGAGCCTTCAACATGGCCGGGATCTTGTAGATGGTATCCACATCCTTGAGCGACACCACGGCGCGCTCCTGGACGTTACAGAAGAGGGCAATCTTGGCGCGCTCGTTGGCCGGAATGGTCCGATCGGAACGGCAGATAAGAATATCCGGCTGGATACCGATGGAGAGCAGTTCCTTGACGGAGTGCTGGGTCGGCTTGGTCTTCACCTCACCGGCCGCGGCCAGATAAGGCACCAGCGTCAGGTGCATGAAGAGCGCGTTATTGCGCCCGATATCCACCGCCAGTTGGCGAATGGCTTCGAGGAATGGCAGGGACTCGATGTCACCGACGGTGCCACCCACTTCCACGATCGCCACTTCCTGGCCTTCGGCACCGGCAATCACCCGCTCTTTGATGGCGTTGGTGATATGAGGAATAACCTGGATGGTGGCACCCAGATAGTCACCACGGCGCTCTTTGCGCAGGACGTCGGCATAGACACGGCCTGTGGTGAAGTTGTTGCGGCGGCTCATCTTGGTACGGATGAAGCGCTCGTAGTGGCCCAGGTCCAGATCCGTCTCGGCCCCGTCATCAGTAACGAAGACTTCACCGTGCTGAATAGGGCTCATGGTGCCCGGATCCACGTTGATATAGGGATCCAGCTTCATGATGGTCACCTTGAGACCGCGGGCTTCTAGAATAGCTGCCAATGAGGCCGCTGCTATGCCCTTGCCCAAGGATGAAACCACCCCGCCTGTCACGAAAATGTATTTAGTCGTCATGCTGAACCTGAAGATGTTTAGGAATTACACGGGTGCGTGTGGAGATGTATCAAGACGGGGTGAAATTATAGCAAAAGCACCGCTCCCTAACAACGGACAAAAATTTAGCAAGCATCCGCATGCCAGGATTTGCGTTACATCAACTTTGTTCCGATTCCTTGACCCGTTGCCACGCTTCTTCCATCTCATCCAGGCTGCACGCTCGCAAATCCCGTCCCTGAGCCAGCAGATCCGACTCCACGGCCCGAAAACGGCGCTCAAACTTGGTATTGGCCTGGCGCAGCACCTGCTCGGGATCTTTCTTCAAATGACGCACCAGATTGACGGTAGCAAACAGCAGATCGCCCAGCTCTTCGGCCACCTTCTGCTCATCCCGCTCCAGCTGCAGCACCTCGTGCATCACCTCATCTATCTCTTCATGCACCTTGGCCACAACCGGCCCCAGAGCATCCCAGTCAAAGCCCACCGCCGCACAGCGCTTCTGGATCTTGTTGGCCCGGTTCAGGGCTGGCAAGGCCAGGGGAATATCATCCAGCACACTCACCGCACTGGCGTCCTTTTGCTGGCGCTCCTTGGCCTTCTCCGCCTCCCAGTTGGCATTCACCGCCGCCGTATCGGCAAAGTTCGCCTCGGCAAAGACATGGGGATGGCGACGGATCAGCTTCTCGCTGACGGTTTCCACCACCTGGGCAAAACCGAACAGCCCCTGCTCGCTGGCCATCTGGCAGTAGAACACCACCTGAAACAGCAGATCGCCCAGTTCCCCCTTCAACGCCTCCAGATCGTGGCGCTCTATGCTGTCGGCTACCTCGTAGGCCTCCTCCAGGGTATAGGGCACTATGCTGGCGAAGGTCTGCTTCTTGTCCCAGGGGCAACCTTGCTCCGGATCCCGCAGACGCGCCATGATGGCCAACAGATCATCGAGTTGATAAGAGGGGTGAGACATGGGCAACTCCACGACTATTCGGGTAAAAAGAGAAGGGGCCTGGGCCCCTTGTTGGTAGTGACTCGATCCAGATCTGGCGCCAAATAGATGAAACTAGAGTCGTTTGGCGCTTTCCACGTCGCTCATCTGGTTGATCTTGGAGAGCATGCGGTTCAGAGCCTCTATGTTATAGATCTCCATATCGATGTCGATATCGGCGGTCTGCATCTTCACATTGGAGCGCGAGCGCATGCCCAGCACGTTGATCTTCTCGTTGGCAATGATGGTGGTGATATCCCGCAGCAGGCCGGATCTGTCGTTGGCGGTGATGCGCACCGTCAGGGTATAGCCGCCCGAGTAACTTTCGCCCCAGACCGCCTCTATCATGCGCTCCGGGTTGCGGCGCATCAGCTCCTTGAGCTGTTCGCAATCCTCTCTGTGTACCGAGATGCCGCGGCCCTGGGTGATGAAGCCCACAATACCGTCACCGGGGATCGGCTGGCAGCAACGGGCGATATGGGTCATCAGATTACCCACCCCCTGCACCACTATGTGGCCCTTGGGCTGATTCTGTATTCGGTTCTGGCTCTTCTGCTCCAGCTGGGCCAACAGCTTCTTCTCCTCCTCTTCCACGCTCGGCTTGTTGAGCTTGGTTTCGAAGAAGTTCATCAACTGGTTGATGCGGATATCACCCGCCCCCAGCCCCGCCAGCAGATCATCGTGCTCATGTACGTTATAGCGGGAGTAGACCTCCCGCAGCATCTGGGCCTGGGTCTCTTTACTGATATGGAAACCGTGGCGCTCGGTCTCCTTCTCCAGCAACTCCTTACCCGCCAGTATGTTCTTGTCCCTGTCCACCTTGCGGAACCAGGAGGCCACTTTGGCGCGAGCACGGCTGGTACGCAGGAAGCCGGTATTGGGGTTCATCCAGTCCCGGCTGGGATTGGGTTCCTTCTGGGTGATGACTTCGATCTGATCCCCGGTCTGCAGGGTATAGGTGAAGGGCACTATGCGGCCATCCACCTTGGCGCCGATGCAGCGGTGGCCCACCATGCTGTGGACCTGATAGGCAAAATCGAGTGGGGTGGCCCCCACCGGCAAGTCGACGACATCGCCCTTGGGGGTGAAGACATAGACCCGATCTTCGAACACCTGGGTGCGCAACTCGTCGACCAGGGAGCCTGACTCGACCATATCCTCCTGCCAAGCCAGCAGCTTGCGCAACCAGGCGATGCGCTCCTCGTAGCCGGAGTCCTTGCCTGAGAGCCCGCCCTCCTTGTACTTCCAGTGGGCGGCAATCCCCAGCTCCGCATCCTGATGCATCTGCTCGGTGCGGATCTGGATCTCCACTGTCTTGCCTTCCGGCCCCAGCACCACGGTATGGATAGACTGATAACCGTTGGGCTTCGGGTTAGCCACGTAATCATCGAACTCACGGGGTATGTGGTGCCACTGGGTATGCACTATCCCCAGCGCCGCATAGCAATCCTGCAGCCGATGGGCAATCACCCGCACCGCGCGCACATCGTAGAGATCGGAGAAGCTGAGCTGCTTCTTCTGCATCTTGCGCCAAATGCTGTAGATGTGTTTCGGGCGGCCATAGACATCGGCCTTGACGCCAGCTAGCTTCAGAGCCTGTTTCAGCTCCTCGACAAAACGGTGGATGTAGCGTTCTCGATCCAGGCGCTTCTCATCCAGCAGCTTGGCGATCTGTTTGTAAGTATCCGGGTGCAAATAACGGAAAGAGAGATCTTCCAATTCCCACTTCAGCTGACCTATCCCCAAACGGTTGGCCAGGGGGGCGTAGATGTTGGTGATCTCCTTGGCCACCAGCACCCGGGTCTCCTCATCCGCATTTTTGACTTCACGCAGGCAGGCGATCCGTTCGGCCAGCTTGATGACCACGGCGCGCACATCCTCCACCATGGCCAACAACATGCGGCGCACGTTGTCAATCTGGGTATCGGAAACCTCACCCGAGTTGAGGCTCTGCAGGAAGCGGATCGCCTCCATGTCGATGACCCCCTCCAGCAGGCGCGCAATAGCGGGGCCGAAGTCCTCCTCGGCCTGCTCTATGGTGAGATGTTTGGCCTCTAGGTGCGGATAGAGAATGGCGGCCCGCAGGGTATCCATGTCCATGTGCAACATGAGCAGTATGCCCACCATCTCGGCACTGCGGCTGGCCAGCCGGACGGCCTCACTCTCGGTTTCCCCCAGGCGATTCTGACAATAGGCGAACACAGAGTGGAGCGTATCCCGCTCCTCGGCCGCGAGGGGCAGAGTATCTGTCCACTCCTGCAGATTGAAGCCAGTTCTCAGGTGTGTATCGCGTACCGCAACCATGGGGTCTAATCCTTATGCTCTTCTTATCTTATCGATCTGCCCGACGCCCTAGGCGCGTCGTTCAAACAACAGTATGGTCTCGACATGGCCGGTATGGGGGAACATGTCAAACAAGCCCCAACGCACCAGGCGATACCCTTCCTTGTGCAGCAGTTGGCAATCACGGGCCGCAGTCACCGGGTTGCAAGAAACATACACAAGACGCCGAGGCGCCAATTTTAACAGATGCGGCATGGAGCCAGCAGCCCCAGGGCGCGCCGGATCCAACACCACCAGGCTGAAGGGCTCCTTGGCCCAAGGCGCATGAATAAAGGGCTCATCCAGATTGCTTTGGAAGAAGCGCACATTCGTCAGCTCATTCCGAGTGGCGTTTTCCCGCGCCCGGTGCACCATCTCCAGCACCCCTTCCACCCCAACCACTTCACCCGCCTGGCGAGCCAGCGGCAGGGTGAAGTTGCCCAGACCACAGAAGAGATCCAGCACCTTGTCCTGGGGCGTCGGCGCCAACCACGCCACCACCTTCTCCACCATCTGCTCATTGATGGTGCGATTGACCTGTAAGAAGTCACCCGGTGTGAACTGGATCTCCACCCCATGCACCCGATAGCTAGGGGCTGGCGAGTCAGTCAGCAAGCGAGGGGCGCCGTCACATTGCAAGTAGCAGGCAAGGTCATGCTCAGCCGCGAAGTCACGCAATAGTAGCAGATCATCCTCAGCCGGCTGCCCATTATGCCGCAGCAACATCAGAGGACCATTGTCCGCCTCACAGAGTTCAATGTGCCCCAGATTGCGGAAGGAGGTCAGCCGGTTGCTGAGCTGGCGCAGAGGCTCAATAAGCGCCGAGAGCGAGGAAACTAACACAGGGCAGGTAGTGACTTCCACCAAGTCATGACTCAGACGGCGACGAAAGCCCACCTGGGCACGACGCCCCTTCTTGTCGTACTTGATGGAGAGGCGGCAGACCCGCCGGTAGTTCTGCTCAGGCGAGAGCATGACAAACTCAGGCTCACCCAACTCGTAACCGGCCAGGCGACTGAAGCTGCGCTGTACGCCGCTGACCTTGGTGCTATGCTGCAGGGCCAGCGGCAGATGCTGGGCGCTACAACCCCCGCACTCCTCATAGTGCGGGCAGAAGGGGAGCTGGCGCTCGGGGGAGGCCACCAGGATCTTCTGCAGCGAGGCAAAGCTGTGCTGCTTCTTCTCTTCTATGATACGGGCCTTGATCCGCTCGCCTGGCATGGCGCCTTCGACGAAGATGGCCTTGCCCTGATGGCGGCCTATGCCCACCCCATGCAAATCCAGACGATCGATATCCAGCTCTATACTACCAAGAGTGGATGATTTAGCTTTGGGTTGGGGCTTGAAAAACTGGGCCATAATGCTTGGTGCCTCGGAATGGCTATGTCATGATTGCTTGCGCCTTAAGTCCCTATTGTCCCACAAGAACCCGACTATGACCAAATATGGCCTTCGTGCCAGGGTACTGGCCTTCACCATACTGCCCACCCTGTTTATTGGCGTCCTGCTTGCTGGTTATTTTACCTTCCACCGACACCAGCAGCTGGAAGAGTTCATCATAGAGCAAAGCATCAATGTTATTGAGCCACTGGCCATCGCCAGCGAATATGGTATGCAGCAAAATAGTCGGGAGGGTCTAAAACGGCTGATAGGGTTGACCCATCGCAAGAACTCCTCGTTTATCAAATCCATCGCCGTATTCAACAGCCAGAACCAGCTATTTGTCACCTCCAACTTTCACCGGGAACTCAATATGCTGCGCCTCCCTAAAGGCGAGGCGATCCCGGAGCTGACCAGCATAGAGTACAACGGCGACTACATCATACTGCGCACCCCCATATTGGCCGAGACCGTGCTCTCGGAAGCCCAACTGCAGAGTAATAGCGCCACCCCAGTGGTCGGTTATCTGGCCATCCAGATCAACACAGATAAAGCTCTGCTCATCCAGTACCGGGATAGTGCCGTCGCCCTGTTGGTGGTGCTCGCCGGCCTCGCCCTCAGCATCTACTTCGGGCTGAATCTGGTGAATGTGGTGATCAACCCCATCAACCGCATGGTGCGCGCCGTCTACCAGATCCGCGAAGGGCGCCTTGATACTCGGGTACGGGGTCAGATGCAGGGGGAGCTGGACATGCTGAAGAATGGTATCAACGCCATGGCCAAGGCCATAGCCGAGTACCATAACGAAATGCAGATGAACATAGATCAGGCCACCTCAGATCTGCGGGAAACCCTGGAGCAGATAGAGATCCAGAACGTGGAGCTGGATATGGCCAAGAAACGGGCCCAGGAGGCGGCACGGGTCAAATCCGAGTTCCTGGCCAACATGTCCCACGAGCTGCGCACCCCGCTCAACGGTGTAATCGGCTTTGCCAAACAGTTGTTCAAAACCCCCCTCAACAGCAATCAGAACGACTATCTGAACACCATAGAGAAGTCGGCCAAGAGCCTGCTCAACATCATCAACGACATCCTCGACTTTTCCAAACTGGAGGCGGGTAAACTGGCCCTGGAGCAGATCCCCTTCAGCCTGCGGGATGTGGTGAATGAAACCATGACCCTGCTGGCCCCCAGCGCCCACGACAAGGGGCTTGAGCTCTCGCTGCGGGTGGAGAGCCAGGTGCCAGATCTGATCTCCGGCGATCCCCTGCGCCTGCAGCAGATCATCACCAATCTGGCGGGTAACGCCATCAAGTTCACCGAGCGAGGCAACGTCGATGTCAATGTGGCGCTGGCCAAGCTGCTGGATAACCAACAGATCCAGCTGCGGATCAGCATCCGCGATACCGGCATTGGCATGAGCCAGCAACAGCAACACCAGCTGTTCCAACCCTTCAATCAGGGTGACAGCTCCATCTCCCGCCGCTATGGCGGCACAGGGCTTGGCCTCGTCATCACTCAGAAGCTGGTACAGCAGATGGGGGGCAGCATAGAGGTCGACTCCAACCTGGAGCGGGGCTCACAATTCTTCATCACCCTGAACCTGCGCCTAGCGGCGCAGCCCCAAGGGGAGGATTCTCAATACCGCCCCTTGATCGATGAAGCCATACTGCTGATCGAGCCCGATGAGTGGGCCCGGGAAGCCTGTGAGGCCCAGCTGCAGGAGTGGCAGATGCAGGTCACGGCCCTCGCCTCCCCCAGCGAGGTCAACTTCCTCAGCCCGCGCCATTTCCCCACCCTGTTGCTGGGGCTCTCCTCCACCCCGGACTTACCCCAGTTGCAGCAACAATTGGCGCAACTAGAGGGCCAGTATGATCGCCTGATCCTGTTGCTCAACTCCCACGATCCGCGCCTGCAGGAGTCGCTGCAGGGGCTGGGGGCTAGCCACTGCCTGAGCAAACCCGTGCCACCGGGTAAGTTGCTGGCCGCCCTGCTCGCCGCTCATCACTACATGCCGCTCCCACAGAGCCTGCCCGCCCCCAGAGTGCGCCGCCCCGTGAATGTGCTGGCCGTGGATGACAATCCGGCCAACCTGAAGCTCATTGCCGCCATGCTCGAAGATCTGGTGGCCGAGGTGCACTCCTGTCAGAACGGCCGCCAGGCGGTAGAGCTGGCTCAGCGCATGGAGTTCGACATCATCTTCATGGATATCCAGATGCCGATCCTGGATGGCATCAGCGCCACCCAGGCCATCAGGAAAGAGGGGTGCAACCAGCAGACGCCCATCATAGCCGTCACGGCTCATGCCATCCCCGGCGAGCGGGAGCGGCTAATGGCCCAGGGGATGGATGAGTATCTGGCCAAACCGATCGATGAGAGTCAGCTGGAGCAATTACTGCAGACCTTCACCCTGCATGCCCGCAAGCCAGGCTCGCCACCCCTGCTGGATCAAGGGCTGGCACTGCGGCAGGCGGCGGGGAAACCCGAGTTAGCCCAGGAGATGCTAAGCCTGTTGCTGACCCAGTTGCCCGAACTGCAACGGCTGCTCGCGGCCGCCGACCCAAGTTCAGGGGAGACCCTGCTGGCGGCGATCCACAAGTTTGCCGGCGGCGCTGCCTACTGTGGTATTCCGCGGGTGCAGACCCACTGCCATGCGCTGGAGGGCGCCCTGCGGCAAGGCCTCTCGCCCGAGGCCCTGGAGCCCGAGCTGCTGGAGTTGCAGGATCTGCTCGAACGCCTGCGGATCGAGGCCGAGGCCTGGCTGCAGAGCTAGCCTGCGCTGTTCAATGCGACCTGGCGTCCCCAAAACAGAACAGGCAGCCTAGGCTGCCTGTTCACATATGCGCTTCACGCGGACGTTAGCGACTAAGCTGGCGGGCTTCCACCATCAGGCGCTTCATCTCGGCCACCGCCACCGGCAAGCCTTCAAACACGGCACGCGCTATGATGGCATGACCAATGTTCAGCTCTTCCATCTCGGGTATGGCGGCAATGGGCTTGACGTTGTGATAGTGCAGGCCATGGCCGGCATTGACCCGCAACCCTTTGCCATGGGCATAGGCCGCCGCCTCACGAATGCGCTCCAGCTCGGCGTGCTGCTCGCTGGCCGACACGGCATCGGCATAACGCCCGGTGTGGATCTCGATATAGGGGGCTCCGGCCGCCACGGCGGCGTCGATCTGGAGATGATCCGCATCGATGAAGAGGGAGACCTGAGTGCCGACCGCCGCCAGGCGGCTGATGGCATCACGGATGCGATCCACCTGCCCCGCCACGTCCAGGCCACCTTCGGTGGTCACCTCCTGACGCTTCTCCGGCACCAGGCAGACGAAGTGAGGCTTGACGCGACAGGCGATGACCAGCATCTCTTCGGTAACGGCCATCTCCAGGTTCATGCGGGTTTGCAGGGTCTGGCGCAGCACCTCCACATCCCGATCCGTGATGTGACGGCGATCCTCGCGCAGATGGATGGTAATGCCATCGGCACCCGCCTGCTCGGCCAATCCAGCGGCCAGCACAGGATCCGGATAGCTGGTGCCCCGGGCATTACGCAGGGTGGCCACATGGTCGATATTCACACCCAGAAAAATCTCGTTCACTGCTATCTCCTTGCAGTTAAATGTTGGAATAACTCCCGGCTCTTCAGGGGCCGATCACCTAGATAGGGTTTGAGTGCCTGACGGCAGAAACGCTTGGAGGCCTGCAGCAGCGCCGGCTCATCAAAGCGCCCTTCGGCCATGGCCAGCAGATGGCGCCCGATAAACGGCTCTCCGGCACCAGGCGCCAGGGTAGAGGCCACCAAACCGCACTCGGCAAGATACAGATACTCGCCCTCCGGCTCAATGGCTAGGCCGCTGACCCCATCATGGCGAAAATCGATGCCATAGCCCAGCGTCTCCAGCAGCAGCAACTCGAACTGACGCAGCACGGGTTCCGGCGAAGGCTCTTGGCTCAGTAGCTGCAACGCTTGCCGATAGTAGTCAAACAGCTCGAAATAGGCGGTATTTTGCTCCAGCAGATAATAGAGCAGCTCATTCAGATAGAGGGCGCTGTAGAGGGCAACCCCTTGCAGTTTGAGCGGTAGCGCCTCCAGCTCCAACTGATCCAGGTTCTTGAGCTCCCCCTTGCCACGCCAGGAGAGAGAGAGGGGGATGAAGGGTTGCAGCAGGGCCTTCTGGGCCGAACGGGGCCCGCGAGAGCCGCGAGCCACCAGAGTGAGACGTCCGACCCCGGCACAGAAGAGATCGACCAGCTGGCTACTCTCCCGATAGGGACGCGTATGCAGCACGAAGGCCAGCTGGCGTTCCAACGCTATTCGTCACCATAGCCCAGGCTGCGCAGGGCTCGCTCATCGTCGGCCCAGCCCGCCTTGACCTTGACCCAGAGCTCGAGAAAGACCCGGGTACCGAACAGGCGCTCCATATCGATACGCGCCTCGGTGCCTATGGTCTTGATCTTCTCACCCTTGCTGCCGATCACCATCTTCTTCTGACCATCCCGCTCAACTAGGATCAAGGCGTTGATGTGAAATAGACCATCCTCTTCCACCTTGAAGCGTTCGATCTCCACCGTTACCGAGTAGGGCAACTCTTCGCCGGTGAAGCGCATCAGCTTCTCACGGATAATTTCGGAGGCCATGAAGCGGGAGGAGCGGTCAGTGATGTAATCATCCGGAAAGTAGTGATCCCCTTCCGGCAACACGGCTTTGGCCATCTCGCGGATTTTATCCACATTGGTGCCCTTCTCCGCCGAGATAGGCAACACGGCAGAAAAATTCATCTTCTGGGCCAGCGTCTGGATGTGCGGCAGCAACTTCTCTTTATCATCGATGAGATCGATCTTGTTGATAGCCAGTACCACAGGATACTTCTGATCCCTGAGCTTGCTCAGCACATGGTCATCGTCCGACGTCCAGCGGGTACCATCGACCACAAAAATCGCCATCTCCACGTCGCCCAGTGAGCTGGTCGCCGCCCGGTTCATCAGGCGGTTGATGGCACGCTTCTCTTCCTGGTGCAGACCCGGCGTGTCCACATAGATGGTCTGATAACCCCCCTCTGTGTCGATCCCCAGGATGCGGTGACGGGTGGTCTGGGGTTTCTTGGAGGTGATGCTCACCTTCTGACCCAGTATCTGGTTAAGCAGGGTGGACTTGCCCACGTTGGGGCGCCCAACTATGGCGATAAGACCGCAGTAACTCTTGTCTGTCATTTAAATTGCTCCAGAGCTTTCTCAGCCGCAGCCTGTTCCGCCTTACGGCGACTGGAGCCCACGCCAACCACGATGGCAGATTCGCCTTCGATCTCGCATTGGACAGTGAACTCCTGATTGTGAGCCTCTCCCTTGACTTTGATCACCACGTAGCTGGGCAACGGCTTGCGTCGGCCCTGCAATAGCTCCTGCAGACGGGTCTTCGGATCTTTTTGATCGGCACCGGGGCGGATACCGTCCAGGCGCTCGGCATACCACTGCAGCAACAGGGGGCGAATGGCCTCCATGCCTGCATCCAGATAGATGGCGCCTATGATGGCTTCGACTGTGTCGGCCAGAATGGACTCACGACGGAAGCCGCCGCTCTTGAGCTCACCAGGTCCCAGGATCAGATATTCACCCAGTTCAAACTCGCGCGCCAACTCGGCCAGCGTCTTCTCACGCACCAGGGTGGCACGCATCCGGCTCATGTCCCCTTCGCTCACATCTGGAAAGCGATGGAAGAGCGCTTCGGCAATCACCAGGCTCAAAATGGAATCCCCGAGGAACTCCAGCCGTTCATTGTGGCGGGAACCGGCGCTGCGATGGGTGATGGCGCGCTTTAACAAATCATCATCGATAAAACGGTAACACAGTTTCCTTTCCAGTCGTTTTAGCTTGTCGATCACTGGATGCCACCCACACGATTGAAACGCACCCCGGTCGGGATCCAGCCCGGCAAGGCGGAGTCCGGCGCGCGGTCAAACTCGAAGCTGATCCAGATGGCAACAGCTCTACCAACCAGATTGCGCTCGGGCACAAAGCCCCAGAAACGGCTGTCCAAGCTGTTGTCACGATTATCACCCATGGCAAAGTAGTGGCCTTCCGGCACCAACCACTCGTCGGGATAGTTGCCCGGTTGACGGTAATACATGGGCACAGGCTCGGGGCGCTCAGGATTTTTCAGGATCTGATGCGAGACATCAGCCAACTGTTCGACATCCCGTTCCAGCTCAACGCCATCCTGCTGGAAGCTCCCCTTCTCCAACAGGTGGTTCTCCACTTTAGTCAGGGCCGGGCAGGGGTTCTTGTCATGGCAAGCGGGCTGAATGAACAGCTCCTTGTTGCGGTAGATGATGCGATCGCCAGGCAAGCCGACGATACGCTTGATGTAGTCGGTCCTGGGGTCTTCCGGGTACTTGAAGACCACCACATCCCCACGCTCAGGATGGCTGGTCTCGATCAGAGTCCGGTTGGTCACGGGCTCCTTGATACCATAGGCAAACTTCTGCACCAAGATGAAATCGCCGACCAACAGGGTCGGCATCATGGAGCCAGAGGGGATCTGAAAGGGCTCAAACAGGAAGGAGCGCAGCACCAAGACGGCGGCAATCACAGGGAAGATCCCCTTACACTGCTCAATCCAGGCCGGTTCGGCCATCAGCTTGTCGATGGTGGCGGCGTCCAGCGGCTTACCCGCTGACGATTCAACCGTACTCACTTGCGACTGCCGCTGCCGCACCAGCCAGAAACGATCCAGCAACCAAACCAATCCGGTCAGCAGAGTCGCGCCAATCAACAGCAGGGAAAAGGTGTTTGCCATCAGTTACTATCCTTACCAACATGAAGAATCGCGAGGAAGGCCTCTTGCGGCACATCCACACGCCCCAGGGACTTCATCCGTTTTTTACCCTCTTTCTGCTTATTCAGCAGCTTCTTCTTCCGACTCACGTCACCACCATAACACTTGGCCAACACGTCCTTGCGCATCGCCTTGACCGTGCTGCGGGCGATGACATGGTTACCTATGGCTGCCTGGATGGCGATATCGAACATCTGACGCGGAATAAGCTCACGCATCTTCTCCACCAGTTGACGCCCGCGGAATGGGGCATTCTCCTTGTGGGTGATGATGGCCAGGGCATCGACCCGTTCGCCATTGATCATGATATCCAGACGCACCATGTCGGCCGTTTCAAAGCGTTTAAAGCCGTAATCTAACGAGGCATAACCGCGACTGGTGGACTTCAGCCGATCGAAGAAGTCGAGCACCACTTCCGCCATCGGGATCTCATAGGTGAGCGCCACCTGATTGCCGTGGTAGACCATATTAGTCTGCACGCCCCGTTTTTCGATGCAGAGTGTGATCACGTTACCAAGATATTCAGACGGAACTAAGATGTTGCACTCGGCTATCGGCTCACGGATCTCCTCAATGCTGGTCACCGCAGGCAGAGCTGACGGGCTGTCGATGTGGATGGTGGTACCGTCGGTCTGCACTATCTCGTAGACCACGGTCGGCGCCGTGGTGATGAGGTCCAGATCGTACTCCCGCTCCAGACGCTCCTGGATAATCTCCATGTGCAACATGCCCAGGAAGCCACAACGGAAACCAAAGCCCAATGCGGTAGAACTTTCCGGTTCGAAGAACAAAGAGGCATCGTTCAGGGAGAGTTTGTCGAGCGCATCGCGGAAGGCTTCATAATCTTCCGATGAGATGGGGAACAGGCCGGCATAGACCTGGGGTTTCACCTTCTTGAAGCCTGGCAGCGCCTTATCGGCACCATGTTTGGCCAGAGTCAGGGTATCCCCCACCGGCGCGCCATGGATGTCCTTGATGCCACACACCACCCAACCCACTTCGCCACAAGCCAGGCCATCGGTATCCTTGCGCTTGGGAGTAGAGATCCCCAGACGATCAACCCCCCACACCTGACCGGTACTCATCACCTTGATCTTGTCATTTTTCTTCAGTGAGCCATTCTTGATGCGCACCAAAGAGACCACTCCCAGGTAGTCATCGAACCAGGAGTCGATGATCAGCGCCTGCAGAGGTGCATCGGGATCCCCGATAGGAGACGGGATCTTGTGAACTATCGTCTCCAGCACATCATCGACCCCGAGCCCGGTCTTGGCGGAGCAACGCACCGCATCCATGGCATCTATGCCGACTATATCCTCGATCTCTTCGGCCACGCGTTCGGGCTCTGCCTGAGGCAGGTCGATCTTGTTAAGAACCGGCACCACCTCCAGCTCCATCTCCAGAGCCGTGTAGCAGTTAGCCAGAGTTTGTGCCTCAACCCCCTGACCGGCATCCACTACCAGCAGGGCGCCTTCACATGCCGCCAGAGAGCGAGAGACCTCATAAGAGAAGTCGACGTGACCTGGGGTGTCGATGAAGTTCAGCTGATAGGTCTGACCATCTTTGGCCTGGTAGTTCAGGGTCACACTCTGTGCCTTGATGGTGATGCCACGCTCACGCTCCAAGTCCATGGAGTCGAGAACCTGCTCTTGCATCTCACGGCCGGAGAGGCCGCCACAGATCTGGATTAAACGGTCCGACAGGGTCGATTTACCGTGGTCAATGTGCGCGATAATGGAAAAGTTACGAATGTGCTTCATCGGTATATTCAGTCAATAGATAAGCGTCCCTGACGCATAAAGGCGGGATTTTACTGGATATGGGGCGATACGGCTATCGCTTAGTCAGTTTGCTGGACCGGAATATTCAGGCCGAGCATCACGGGGCGATATAAACCGCCAGTCAGACGTTGCGCGCCGAACTTGGCCAGCAGGAAACCTACGCCCCCCCCCAGCAAGGCACCCAAAATTTCCGGGCCCTCCTCCGCGAGACGAAACTCGCTGGAGACCCACTTACCCAACAGGCAACCCAGCAACAGACACACCAGCGGCACCATGTAGACCATGAGCGCACTGGTGAGCAGGCTGCGCTCGGGAATGCCAATTCGCACCTGTTGGCCAACCAGCACAGGCACAGTCAAGGCGACTTCCAGCAATTGGGGGCGCCCTGGCATCGCCTTGGCGATAGTGCCCACCCCGCAGCTCTCCTGCTGATGGCAATGGCCACAGGAACTCTTGCGGCGGCACTCTACCTGAGCCCAGGTATCACCGACCGCGACCACGGTAGCAACAGATTCGATCATGGTGTGACTCCTTTAGCCAGGGAATGCAAAGAGTTGGCGATGCGCTCTGCGGTCTCGGCAGGCACTTCACCGACTACTGTCACTTCAACCTTATGATCATTCATGAACCTGAGCAAGCTGGTGGCACCTTGCCGTACCAATTGGTTTCCTTCGGATATCTCTGCATTCGAGTTGGCAACGTAGAGGGATATGTCGACCAAACCGTCGCTGAGCAGCATATAATCGACAAACTGGTCGGTCCCCGCCAACTGATGTCTGTCGGTGGATTTCACCAAAAAACCCAGCGGCAACCAACTTGGCGCCCAACCCAGATTCTTTTGCGGCGCCTGATAGGCCTCCGCCACAGGCACAGCCGCTGGCAGTTTGGAGTTGGCCAACTGCTGCAGCCAACTGCTGGGCTCAGGCAGGATACGCAGGTCCACGCCCATATACTGCTCAACCAGATTGCCCGCCTGATCCAGTAGATCCAGCCGCAATAGCAAGCCTGACTCCTGCTCCAGCCAGAGCATCAAGCCATATTTTCCCGAGTCTTTGGGGACGAGGCGCACCACCTGAGTCGGCAGCCCGGCAATCCGGTTGCGCCCGGTGACCACGGGCTCATAGCTCTGCAGCACCCGCTCCAGATTCATCTCCAGCAGGGCAGACCAGAGCCCGGGCATACGCGCCCCTTTTAGGGTGTAGGGATCATGGCCCGGCTCGAAAAAGCTGATCTCGTGATTGCGCTTGAGGTATTCACTGGGACGGCCATTGAGATAGATGAGGTGAGCCAGCTCTTGGTTATCCAGCGCCGCATGAGAGAAACGCATGGGTTCCAGATCGCTCTGACGGATTTTGACCAGGGAGAGTTCAAAGTTGTAGTGGTGATAAGCCCGCTGCATCTGTTGTAACAAGGCCGCGGCGGAGGGAGTATCCGCTACGGCAGGTAAACAGTTGAAGAGGGCAGCTAACAATATGAGGAAAGAAAGCTGCCGCACGGAAGGTACTCTTGGTTATTGCTCGGCCTGATGCAAGCGTTGCTGCAGTTGATGATCCCGCAGGAAGGCAGCGAGACGTTCACGCTCCGCCTGCAGTTGCGCCTCGCTCATGGCGGGCTGAGGCGTGTGAGCCAAACTCTGACGATTCGCCTGATAATTGATGCTCACCGGGGCCGCCACCCCGCCAAAGGGTACGGTATTGAGCACAGGATTGGGTGCCAATGCCGGGTTCTTGCCCCCTTGATAGTGTTGCACCCCCAGAATCGTCACCGCCGCCACCGACGCGGCGATGGCAAACTGACCACCACTCCGCAGCAGATGTACCACGGCTGGCTTCACCCCAATCAGAGAGAAACGTGATGGCTTGGGGGCCAGCACAGTCGGTTCATCTTGCAGTGCCTGGGCAATACGCGCAGTCAGATCAAGATCCAGCTGAGCGGGAAGCTCGTTGCGTAAGGCATCACCAATCAGATGGTAGCGAGACCAGGTCGCCTGCTCTTCGCTTTCCCGTACGGCTGCTTGCAACCAGCTGGCTTCGTCAGCCTCGCTGTCCATCAGCACAGAAATCCGTTCATTATTCGCCATAGAGACCTGTCTGCTCCTATCAACGTTGCAGTAAGGGTTGTATTCGCTTGTCGATCGCCTCGCGAGCCCGGAAGATCCGGGAGCGCACTGTGCCAACAGGACAATCCATGATGACGGCGATCTCCTCATAACTCATCCCCTCAATCTCACGCAGGGTGATGGCGGTACGCAAATCTTCCGGCAGACCCTCCAGGGTCTGCATGACTTCCCGACGTATCTCATCGGAGAGCATCAAATTTTCCGGGTTCGCCAGCTCGCGCATGGCATCGGCCCCGTCCTGCAGCTCGGCATCGGCGCTGTCGACATCCATATCCGGCGGTCGACGCCCCTGGGCCGTGAGATAATTCTTGGCCGTATTGACGGCAATACGGTAGAGCCAGGTATAGAAAGCACTCTCACCACGAAACTCAGGCAAGGCCCGATACGCCTTGATGAACGCCTCCTGTACCACATCGGGTATATCGCCAGGATTGCTCACATATCGCGTCAGCAGGCTGGCCACCTTATGCTGATACCTAGTCACCAGCAGATTGAACGCCGCCTTGTCACCTCGCTGGACGCGCTCCACCAGTTGCTGGTCTATGTTCAAATCGCTCATCGGCGCCGTAGATCCCCTATCTGTTGCTCGTGATATCCGGTCCGAAATAAGCGCATATAGTCAGACACACGTTTTTTATAAAAGTTCGCTCTAATGGAAAAAAACGTGATCCAAGCTGCACCGCTACCCTGAGTTGGGCTAACATAGACCCTTCACTTTCCACGCCAATGATACTTATGAAACAGAACGTTGAATACAGCTGTGATGTTCTAATCATTGGCAGTGGTGCCGCCGGCCTCTCCTTAGCACTGCGTTTAGCAGAGCACGTCAAGGTGATGGTATTGAGCAAGGGACCCTTGAGCGAGGGGGCCACCTATTATGCCCAAGGAGGCATCGCTGCCGTTTTCGATGAAAAGGACAGTATCGAATCCCACGTCAGCGACACCCTGAATGCCGGAGCCGGTCTGTGCGATCGCGACGCGGTGGAGTTTACCGCCCGCAATGCCAAGGATTGCATCGAGTGGCTGATCCAGCAGGGCGTTCCCTTCGATCAAGAAGAGTCAGAAACGGAAGATGGGCAGCCCTCCTACCATCTGACCCGCGAAGGGGGCCACAGCCACCGCCGCATCTTCCACACCGCCGATGCCACCGGCAAGACGGTGCAGATCACCCTAGTCGATCAAGTGCGGGATCACCCCAACATCCAGTTGATGGAACGTTTCAACGCCGTCGATCTCATCACCACCCGCAAGTTGGGCCTGCCCGGTAACCGGGTGCTCGGTGCCTACATCTGGAACCGTAACCGTGAAGAGGTGGAGACGGTACGCGCCCGCTTTGTGGCCCTGGCGACCGGCGGCGCGTCCAAGGTCTACCAGTACACCTCTAACCCGGATGTCAGTTCGGGTGATGGCATCGCCATGGCCTGGCGTGCGGGCTGTCGGGTGGCCAACATGGAATTCAACCAGTTCCACCCCACCACCCTGTTTCATCCGGATGACCGCAATTTCCTGCTGACCGAAGCCCTGCGCGGTGAAGGCGCCTATCTGCGGCGCCCCGATGGCAGCCGTTTCATGGTCGACTTCGACCCCCGTGGTGAACTGGCTCCCCGCGACATAGTAGCGCGCGCCATCGACTACGAGATGAAGCGGCTGGGGGTAGATTGCATGTATCTGGACATCAGCCACAAACCGGCTGACTTTGTCATCAAGCACTTCCCCACCATCTATGAGCGCTGCCAGAAGATCGGCATCGACATCACTCAGCAGTCGATCCCTGTGGTGCCCGCCGCTCACTACACCTGTGGTGGCGTGATGATAGATCACAATGGCCAGACGGATGTCCCGGGGCTGTATGCCATAGGCGAGGTCTCCTATACCGGCCTGCATGGCGCCAACCGCATGGCCTCCAACTCCTTGCTGGAGTGCGTGGTCTTCGCCCACTCGGCGGCCAAGGATATCCTGGCTCGTCTACCCATGAGCAGCCTGCCCCCCAGCCTGCCCGCCTGGGACGAGAGTAAGGTGAACGACTCGGACGAAGAGGTGGTGATCCAGCACAACTGGCACGAACTGCGCCTCTTCATGTGGGACTACGTGGGCATAGTGCGTACCGACAAGCGCCTGACCCGGGCCAAGAGCCGTATCGACCTGCTCAAACAGGAGGTCCACGACTACTACGCCAACTTCCGCGTCTCCAACAACCTGCTGGAGCTGCGTAACCTGCTGCAAGTGGCCGAACTGATAGTGCGCTCGGCCATCAGCCGCAAGGAGTCGCGGGGCCTGCACTACAACCTGGACTACCCGGATCAGCTGCCCAACCCCACCCCCACCATACTGATCCCCGAGAACTACTGATCTCCCTGCAGGGCGCTTCGGCGCCCTGTTCACCACTAGGTATGCCTGAACAGCGCGAGATCAACCTATTGATCTCGAAAGTTAAACGCTCCACTTAGGGGATCAAACACCAGTTGCTTATCCGCCCATTTGAGCTGACTCACCATGGGATTGACCAGCCGAAATAGGCGCCGTTTTTGTGGCTGCACATACTCCACGCTTGGCAGATAATGTTGCTTCCACAGTGTCAGTAAGGAACCATCGGCGGCGGCAATACGCAACCCGGCATCCACCCGTTGCATGCCCTTGGTATCACGGGGATTGGCATAGAAGAAGCGTGGCAAATCGTAGTAGAGCAACATGGCAGGCTCGAGCACTATCTCGGGCTGTTGGCGCGCCTCCGGCCACTCATCACGCACCTCATTGATGCCGCGGCAGAAGAGATCGAAGCGCCCCTTGGCCACCATGGGGAACAGGCTCTTGTAAAGTGCCACCTCCATCACCCTGAAGCCGTTATGACGCAGGATCTCCACATCCTGCCACCCCGTCCCCAAGCCATAGAGATAGTGTTTCCACTTCTCCAGCGTGCCGATCTGCGCCAGTTCGGGCAGCAGCATCTTGCGGGTAAAACAGACGCGGTAGCCGGTTACTCCCAGATCGACCTCATAACCACCGCGCAACATGCCGTGCTGCTCGTAGTCAGGGCTATAACTCATCTTGATGATAAAGTTGGGATAGCTGGCTTTTTCCAGCTCCTGCATGGCCCGACTGGTGTTCATCGGCGGACTGGCCTCAAGCTGATAGTCGCCATACTCGGTGCGGGTTTTCTCCAGCGCCAGCCGCAACAGGGCCATATCGTAGTGGTTACGGGTATCGAGTGCCGTTTCGGCCGAGCGGTAGGTAAAGAGGGTCGTGGCCGCCATGGCCTCTCCTGCCATCAAAAATAGCAAACCGAGCCCCATCCACCGCCAACCGCCCATATGACAATCTCACTCTTCCATATCTTGATGTGAGTATAAGTAGCCGCCAGAGTTTCACCGCGCGCCAGCGCTAACATTCCAGATTTATCGAGATCGCCAAGCGCAGCGGAACCTGAGGGGCTATAGACCAGAATGCCTGGCCCAAAGCGCTGAAGAGGTGTGATCAGCGCAGCAGTGTGATGCGTTGGGCCAGCCGGCGATAGTCGGCCTGGTTCACGCTGTCACTAAAGAGCCAGAGCCGGGTGGGCTGCGGCCCATCCAACGCCAACCAGATGACCCCATACCCCACCCGAGAACCATGACCCAGGGTGTAGCGCTGCCCCAACCAGGTGAGATCCTTGCCCTGGAGTTCCAGGGTGAAGCGACGCTGGCGGGCCAGGTAGAGGGAGTAACCCAGGCTCAGCACCATACCCAGTAAGAACCAGCTCCAATAAAGACCATGCAGCCAGAACCAGAGCAGTGCCGTCACCAACAGATGTCCCACCAGCAACACCTGCTGGTGATGCCAGGAGGGCTCAATGGCCAAGACGTGCTTGGTGGCAGTCACGGATCACCTCCAGAAGAGATACCAACGCCGGATCGGCCGGTGCCGCCCCCCGCAACAACCAACGAAACAGCTCCAGATCCGAAGCCTGCAGCAGTCGCACGAAGTCATGCTGCAATCCGACGGCCAGATCCGGCAGATCCTCCTCCAAAAATGGCAGCAAGATCCCATCCAGCTCCAGCATGCCTCGACGGCACTGCCAGCGCAGGGAGTCCCACTCTTTATGGCTCAATCTCAGCTCGCTCACCCTCTCTCTCCCTGCCTACTCGGCACCGGCAATCAAGTCACCATGGTAACAAGTCGGCTTTGTGGCTGACAAATGGCAATCCCGTCATTACCATGAGAGTCACAAATCGCCTCGCCTGACGAGGCCCCACTCCAGGACGCCCTATGAGCCAGCACGCCTTACGCCTACCCGACCAACCCAATCGCTACGCTTTGAGCCAGATGGCCGTAATCCGCTTGAGCGGCCCGGATCGAGTCAAGTACCTGCACAGTCAGGTCACCTGCGATGTCCAAGCCCTCGCTGCGGGCGCCCAGAGCCTGGGGGGCTACTGTGATGCCAAGGGCAAGCTCTGGTGTGACTTCCGTCTGGTGGTGCTCGAAGAGGCCTTGTTGCTGCTCACCAAGCAGTCGGTGATCGCCAAGAGCCTGGCCGAGCTGAAAAAATATGGGGTTTTCTCCAAGGTGGAGATTGAGGAGATAAGCTCGACCCTCTCCTGTGTCGGCGTGGCCGGGGTTGGCAGCGATGAGTGGGTCTCCCAACATCTGGGGCTCTCGACCAGTGGCCTGCTGCCAGGCGGTGCCGCCGTGCAAGTTGAGGCGGATCGCTGGCTGCTACTGGGCGTGCCGCAGGCCGCCGAGCTGCCAGAGCAAGCCGAAACCGACTGGTGGGGGCTGGAGATAGAGGCGGGTCTGCCGCATATGAGTGGCGAGCATCAGGGGGAGTATATTCCGCAGATGCTCAACCTGCAGGCTCTAGGGGGCATCAGCTTCACCAAGGGGTGCTACATGGGGCAAGAGACAGTGGCCCGCGCCAAGTACCGGGGCGCCAATAACCGCGGCCTGTTTATTCTTGAGGGCCAGACCACCCAGCCGGTCCCCCCCGGCGCCCAACTGGAGTTGCAGCTGGGTGAGCAGTGGAAGCGCTCAGGCCTGGTGCTCGACTGCTGGCAACAGGGCGAGACGCTACTGATCAGCGCCGTGCTGCCACTAGATAGCGCAGCCGACGATCACTGGCGACTGAAAGCCGACCCGCAGTCGACGCTGAGCCTGCGTCCCCTGCCCTACTCTCTAGCGGAGTAGCCCCCCGGCTCAACGCAACACCATCACATCCCCCGGCTCGTGCAGCAGCCGGGCGAGCGGCGCCTCCTCCGCCTGCGGATGAGGTGCCAGGTGAATTCCGCCTATGATCAGCAGATGACTCTCATGGCTGGCCAGGCTCCTGGTCAGCCACTCACAGATAGCCCCCGAGACCAGCTCCCATCGGGGTAACGGCAGGGGCAAGCCCACCAACCAGCTCGCCAATTGCCGCTCGGCCACGGCATGCAGGCTCTCATCATTCGAGGCAAGCACATGGCGCACCAGCAACTGGGCCCCCTGCTGCCGGGCCAGAGCCGTCGCCCGCCGTAACACCTTCTGCCCCGCCGCATCCAGATCGACAAACAGGGTGATGTGCAAGGGCTCCCGCCAGAAGGGGCGATCCTCATCCAGCAGCAACAGATCACAGCCCAGACGCGCCAGCAGGGGCTCGGCCGCCTGCTGCTGCAACCAGCTGAGTAACCCAGAGCGCTGCCTGGCCCCCAGGATCAGCACATCGGCCTTGAGCTCGACCACGGCACGCAAGATCTCATCAGCCACCACGCCACAGCAGACCCGGCACTCGCCGTGCTGGGAAGGCAAGGCGGCCACCTGCTGCTGCAAATAGTCCAGGGTCTCCCGCTGCAGGTTGGCCAGATGGCTGGCATCGCCCTGGCTAAGTCCAGGCTCATCCCTTGGTAGCACTGTGATGATGTGCAACCGGGCGCCCATGCGCTGAGCAAACTTGCCCGCACGCTGTAACAGATGGCGTACATCGTGGCGTAGATCCACGGCGACCAGAATATGGGCGTAGCGCATGACACCTCTCCTCTATTACCAGGCTTGGGGGGATCTGGCTTTTCACGGCCCTCTTCTGAGGCTAGAGAGCCCAGCACCAATTTGCCAGCCGCGCCCGCAAAATCAACCGTCTGGTTTGGCGGGCGCCATCTCGGCCAGATGACGGATGGCGCTATAGAGATCGCTGCAGACCCGGATCCCCCCTTCGCCTACCGGCACCCCAGCCTGTTGTAACCAGTTGGTCAACGAGGTACGCCGCCCAGCCAGCCAGAGCTGGATCCCCTGCCGCTGCAGGTCGCGCTGCAACTCGGCCAGCATGGTCATCACGCTGATATCCTGCTGGTTGAAGGAGGCCACCGCATCGATGATGAGCACCTTGACTGGCGCATTGCTCTGCAGCAACGAGCTCCAGACCCGGCGCTTGAAGTAGGCGGCATTGAAGTAGGTGAGCGGCGAGTTGAAACGGTAGACCAGCACACCAGGAATGGCATGGATGTGGCTGCTGCGCCCCAAGGAGTGGACCACCCCTTTCTCATCAACCCCAAGCAGCTGATCTGTGGGGCGCATTATGCTGTGCAGAAATTGAAACAACCCCAGCAGCACGGCAAAACCAATCCCCGGCAGCACACCGATACACAGCACGCTGGCAAAGGTCGTCAACGCCAACCAAAACGCGGGGCGATCGCTGTGCCGTAAGGAGTAGAGGCCAGGAAAGTCGGTCAACCCCATGGCCGCCACCACCAGCACCATGCCCAGGGTGGCTACCGGCAGGTATTGCAGCGCATCAGTAAAAAAGAGGGTCACCAGGCCGATGAGCAGGGCGGCAACTACTGAGACTAGCTGGCTCTTGCCGCCATTCACATCATTGATCGCGGTGCGCGACATGGTGCCGCTGATGGCAAACCCCAGGGAGAGGCCCGAAGCGATGTTGGCCAACCCCAGAGCACGAAACTCCTTGTCCGCATCCACCTCATAGCCATTCTTGGCGGCAAAGGTTCGCACCGTTAGCATCATGCTGACGAAACTCACCAGCGCCAGGTTAAACGAGGGCACGACCATCTCCCGCAGCAGTTGCGGCTGGACGGCCGACCAGCTCAGCTCCGCCAAGCCAGAAGAGAGCGGCCCCAGGGTCGCAATCCCCAGGTGGGGAAAATCGAGAAGATAGGAGAGGCCGCCGCACAGCGACATGGCGAACAGCGGGCCGGACCAGAGTGGGCGCCAACGCTGGACCAGCAGCAGGATGAGCAGCGTGAAGAGGCTGACCGCCAGGGTCAGACTCTGAGTCTGGGCCAGGTAGTGAGGTACCTGGAGTACCTGCTCGATCAGTCCCCGCTCCTCGTAGTGAAACCCGAGCAACCGGGCGGTTTGACCGACGATTATGGTCAATGCCACCCCGTTGAGCAGACCCAGCAAGATGGGTTTGGAGAGAAACTCGGCCAGGGCCCCCAACCGCAACCAACTCCCCAGCAGGCACCAGATGCCGGTCATCAGGGTCATGATCACCGTCAACTGCCACTGCCGCAGCGGATCACCGCCCGCCAAGGGCGCCACCACCGCGGCGACCACGGCACAAGTGGCCGCATCCGGCCCTATGATCAGTTGCCGGGAGGTGCCAAATAGGGCATAAACTAGCAGTGGCAATATGCAAGAGTAGAGGCCAGCTATGGGACTCACCCCCGCCAACGAGGCATAGGCGATGGAGACCGGCAGGGCCACAGCCGCCACGGAGAGGCCCGCCCGCAGATCACACCAGAACCAGCTAGGACGGTAGTGTTGCAAGGTCGCCAGGCCCGGAGCCCAGTGCAACACCTTGACAGAACTTGGCATAGCGCTCACTCCAAGTAAAAGGAAGTGGAACTCCCTATACGATCAACATAGTTGTCCTTAGAATCATGGTGCAACCCTTTGTCACATATTAAAAAATGACTCGGCATCCGGATCACAGGACGGGATTGACTCTATGGCGTGGTGCACAAGGTGTCTGATGATGTTGCTTCTCTGGGCTCAGGCATCCCACGCCCTGGAGCCTGTGACCCTGCAACTGAAGTGGGTCCACCAATTCCAGTTCGCCGGATACTACATGGCTCTGGAAAAGGGCTTCTATCGGGAGGCCGGATTAGCGGTCACCCTCAGACCTAATGGCTATAACGGCGCCTTTGTCTCTCCCGTCAATGCGGTATTAAGGGGCGACGCCCACTATGGCATCTCCAACTCGGGTCTGATCCGCGACTATGCCGATGGCAAACCCGTGGTCGCCCTGGCCGCAACCTTGCAACACTCAGCCGTCAGTTGGCTGGTGCTGGAGCGCCCGGACATCCAGAATCTGCATGATTTGGTCGACAAGAAACTGATGACCGTCTTCCCGCTCAGTGAGAGCGTAGAGTTGCTGGCCCCCTTTCATGCCGAAGGCGTAGAGAGTAACAGACTCAATCTAGTGCAGACCACCTTCACTCTCGAGCCGCTGATCCAGCACCAGGTGGACGCCTATGATGCGTATGTCACCAATGAGCCCTTCGAGCTGGAACAGCGTGGCATCGCCTATCGGCTGATCGATCCTCGCACCTATGGCATCGACTTCTATGGGGATGTGCTCTTCACCTCACAGAATGAAGTCCGGCTGCATCCCGATCGCGTCAGCCGTTTTCGCACGGCCTCACTCCGGGGATGGCACTATGCGATGGAGCATATAGAAGAGACCATAGCCGTCATCCAGCGGCAATACGCCCCTGGAAAGAGCGCCAAACAGCTACGATTTGAGGCCAAATCCATGACCCGGTTGATGCAGCCCGAATTGATCGACATAGGGCATATGAATCCAGGGCGCTGGCAACGGATTGCCGAAATTCAACTGGCCAAGAGCCAGCTGACCAATCTGGATCTGGAGCCATTTCTCTACTCGGAACGACGGATAAATGGCTTCATCAGCAACTATCTGCGCCTCCTGGGCGGCCTGTTGCTCTTTTCCCTGCTCCTGCTGATCGGCATAGTCTGGTACTACCGTCTCAATCGACGGCTCAAACTCGAAATCCAGGCGCGCCAACGGGCGGAAGAAGCCCTGATCCAGCTGGCTGAAACCGACCCGCTGACCGGGCTACATAACCTGCGTTACATGAGCCAAACGCTCAATCGCGAACTGGCGGGCTACCAACGGCATGGTCAGGCTTTCTGCCTGTTGATCCTGGATATCGATCACTTCAAGGCGGTCAACGATGCCTGGGGACATCCGATAGGCGACAGAGTGCTGGCCGAGTTTGCCCTTTGTCTGACCACCCACTGCCGCTGCACCGATGAGGTCGCCCGCATTGGTGGAGAGGAGTTCCTGATCCTGCTGCGAGACGTGAAACTCGAACAGGCCAGCCTGATTGCCGAGAAGCTGCGCCAGGAAGTCGCCAAACTCAAGATCGTCACGCCCGATGACCACCAGTTCATCACCCTCACCTGCAGCATAGGCATCACCCAGATGCAGGCGGAGAGCACTCAATCCAACCTTCTGCTTAGCCAGGCAGACAAGGCGCTCTATCAAGCCAAGGCCCTAGGCCGCAATCGGGTTGAGATCTACCAGCCAGCCACCTAGAATCGGAGCTCGCGCCCTATCGGATCTCCCCATGACCCACCTTGCTCGCCGTCTTAGTACCTGGTTGCTCTGCCTGCTCCTCCCTGGGCTGTTTGCTAGCCAAACCGCCCAAGCCGACGCCCCCATAGGCGCCGTCTGCGTCATTCGCGTCGGCGATCAGCTGTTGATGGTGCAGGATAGACTCAGCCGCCGCTTCAGCCTGTCGGGTGGTTATATCGATGGTGACGAAACCCCGGAGCAGGCGGCCCTGCGCGAACTATGGGAAGAGACAGGGCTGCATGGTCGCATCATAGCCCCACTCACCGACTATGGGGAGACGCCCGGGCGGGCCCGTTTTTTTGCCTGCCAAAGCCTTGAGCCTATTCGCTGGCAGGCCCCCAGCCAGAGCATCGACATGTTACGGGCCCCCAATCTGGGCGGGGAGATCATGAGCGTGCGTCTGGTGAACCCTGAGCACCCTCAGGTGCTCCTGCGCTTTACCGAGCAACTGCAGGATCTGCATCTGGCCACACTGCTGCCGACCCTGCCGGAGAGCCCCCATCTGCAGTTGGCTAATTTCTGGGATGCCGCCTCACCCTGGCAGCAGCAGGAGTTAGGCTGGTCCCAAGCCTGGCAACACGAGACGGCCTTCCTGGCCCCCCTGTGGGCACTCACTAACCTGCTGGGTGAAGGTAGCAGCTATCTGCTGCTCTTGCCCTTGTTGCTCCCCCTCCTCGGCTGGCGCTGCGGTAGCCGGATCCTCTCCGCTCTGGTCGTGGTGAATCTGCTGATCCAGCTGGCGAAACTGGGCTTCGCCCTGCCGCGCCCCTTGCACTTTGACCCCGGCCTGGCCCTGCGTCCGGCCAGTGGCTTTGGCCTGCCCAGCGGCCATACGGCGCTGGCCATGCTCTGCTGGGGTCTGCTGTTGCCCCTGCTGCGCCCACGCCGCCCCTGGCTGATCGGGCTGGTGGTGCTCGGTTTGACCCTGCTCACCGGAGCAGCCCGGGTCTACTATGGCGTCCACTTTGTCAGTGATGTGCTGGGCGGAATGTTACTGGGTGGGTTACTGCTAGGGTTATGGCCCAAGCCCGAAAGTCGCGCGGCACATTGGCTCGCCACCCCCCGCTGTTGGTGGCTACTCACGCTGGTCAGCGGCTTAGGCGCCCTCTATTGGTTCGAACCCAGCTTGCTGTTTAGTGGAGCCCTGGCATCAGGCATAGCCTGGGGCACGGGCCAGAGCCTCCATAGGGAAGCCGTCACAGGATCGCGCCTGCAACGTCTGCGGGCCATGATGATCACCATGACGGGCCCCTTGCTCACTATGGCGCTACTGAGCCAACTGCCCCACTGGCTGCTGGACTCCAAGAGCCTGCTCGCCAGCGAAGCCCTGCTCTATCTGGCGCTGGGCTGGTGGCTAGCACGGGGTTGCTGGCTCGCCATGGCTAAAACGGCCACAGCCAATCATCGCCAGTAACAACAAGGCCGGGAGATCCCGGCCTTGTTCTAGTCGCGCTCCCAGTGGCACTCACGGGGCCGCCGTGGCACCGCTACTACTCGGCAACAGCTGATTGCTCCCTTGGCTCAAGGTGTCATTCACTTGCTGATTGAGTGTGCCGGTAGCGGCTGAGGTTGCCCCCTGCACCGCCCCGGATACCGCCGTCGCCGCAGCACCAGTGGCCTGCTGCTGCAACGCCTGGGGATCCAGCAAGGAGCGCATGGCGGTCGGCCAGGCCCCCAGTTGATCCGGAGCCAGAGCCGAGCCCTTAGCCGCCTCGGCCAAAGGCTCACTAAAGACCAGCGACTTACCCTGCTCCTGCAGCAACACCGCCATCTGGTTGCTCTGCGAGTTCCATACAAAGCCAGCTTGCTTGGCCAGAGGCCCAGTCACCTCGTTGTTGGAGAGAACATAGAAGAGGGGCCCCTCCTGCTGGATCTCATCGGCCGTCTTGAGCAACTGTACCGCAGTGCCATAGTGTTCCCCCAACAGCGGCTGCATCCGATCCTTGATCAACGGCTGCTCGAACAGGTTCACCTCATTCGGATCAAAACCCACCAGGGGCTTGAGCAGAGCCCACATCAATTGGCTCTGGGCGCCCATCAAGAGGGGCGCCACACAACCGGACAGTAACAGGCTGACTAACAGTACTTTAAGCAACACGATACAACGCATTGGGGTTCACTCCATGATGACAAAGCAGGCCAGAGGTCGAATGCTCAACCCTGTGTTCCATTATCATACCGTGCACACGGCCCCAGGCCGAGAGCTAATAGCCCCGAGCCAATGCCGCCTCGCGAATAAAATGGGGGGTCTGTAGCAGATAGTGGCTAAAGTGCACAGGAAATTTTCCAACTATTAGCCCGATCACAACCAAGCACAAGCGGTTCATCTGAAACTATGCCCCCCAAGGCCGTGCGGGGAGGGAGAGCACCCGAAGCCATGGCTAACGGCGGATATTACCGCCTGGGGACATAACACCTGGAATAATGAGACAAGGATTTCACATGAACACTTTTCTGCTACGCCCGCTGGCGCTCGCCACTCTGTTACTGACGCAGCCGCTCTACGCGGCCGAGTCAGCCCCGACGACACAGCTGGCACAAGCCCAAGCCGAAATTGACGCGGCTAATGATGCGGCCCTACAAGCCGCCATTCCTGGCCCCTCGGATATCGCCGTCACCAACCAGGCCCACCTGCAACTCCCCGAAGGGTTCAGCTATGTGCCGCGCAGCCAGGCTCAGCGTCTGCTGAAGGCCCTGGATGGCGAAGGCGATGGCGAAGTAGAGGGAATGGTGCTGCCCAACAGTGATGAAGAGCAGTGGATGATGGTGCTGAGCTATAAGCCGGCAGGCTACATCAAGGATGATGATGCCAAGGAGTGGAACCCGGACGACATGCTCAACAACCTGCGCGAGGGCACCGAAGCCGCCAACGCCGAGCGCAAGGCGCGCGGTATCTCCGAGCTGGAAGTCGTCGGCTGGGCCGAAGTCCCCCACTACAGCGCCCAGGAGCACCATCTGCGCTGGTCAGCCTCAGCCCGGGACAAGGGCAGCCAGGATCCCAACTACACCATCAACTACAACACCCTGGCCCTGGGCCGCGAAGGTTATGTGAGCATGAATCTGGTCACCGACCTGCAAAATGTCGAACGTCTGAAGCCCGTCGCTGGCAACCTGATCTCGGCCCTGAAATTCGATAGTGGCAAGCACTACAGCGACTTTAAGGAGGGCACGGATAAGGTCGCCGAATATGGTCTGGCCGCGCTGGTCGCCGGGGTCGCCGCCAAGAAGCTGGGCTTCTTCGCTCTGGCCGCGGTATTCCTTGCCAAGTTTGCCAAGATAATTTTGCTGACCCTGGTCGGGGGCGCGGCCGTGATTGGCCGCTTCTTCAAGCGCAATAAGGAATAACCCCCTCATGAAGGCACTGCTGCTATTACTCACTGCCGGTAAATTTGGCAAAGTCCTGCTGAGCATAGGCAGCATGCTGCTCTCCCTGGTCATCTATGCCCAGCTCTTCGGTTGGCCCTATGCCGCGGGTTTCATCCTGCTGCTCTTCGTCCATGAGATGGGCCACTTTCTCGCCGCCAAGCAACGAGGGCTGAAGGTGGGAGCCCCCACCTTTATTCCCTTCATCGGCGCCTGGATCGACCTCAAAGAGCAGCCCATGTCGGTGGAAACCGAGGCCTATGTGGCCTTCGCCGGACCCCTGTTAGGCAGCGTAGCCGCCCTGGGTTGTTACTATCTGGGACGGCAGAGCGGCCAGGATATCTGGCTGGCCCTGGCCTATATTGGCTTCTTGCTAAATCTATTTAACCTTATCCCCTTGAGCCCCTTCGATGGCGGCCGCATAGTCGCCATCATCTCCCCCCGGCTCTGGCTGGTTGGTGTCCCCGTGCTGGTGGCGCTCTTCTTCTACCGCCCCAGCCCCATGCTGATCCTGGTTGCCCTGCTCGCCGCGCCCCAGATCTGGGCCGTGTTGCGGGGGCAAGAGCAGAAGGATAAACCGGAGGGGTACTACCAGGTGTCACTGGAGCACAGACTGCAGTACGGCTGTTACTACCTGGCCCTGCTCGCCTTCCTGGCGGTCATGAGTCACGATGTCCACCTGATGTTGAGTCATTTACGCATCGCATAAACCACAACTAACTACAAACAACAAACAACAAACAACAAACCACATGCCAGATAAGGACATTTAGTCATGTTAATTAGAAATTTATCGATCGCCCGAAAGCTCACCCTCTCTTTCTCGCTCATCTTTCTCATTCTGCTGCTAGTCGGCGGGTTAACCATCAAGCTGCTCTCCTCCTCCAAAGCACAATTTGTCGAGGTCAGCGACAACATCATTCCCAGCCTGCAAGCCTCAGCCAAGCTGACGCAAGAGATCTCCGATGTTCGCCGAATGGAACTGCGCTACATGCTGTTGACCAATGCCGGCAACATGCAAGAGGGGCAGAAGCTGGTGAGTGACACCATAGCCAAGCTCGAAAAGAGCCTGCAGAGCTATGAACCCCTGATCGCCAGCGACGCGGAGCGCCAGCTCTACCAACAACTGGTTCAGCAGTGGCAAGCCTATAAACCCATCCACGACCAGATCATTCGCCTCAAGAGCGAGGGGCAGCATGAGGCGGCGACCCAGCTGGCCGTGAACTCCATAGCGCAATACAACCAGTTGGCGCCCATGGCCGCCGAGTTACAGACGCTCAATGCCAAGCATGCCGCCGAGATGCGCAGCGAATTTGTCGAGACCGATAAGTCGGCCACCCTCTGGATCGGTATCACGCTGACCCTCAGCGCCCTGTTAGTGATAGGCCTGGCGAGCTGGCTAACCCGGCAGATCCGCAACCCGCTCAATCACCTGGTCGAGCAGGCCAATCTATTGGCCCAGGGCAACCTGCGTGGTCATATCGACACCAAACGCTTCGCCCAAGATGAGCTGGGCACCCTGGCCACGGCGTTTATCGCCATGCATGGCAACCTTAAAGGACTCATCTCCGATCTGGCGGCCGCCATCCATCAGCTGAGTTCCGCCGTAGAGGAGGTGAATGCCGTCGCTAATCAGTCGGCCACTGGGGTTCACCAGCAGATGGGCGAAATCAATCAGTTGGCCACCGCCATCAATGAGTTGCAGAGCACGGTGCAGGAGGTTTCACGCAGCTGTAATGATGCCGCCAACTCGGCCAGTGCCGCCGCCAATGACAGCGGGGTTGGCCAGGAGGTGGTCAATCTCTCCATCCACAATACCGAGCGGGTGGCCCATGAAATTGAGGAGGCCGGGCAAATAGTGGAATTGCTGCAACAAGATAGTCAGAGCATAGGTGTGGTACTGGAAGTGATCCGCTCCATTGCCGATCAGACCAACCTGCTGGCATTGAACGCGGCGATTGAAGCGGCCCGAGCCGGTGAGCATGGCCGCGGCTTTGCCGTCGTCGCCGATGAGGTTCGCACCCTGGCCAAGCGCACCCAGGACTCCACCAGCGAGATCAACCGTATCATCGACATATTGCAAAAACGGGCGCTGCAGACCGCCGAGAGCATGCGCAACAGCCGTCAACTGATGCAGACCACGGTCAAGAGTGCCGGTGAAGTGGGCGCGACCATCAGCAAGGTAACCCAATCGGTCGAGCGCATCTCGGACATGAATAACCAGATCGCCAGCGCCACCGAGGAGCAGAGTTCGGTGACCGAAGAGCTCAACCGCAACATCACCAATATCCACGATACCGCCAATGAGGTAGCCAGTGGCGCCGAACAGACCGCGGCCGCCTGCCTCAGCCTGAGCCAACTGGCCAGTCAGTTACAGGGGCGCGTTGACCAGTTCCAGGTCTGAGCCATACTGCCCCGCCGCCCTGGCGGGGCAAGCCGCCAAACCCGCGCCTGCTATGATAAGGAAATCGCTCACTCACAGCCGGAGCTCACCATGCGGCTTACTCTATGCGTCCCTAACCTGCTGCTGATCAGCCTGCTGACCGGGCTCACCGCCTGCCGTGTCTATATCTCCTCCGGCGACCCGAACGATGAGCCCCAGGCGGAGATCCGCCTCGCCTCCTACCAGCAGCCCTGTGGCCCTGACGCGACCCAGCTCTGTTGGGTACAACAGCGCAGTGATGATGGTAACTGGCATGATCGCTACGAGCCCATCCAGGGGCTGGCATATCAGTGGGGCCATAGCTACCAGCTACGCATCAGCGGTGATCCTCTCGGTTTACCGGGCAGCCGCACCCAGCTAGTGAGTATTCTGGATGAGCACGCCGAGCCCATAGGTCATGAGTACCTGCTGGCCCATATCACCCTGGTGGCGGGCGCCTTCTCCGGACAGGGCAATCAGAACTACCGCTTCTATCAGCAGCGCTTTGTCTGTGAACCGCGGCTTGATTGTGACCGCCTGGTTGCCATGAGCGGCAGCCAGGGCCTCATCAGCCTGCGTTTTCGCTACACAGGCAACGACCTGACGCCCCTGGAACTCATCTGGTGGAATTGAGCCATCCCCCCACTGGGGAATAGTGTTACCCCGCTCACCCCTTGCCCTCTCCCCGGTTGTCAGCCGGCAATGGCTGGGTTAGCGTGCTAAAATAGTCATGAGCCATGGCTCTATACCGCCCAGCTTGACTGGCGGCCTTATTCACTCGCAGGGATGCCTAGCGCAAGCACTCACGCCTATGAAACTGCCGACGATAGAAGAAAATTCCTGGTGTTTACACTCTGGCGAAGCGGCCCACGCGACCCTGCCAGACTCCTTCACCATTCCGCCCCTAGCCGAGCGTCAGACTCTGCAGGTGGGGGATGCCGCACGCTTACTGTTTGAGATCCTCACCCTCGATGCCCATGGCCACAGCCGCGCCAATCAGGAGATCATGTGGGTGATAGTGGCCGAGTGCCATCCTGAATACTATATTGGCATTCTGGATGAGCAGCCTGGTTGCCTGGAGCCCAGCAGTGACAACTATGTGATCTTCGGTGCCGAGATCCCCTTTGGTGCCGAGCACATCATAGAGATAGCCCATCCCCCCCAGGATTACGCCGACTGGCAACTGAGCCAGAACCCCGAGCGCAGCTGGCCAAGATAGGTCCAGCCTGGTCAAGTTGTCGTGCACACGCTTCCGATGTTCACGCTAGGGGAGTGTGTCTCGAACCAAGCGCACCGGATTAGCAAGACTCTTGTCATCCTGACCTGCCACGCCCGCCTTGAAATCAAAATACCAGTAATCCAGTGTGCTCTGGGGCTCATGGCTGCTGCTCCAGTACCAATCCCCCTGCACATTGGGAAAGAGGGTTAGATCGATAGCAGGGTCGACGCAATCGGCCTTACGCAGACTAGCCAACTCAGCTATGGTCGGGAGTCGCCAGCCCTGATGTTCTGCCAAGCCATCCTGATGCAGCCGTTGGGCGAACTCCCAAGCCTGCATCACGGTCAATCGCTGCAACTTCCCCAGCTGACACTCAGGACCAGAGAGCCCGATCGGGCAGCGCTGCCACTCCAGTTTCTCTTGCTTATCCACTACGGTATCCGGGCTCCGTACCACAAACCGCTTATGATCGGTTGGCCGGGGCTTTTCCTGCTGACAGATCTGGGCTTGGGCTGCGAGAGTCGTCAAGCCCAGCAAGCCCAGCAAGCCCATCAGGAGTACCTGGTTACGTAATTGGTTAGTTCCCATAAGCGCTCTACCTCTCCTTGTGCATAAATGCAAAAGGGCTGCCCACTGGCAGCCCTTGATGAACAACGCCTTACTTGCTGGCAGCCAGCATGCTGGCCTTGATCCAGGTATGGACATCCGTGTTGTCAATGTAGCTACCATCGGCATTATGGCCCACCACCTCGGCAAACTTGGCATCCTTACCCTTGATGTAGCTAGTGTACTTGTCACTACCCGCCCCCTTGGCCCACAGACGCACCACTTCATTGGTGTGGTTGCCAGTCCAGTAACGCAAGGTCGGCAGGTTACCGGCCCCGGCATTCTTCACCGGAGCAAAGGCCACTGTATCAGAAGTGGTATCTAACGGCAGAGCATTACCATGGTCTGTGGTCACGATCAGCAGCGTCTCATCCCAGTTGCTGTTCTTCTCCACCCAGGCTTCGACGGCCGCCACGCTGCGGTTGAAATCACTGCCTTCTTCGATCAGCTGACCGGTCTGGTTAGCATGGGCCGCCCAATCGGTGGCCCCCCCTTCGATCATCACAAAGAAACCATCCGGATCCTTGCCCAGATAGTTAAGTGCGCCCTTCGACATGGTGGCCAGATCGGGCACAGAGCCGATCATCTTGATACCACTCGGTTGGCTCGGATCGGCGCCTAACACATCCAGGCTGCGCCCCTGTTGCAGAGTCCAACGCACCTTGGGCAGCCCCATCAGCGGACCCTTCACATCCAGATTGTTATTGGCCAGCAGATCGAAGCTGCCCTTATCTTCCAACAGGGTCCAGGTGGCTGCGGCGCCGCTGGGCTTGAGCTGGCCACTCTTGAGCGCCAACCACTCGGCCTGGGCTAGGGTGTCATAACGATTCTGACAAGCCGAGTTGGTCGCGCACTGCTCTGCGGTCAACTTGGTCAGATCGGTGCCATTGCCATCGAAGTCCGGGTGACCCGTCCCCATGATGAGATCTACATCACCAGCGGTCAGCATGGTACGAGCTATGGCCGGCAGATCGGAACGGCTGATATTTTGCGCAGCAAAGGTCGCCGGAGTGGCGTGCGAGAACTGGACTGAGGTGACCACACCGGTTGCCTTGCCTGCCTTCTTGGCAACCTGGGTGATGAACTCCATGGGATTGCCCATGTTGTCGTAGTTGATAGCGTTGTTATAGGTCTTCTGACCTGACGCTATGGCCGAGCCTGCGGCGGCCGAATCCGTGTAGTTACTGAGCAGATATTGATAACCCAGGATGGCCGCTTGGTATTTATCCGTCCATGGCGTACCTAGGGTCGGATCCCAGGCCTTGGCTGCATCGTAGCTGACCTTAGGCGCCATGTCCTTGGTTGGACTCTTGCTGGTGTTCAGTGGGTAGGTGGTCATACCCAGATGGACTGGCAATGCCTTGTAGGCCTCCAGATCATTCGCCTTGACCCCCTTATCCCAATTGGCGGCCATCTCCCAGGCGCCCCAGCTCGCCCCATCGTTGATCATCAGGATCACGTTCTTGGCCACCTTCACGGTCGGAGCAGGCGTTGGAGTTGGAGTTGGAGTTGGAGTTGGAGTCGGAGTCGGAGTTGGAGTTGGAGTTGGAGTCGGCGCAGGGGTCGGGGTAGAGGGCTTTGTCGGCGTAGTCGGAGAAGCCGTAGTAGAGCTCTTATCATCACTACCACAACCACTCAGAGTCATAGCAATAGTTGCCGCCAATAGGGTATAGCGTAAAGAAACTGGGGTAATCGTGCTCATGTGGCCTCCTAGCCTTGAAATAGAGCACTGACACTAGCGACTGACTATGACACACACGTTACACTATAACATGTACTTTTCGTCCTCGTTTTACTGGCTCAGCTGCCAACATGGTCGCCAGGGGCAGGAACCTTGTGACACCACGCCGCGCGGATCAAGCGATCTATGGGCTCCGCCTTAGCCGGAGTAAATAGACCCAGAGTCAGGGCCTCGCGCACCGTCAGCTCACCTCGTAACTGGCGCACTATCTGGCCTATGCTGCGCAGATTGGCCCGCATCCAACAATCCTCGGCACACCACTCCCCCTGATTGCAGGCTTCCCCATTCCAGCGCACCGCCTGGTAACCCCAAGGCTGGCCCAGGTGAAAGCCCCCATCCAGCGTCACCACGCCCTGCTCGGCATGGATCCGCAAGCGCTGAGTGATGCCATGCAACCCCGGGCGCGCCGCGCAACTGAGTTGCGCCGGAGTCGCGCCAATCCGGCAGTGGAGTGCGTCGCCTTGCCAGTGACTCTCCGACTCCACCCAGCGTGGCTCACCAAACAGATGAACCAGGAAGGAGAGCGGGTGACTGGCCACCTCCAGCCACCACTGTGCTGGGGAGAAACGCAGGGGCAGATCGTATTCACAGGCCAGTTCCAGCCGCTGTATGGCCCCCAGCCGAGGTTTAAGGGCGGCTATCTGCCGGGCTGAATCGAGAAAGGCAAAGGCGTAGTTGACCCAGACTCGCTCACCGACGCCCTGCAGCAACGACTCATCCCCCCGCAAACCAAACAGGGGCTTCTCGCAGATGACGGGCAGCCCCGCCAGTTGGCTCAGCAGGGCGGCATGGGTGATGGCAGGCGTGGCGAGCACCACCAGATCCAGCGCCAGATCCGGCTCCAACAGTCGAGCTACGGTATCGGTGGCCAGTGGCACCTGATGCTGCCGGGCTACGGCCTCCGCCAGCTCCTGAGGTAAGCCGCACAGCGCCACCACCTCGACCCCATGCTGCCGTAACCCCTGAATATAGATCTGCCCCCAGTTGCAACCTATGATGGCCGCGCGCATGCTCCCTCCTTCCCGCCATGAGATAACCCATCTTACCGCCATTCATCCCCCGCCCCTAAGGCCAGCGCAGATCCACCCGCAACGGGCAGTGATCGCTCAAGAGGGCTCCCCTGGCTTTGGCCGTTGCCCTATCCGTATCCGGCGACAGAGGGGACGCGCCCAGTGAGCCGGGCACGGCATGATCCAGCAGAGGGCCGCTCAGCAGAATATGGTCAATCGGATCGGCCCCATAGCGGGGTAGATAACAGCCATCAGGCTGTTGAAATCCCTGTGTCAGCCGCTGCAATTTGGCCCCCCTGGGCTGCTGATTATCCAGCTGCGACCAGAGCGCCTGCTCGTTGGCAAAATCACGATTGAAATCCCCCAGGATCACCAGAGGGGCGCCACTCTCCTGCTCCTGGTCTATGATGTGGGCCAGGATCCGGCCCTGGGCGGCCAGCTGTCGACAGGCCATAGTGCTATCGAGTTCCCCATACCGGCAACCGCTCTTCAGATGCACCACCAGCAGATGCAAGCTCCGGCCCGAGGCGAGCGTGAGCCGGGCCAGCAGGCCACCCCGCTGCTCACGCCAAAGCGGGCGCCCCAGCTCAGGCAAGGCGTGCAGTTGCAGTGTACCCAGCCGCGAGCGGCGCACGGCTATGGCGACCCGCTGCCTGGCGTTGACTGGTAGTGGATTGACCCACCACAGCCAGCTCCCTGGCTGTTGATAGTGACCATCGGCCAGAATAGCGGCCAATGCCCGCGCGCTCTGCACCTCCTGAAAGGCAATAATATCGGCATCCAGCCGGGCCACCTGGCGAGCCAGCTCGGAATAGGCCGCAGCAGAACGAAAGAGGCCGCTGCGACAGGCCGGAGTGGGGCGATGCGCCATATCAGGGTAGGCTCTGGCCTCGGCTCGGCACTGGCTGATCATGGCAACAGAGAGCGGCTCATCGGCCAACCAGGCGATATTGAAGGTGGCGATGCGCAGGGTCTCGCTGGCATGACCCCAGGGGGGCAGCAGCAGCCACAACAGCGTGGCGGCAAGCGTCAGACCTGGCTGGGTAAACAACCTACAGCTGGCAAGCATTGGCGGCACTCCGTGCGACCCTGGACACCATGACTATAGTCGCCTCCGCCCCCAGCCACAGATCCAGTAAGACAAGGCCATAGAAAGCCGCACCGTCCCCCGACACAGAGCCGCCCTGTCAGCTAGACTCAGAGGTGGGATCACGCCGGGACTAATCTATGTTCAAGCAGCTGCTGAGGGGGGTATTACTGCTCGCTTGCCTCTCCCCCTTTTGCCAGGGGCGAGATCTGGCGCTGGCCTTGATGTATGGCAACCCGCAGCAGCGGGATAATTTTGTCGCCGTGTTGCGGGGGTTTTATGCCGAGACCGGGATCCGCGTACAACTCCTGGCCTACACAGATCAAGAGTACAAGGCCAAATTTCCACTCTGGCTGACGGCGGAGCACTCCCCGGATCTGCTCTACTGGCAGGGGGGAGAGCGTCTGCTGACCTATGCCCGTCGCGGCGCCCTGCGACCACTGGATGAACTGTGGCAAGCGCAGAATTGGCAAGCTAGCTTCGGCAAGGCCATGCAGCGAGCCGTTTCCTGGCGGGGACACACCTATGCCCTACCCTACAGCTACTACCACTGGGGGATCTTCTACTCCAAACGCACATTGCAACGGGTCGGGCTCACCCCGCCGACCACTTGGTCGCAACTGCTGCACAGCTGCACCCGGTTACGCCAGCAGGGGATCACCCCGCTCGTCTTGGGCAGTAAAGACCAGTGGCCAGTCCTGGCCTGGTTTGACTATCTGAACTTGCGCCTCAACGGCTTGGCCTTTCACCAGCAAGTGACCCGCGGCCAGGTGGACTACCGGGATCCGCGCATCAGGCAAGTATTCAACCATTGGCTGCAACTGATCCGGGCCCGCTGCTTCAATGACAACATAGCCCAACTGGATTGGAACGACAGCATCTCCTACCTCTATTACGGTAAGGGGGCCATGACCCTGATGGGCAGTTTTGCCATTGCAGAGCGGCGCAGTGATGACATCCAGACCCTGCCGTTTCCCCGTATCCGCGCCGATATGCCCCGCTATGAGGATGCACCGCTGGATCTCTTCGTGGTGCCAGCCCGAGCCAACCCGCACCTGGCCGACATCCAACAGCTGCTGGCCTATCTGGGGCAGCCCGAGGTACAGATAGCGCTAAATCAGCGGTTGGGCACCTTCTCACCCCACAGACAAACCCAGCAACAACTCTCCCCCCTCCAGGCGGCCAGCCAACAGCTACTGCAGGGCGCCGCCGGCTTCACCCAATACTTTGATCGGGATGTGCCCCCGGATTTCGACCGGACGGCCACCCCCATCATGGCGCACTTTGCCACGCATCCAGACATAGAGAGCACACTGACGCAGTTGGAAATCCTGCGCCAGCACTACTACCCGGCAGCCGCGCCTCAACCAGAGCCCAAGCTCAGGCTAAATAGCACCAGGCAACCTTAACCCCGTCGCCGCCAACAGGTGACCTGCAGCAGACGATAGTCGTAGCGGCGCCCGCTCAGACGATAGGCCACCGGCAGTTCCTGGGGCGCGCCCAACTCCTCGAACTCGGCCGCCAGTAGCCGTTGCAACCCTTGATAACTGCCCAACACCTCACCATTTTCCCTGATCCCACCCAGCCAGTGGCTCTTGGGGGTGATCGCCTCTTGCCACTGATAGCTGGAGCTCAGGATCAGCACGCCCCCCGGTTTCAGGCGACGGGCCACCTCGGCCAGAAAAGTCCGGGGCTGCCGCAGCTCATCGAGCAACTCAGAGGCCAGCACCAGGTCATACTCTTGATACTTTGGCTTCAGGTTACAGGCATCCCCCTGACTGAACTGCACCCGCGCTACCTGCTGGGCACCCAGCCCCAGGGGAGAGAGGCGCGCCTCACGATACTCCTGCAGCTCCCCTTCCAGGGGCAGCTGATAGGCAAACCGCTCCTGCCGCACCAGGCTCAGGGCCACATCAATATAGCGCGCCGAGAAGTCCACCCCCTCCACCTGGCTAAAGTGGCGCGCCAGCTCCAGACTGCTGCGACCGACGCCACACCCCATGTCCAGCGCCTTGCCACCCGCGGGCAGCAACTCGGCGGCAAGCCTGGCCAAGTGGCAACCTGGGTGTTCCAACCCGGGCAGGGTCGGGCCATAGGCGGCCTCCAGGGCCTGAGCCAGCTGGCTATCCTGCAGATAGGGGTTGGCCTGCGGGGCCTCTCGGTGCCGGGAGACCACATAGCGAAACCCGGCATGCTGGAAGAAGTGGCGGCGGAAGGCATAACGGGAGGAGCGGATGGCCAGATTACCGGTGGAGATCCAGGAGCCCCCCTTGATCAGGGCATGTTTGCCATCAAAGGTGGGGGTAGAGAAGTCATCATACAGAGGGTGAACATGAAAACCGTCAAAGCCATCTATGGTGCTGCTGCTCCACTGCCAGACATTGCCCAGCAGATCGAAGAAGTCGCCTTGCGCGAAGTGATCCACAGGGCAGGAGGAGGCCCACTGCTCCAGGTTGATATTGCCCGGCGCCGATGCCCCATAGGCTGGCTCGACGGGGAGACGATCACGCAACTGATACCACTCGGCTTCACAGGGCAACTGCACGGATAAGCCGGTTCGCTCCGCCTGCCAACGACAGAAGGCCTCCGCCTCCAACTGGTTCACCTCTACTGGCCAATCCCAGGGCATGGCCACCTCACAACACATCAGTCGCAACCGGCGTGCTGCCCCGGCGCCCAGCCAGAAGCTGGGCTGGCTAGCCTGGGCAAACTCGCGCCAGCGCCACCCCTCCTCACTCCACCAACGCGGTTCACCATACCCGCCAGCCTGCACAAAGCCCAAAAATTCGGCGTTACTCACCAGCATGCGGCTGGCCTGGAAGGGGGCCAGCTCCACCTGCCGCTGCCCATATTCGTTGTCCCAACCATAGGTGGCATCGGTGGCGACCTTACCCAGCGTCACCAGGCCACCCGGCACCGCCACCAAGTCGTTGGCAGGCACCCGCTCCGGGGTCTCGCGCGCTAATGGACAGATGGGCCAGTTGGGCAAGGAACGAACCCAGGCCAGGGGTAATTGCCGAATGAGAACCGAAGAGGTTTCCAGATGAATTCGTTCATGCTCTATCCCCATCAGGATCACCCAGGCCGGGCTCTGCCAGGTGATGGGCAGGGTCAAGGGCAGCTGGTCGATAAACTCATCGACCCGGCTGCGCACCCGCTGGCGATAGGCACGCAGCTCGGCCACACTGGGCCAGGCGTAGTGACTCTCGTCCAGATCATCCCAGCTCATCTCATCGACCCCGATCGCCACCATGGCTTCGATGCGTGGATCCAGCCGCTCTGTGATGAGACCCGCCGCCAACAACTTATTGATAAAGAAGGCCGCCGTATGGCCGAAATAGAAGATGAGCGGGTGACGCAAGGGGATCGCCTTCTTGAACCAGGCGTCATCGCAGGCCAGACTCTCGAAGAGTGACTCATACAGCTCAGTGGTCTGATGAAAATAATCGCGCAGCGCCTGACGCTTGGCCTCGACATCATCACCGGCTAACCATAGAGTGTGGCTGGCTGGCGGCAGGGAGGGGTCGACTGTCACTATCTGGCTCCTTGAAAGAAAAATGGAAGTAAATACACAGTAGCAACTTGCCAACAGGCAAGTCTCTCTTGATTTGACTATAACGAGTTTGATAGCGGAAACGATCATTTCGTTTGCCCGATAAGATCAACCGTAACCAGGAGTTGTCATGCCAGCTTGGTGTTACCCCCTGCTGTGGTGCTGGCTGGCCTGGCTGTTGCCGGCAGAAGCCACCCCCCTGCGCGTGGCCGTCAACAATGCGCCCCCCTATCGCATAGTCGAAGCCCCCGTCTACCGGGGCTACTATATCGAACTGCTACAGGCGGCGGCCAAACTGGCTAATCTGGAACTGGCATTTATCGATGTTCCGCTCAAGCGCGCCTTTCAGATGCTGGAACGAGGTGAAGCGGACCTGATGTTAGGGCCCAACCGCACCCCGGAGCGGGAGAAGTTTTTGCTCTTCCTGAGCGATGCCCCCTTCCCAGCCGAAGACAAGGTCTTTATGGTGGCCCATCCGGATCGCATGATTCGTTCGCTCAATGATTTGCAAGGCAAGCGTATCGATGTGCTGGCCGGTGCCGTCTACCACACGGATATCGATCGCGCCGGCCAGCTCAACAAACATGAACTCAATAGCTATAATCAGGCGTTGCAACGACTAGCCATAGATCGTAGCGATGTGGTGATCATCCCCGAGGCCCAGGCTGACTGGCTGACCCAGGAGCTGGGGCTCTCGCTCATCAAATCCTCCTATCGCCTGCGCGGCTCCCCCTCCTATATGGCCTGGTCCAAGGCGACCTATGATGCCAACCTGGCTCACCGCCTGAGTCTGGGCATGCAGCAGGTGCTGGCCAGCGAGCAGGGGCGCATGATCCGGGCCCATTACTTTCACTAAACGCCCTGTCAGATCCAACAGCCCATAGGGCCTGAAATTAACTAACAAACTGAAAATAAAGCAAAATAACAGTTAACTCCCGCCACGATACAACTCATTTAATTGTTTCATCATCTATGCTTCTTTGAGCAAATGGCCACGCGGCTTGAGCCATTCTCTCTTCTGCCAAGGAGCCATAGATGCGCAACAACCAACCCGTTAGCCAAAAAGAGAGAGAGTTCAATGCCGACACCCGGCTAGTCTCCATGACCGATCTCAATGGCGACATCACCTTTGTTAACCAAGATTTTCTGCGTATCAGTGGCTTTAGCGAGCGTGAACTCATTGGCAGCCATCACAACATAGTCCGCCACCCGGACATGCCGCCAGGCGCCTTTGCCGATCTGTGGCAGACCATCAAATCCGGCCAGACCTGGCGCGGCATGGTGAAAAATCGGAGCAAGAATGGGGATCACTACTGGGTCGATGCCTATGTGATGCCCATCATCCAGGATGGTAAGACCACGGGCTTCCAGTCGGTGCGCAGCAAGCCCACGCGCAACCAGATTGCCGAGGCTGAAGCCCTCTATGCCAAGATGCGCAAAGAGCCAGGCCTGCCGTTGCCCAAAGCCCGAGGTTGGCGTCATACCTCGCTGGCCTTTAGAGGCTGGCTGCTCGGCAGCATAGCGCTCATCAGCTCGGCGCTACTCTTGCTCCAGGATCTGTGGCAAGTCAGAGCTGAACCGTTAAATGCTGACACGCTCCTGTTTAGCCTGCTCCACCTAGGTAATCTGCTAGCCTGCGGCACCCTGCTGGCCCTGTTGCAATGGGGCATACTGCAACCACTGCGGCTGAGTGCAAAAAACCTGGTGGCTATCGCCAACGGGGATCTGACCGCTAACTTGCCCAACCTGCCACAACACGAAATCGGTCGTATCACCCTGGCGACCCGCATGATCCAATCCCGTCTGCTGGCCATCTTCGGCCGCTTTGGTGAGGCAACGGCCGCTCTATCCAACTCCGCCGATCAACTGGCCGCCACCTCACAGCACATGAGCCGCGGGGCCAGTGAGCAGGCCGCCAGCGTGGAGGAGACCTCAGCCGCCATGGAGCAGATGACCGCCTCGATTGCCCAGAATACCGACAGTGCCAAGGTGACCAATTCCATCTCCAGCAAGGCGACGAAAGATGCGACCCATGGGGGAGAAGCCGTCAAGCAAACGGTGGCAGCCATGAAACAGATCGCAGGCAAGATCAGCATCATCGACGATATCGCTTACCAGACCAATCTGTTGGCCTTGAATGCCGCCATTGAGGCCGCGCGAGCCGGCGAACATGGCAAAGGCTTTGCCGTGGTCTCGGCTGAGGTGCGAAAATTAGCCGAGCGCAGCCAGACGGCCGCCCAAGAGATAGGCGCCGTTGCCAGCAGCAGCGTGGCCCTCGCCGAGCAGGCCGGAGCCCTGTTTAGCCAACTGATCCCCGACATCCAGCACACCTCGGATCTCATCCAGGAGATCACCTGCGCCTCTCAGGAACAGACAGTTGGCGTTAATCAGATCAATCTGGCCATGAACCAGTTGAGCCAGATCACCCAGCAGAGCGCCAGCGCCGCCGAGGTGCTAGCCGACACCGCCAAGGCGGTGAATGGCCGGGCAGGCCAACTCACCGACTTGATCTCCTGTTTCCGGCTGAAATAGGGGCACTCAGGGGTTTAGTTTGCAGAGGATCCCTTGCGCGCCGCAGGCAGCAGGGGCCCTGTTGTGCGTCTTCAGGTTTAAAACATCAGCGGAACACCCAACCCATCTACGCGGCAGGCGCGGCACCAGTGCAAGATCATCTAGCTGCCCCTCATTGATGCCTGTCGATACAAACTAGCCCTGCACTATGAGATAGAGAGGCGTGAGATCCCACTAAAGGCAAGCTGAAGTCAGATGAGCTTACCCAACGTATCCTCTTCAAGGCCGCGCTGGCCCACCCCAGATGAGTGAGCTCGACCGCCAGTCACATGCCCTTTCGTTATTTTATGGCTGCCGTTTAACTACCGTTTTTGTTCTCGGCGAGCAAATGTAATAAGGTCTCCACTGCGGCAATAGTGGCGGAGTCCCATAGCGCGACTGCCATTTGCCGCTGCGACAAGAAGGAGTTGTCCATGCTGGCCTTTATCCCGCCCACCGTCCTCTCACCCCTGTTGAGCCTGCTGATCTTCATCGTCGGCCATGGTCTGTTGTCGACCCTGCTGACCCTGCGTCTGAATGCCGAGGGCGTCGCTGCTGGCTGGATCGGTCTGGTCAGCAGCGCCTACTTCGCCGGTCTGGTGCTCGGTGCCTTCGTCAATGTGCGCCTGATCAGGCGGATCGGCCACATTCGCGCCTATGCCGCCTACGCCTCGCTGCTGGCGGTGCTAGCACTTTGTCACGGCCTCATTGTCGACCCGCTGATCTGGAGCGGGCTACGCCTCATAGGCGGCTTTGCCACTGGCGGGCTGTTTGTGGTCATCGAATCCTGGATGCTGGTTTCCAGCTCACCGGCCACCCGTGGCCGCTTGATGGCCTGCTACATGATACTGCTCTACGGGGGCCTCGCCGCCGGACAGTGGCTGCTGCGTTTTATCGATCCGCTGCAGCTCTCACCGTTCGCACTGGCCGCCATCAGCGCCTCACTCTCCGTGCTGCCCCTGGCGTTGACCCGAGTGCCTCTGCCACAGACCGAGGCGGCAAGTCATATCAGCCTGTTGAGCCTGGCTCGCCTCACTCCGGCCGCAGTAGGTAGCTGCGTGGCCTCGGGTCTGGTGCTCGGCGGCATCTATGGCCTGTTACCCCTCTTCTTTGCCGCCAGTGGGCGCGATCTAAGTGCGGTCGCCAATCTGATGGCACTGGTGATCCTGGGGGGCATGGTGCTGCAGTATCCGCTGGGGCGGCTCTCGGATCGCTTCGATCGGCGACGCATCCTCGCCTGGCTGGGGCTGGGGTTGATGCTCTTTAGCATCATCATGCTCGTCGCCAGCCAACTGCCCTGGGGCTGGCTACGGGCGGGGGCCATATTCCTGTTCGGCGGGCTGGCCTTCTCGCTCTACCCCATCAGCCTGAGCCAGGCCTGTGACGAGTTGACCCCGGAGCAGATGGTCAGTGCCAATCAGGGCATGTTGCTGGCCTACAGCCTGGGATCCATGACCGGTCCCCTCTTGGCCTCCCAGGCGATGCAGCACACCGGCCCCCAGGCGCTGTTTGCCTACTTCGCCCTGTGTGGTGGTCTCTTGACCCTCTATCTGTTCTGGCGCCAGCGACAGCGCTCACCGGTACCGATCGATGCCCACCAGAGCTATACGCCTATGGCGCCGAATACGCCACTGGCGGCCGAACTGGATCCTCGCACCTCGGACGCCGTGCCAACCACAACCGTGGGCAACGAGGGCTGACATCCTAATTTGGACCCACAGCTTAAGATGACAGCTCCCCGGCTTGGCTCTCTGGATCATCGAAGGTGCATTGGCTTATCTGCTCAATCAGCCAGCGGATATCCGGCTGGTGATCGTAGAGGGAGTGGCTGAGTATGGTCAGGCTCAGATCCGGCGCCCCTTCCGGCAACTCCAGAATGCGCACGGGCAACATGCTGACCAGCTCACGAGCAATGAGATAGGGCACACACATCAGATAACCCGAGGCGGCGACCACTCGTCCCCCCACCGCATAGCTTTGCACCACGGTCGCCAGGGTACGCGACAGATGGTTGGCCGTCAGCCAACGTTCGATAAGATCCGCCCCCGAACTGACCGCCGGCAAGTGGATCTGCGGCTCGGTCAGAAACTGCTTGAGCGACAGCTGATCGGGCAGATCACTACGAGCCCGTGAGGTGATGGCGACAAACCTGTCCTGCAGCCAGGTGCGTTTGTTAAAGAAGTGCGGCACATACTGCAACCCATCTATGCCAACGAAGACATCCAGCTGCCCTGATTCTACCCCCTCGTGCTGGATCTTCTCCGCCAGGATATCCACGCTCAAACGGATATTAGGGGCTTGAGTCTTAAATTTGGAGACCAGGCGCGGCAGCGCCAGAAACTCGAAATAGTCGACCGCCCCCAAGTAGAAGGTTCTCGCCGAGGTGGCTGGATCAAACTGACGGCTACCTGTCATCCCCCGCTCCAGCCGCCCCAAGGACTCCCGGATAACAGGGATCAGTTGCCGCGCTCGCGGGGTGGGCTCCATCCCCTGACTGGTGCGGATAAACAGTGGGTCCTCTAACTGTTCGCGTACCCGATTCAAGGCATGGCTGAAGGCCGACTGGCTCATATACAGCCGCTCTGCCGCCTTGGTGACGCTTCCTTCATCGGCCAACACTGGCAGTAATTTCAATAAATTCAGGTCCATACCCACCACTATTAATTATATTCATCAAATAATGTATATATTGCATTTCAATCATAACACTAAACTCGGTATTAGTTTCTTAAGGAACCGAACTCACTTCGGCTAAAGGGACTTCTATGAATACATCACAAACCACCAGACAGATGGGTCTGGTCAGTCAAATTCTGTTTATCCTCTGCTCCGTACTCATCATAGACACGCTGACGGCCGCCGCGGCCATAGGCACAGGGGTGATCGGTTGGTGGATAGTCACCCTGCTCTTCTTTGTCATCCCCTACGCCCTGATCGCCGCCGAACTGGGCACCAGCTACCCCTCAGAGGGGGGCATCTACTCCTGGGTCAAACGGGCCTTCGGCCTGAAGATGGCCGCCCGCACCACCTGGCTCTACTGGATCAACGTGGGGCTGTGGATGCCGGCGGTTTACATCATGTTCGCCGGTATGGTGGCAGAGCTGTTCCTGCCCGAGCTGAGTCTCGGCTGGCGAGTGGTTATCTGTATCGCACTGATCTGGCTGACGGTGGCGTTCTGTAATGTCTCGGTACAGGTGGGGGTCTGGGTCAGCAAGATTGGGGCTCTGCTGAAGATGATCGTCATCTGCGCGCTGGGTTGTGCCGGATTTTACTACTCTCTGCACCATGGCATGGCCAATGATCTGAACTGGCAGAGCATGCTTCCGTCACTGGATGAGGGCGTGGCTTTCCTGCCTGCCATCATCTACAACCTGCTGGGGCTGGAGCTCATCGCCTGCCTGGGCAAAACCGTGAAAAATCCGGTTCGCAACCTGCCCCGCGCCATGCTGGGTGCCAGTGTCATCATTGCCGCTCTCTATCTGTTTGGTACCCTGGGGATACTCGCGGCGCTGCCCGTCGAGAAGGTGGGCCTCATCGCCGGTCTCACCGATGCCTCCCGTGTGCTGTTTGCCGATCTGCCTCACCCGGATCTGCTGGTCAATGGCTTGGGCATCATGGTCTTGCTGACCTTCATCAGTAACATGGTGAACTGGACCATGGGTTCCAGCCGAGCCGCAGCCGAAGCCGCGGAAGCGGGCGAGTTACCCGCCTTTGTCGCCCGTCGCCACGCCAAATATGGCTCGCCTGTGGGCGCCAATGTCTGTACCGGTCTGGTTGCCACCCTGGTGATCCTGGCCTATGCCCTGCTGGCCCAGAGCAATGACGAACTGTTCTGGAGTGTCTTCGCCTTCTCCAGCACCATATTCCTGATGCCCTACTTGCTGCTGTTCGCCTCGTTCCTGCGTCTGCGCCAGCAAGATCCGGCCACCCATCGCGCCTTCAAGGTTCCGGGGGGAGCGCCCCTCGTGCTGCTGATGACCGCCAGTGGCCTGCTGTTTGTGTTGGGCGCCCTGCTGCTGTTTATCTTCCCGCAACTGCTGGAGTGGCAGATTGATTGGCACACCAGTGCCCCCCTGCTCATTGGTCTGCTACTGACGCTGGCCATAGGGGAATGGCTGGTGAGTCGCTCGCTGAATCGTAGCGCACTAAACCCCGTTACCGCCTGATCACCACCCTGCAGCGGCGCGCAAAGCGCCACTAAAAACAAACCCCGCATCGTCAATGACGGTGCGGGGTTTGTTTTATTTCAGCTCATCCAGCAAGCGCAGGCTCAGGCCTGCGACCGGCTTATTTCTGTGGGCACTTACTTCTGCGGACGCTTACTTCTGCGGACGCAGTGCCGGGAAGAGGATGACGTCACGTATGGTGTGGCTGTTGGTAAACAGCATCACCAGACGGTCAATACCAATGCCTTGACCGGCGGTCGGCGGCAGACCGTGCTCCAGCGCGGTGACGAAGTCGGCGTCATAGAACATGGCCTCGTCGTCGCCCGCTTCCTTCTGCTGCACCTGCGCCTGGAAGCGCTCGGCCTGATCTTCGGCATCGTTGAGCTCGGAGAAGCCGTTGGCCAGTTCGCGACCACCGATGAAGAACTCGAAGCGGTCGGTGATCTCCGGGTTCTGGTCGTTGCGACGAGCCAGCGGCGATACGGCTGCCGGGTACTCAGTGATGAAGGTGGGCTGCATCAGCTGGGCTTCGGCTGTCTCTTCGAAGATAGCGGTAATGACATGGCCCAGCTCCCAGCTCTTCATCAGCTCGACGTGGTGACGCTTGGCCACGGCCTTGGCGCCTTCCAGTGTGGTCAGCTCTTCGGCCTTCACATCGTTACCGTACTTGAGGATGGCGTCGACCATGGTCAGACGGGCAAAGGGCTGACCGAAGTCGATCTCGAAACCCTCTTCCCCTTCCTTGGCGTAACGGAGGGTGGTGGTACCGTGGATGTCCTGCGCCAGAGTGCGCAGCATCTCTTCGGTGAGATCCATCAGATCGTTGTAGTCGGCATAGGCCATGTAGAATTCAAGCATGGTGAATTCCGGGTTATGGCGCACCGAGATGCCTTCATTACGGAAGTTACGGTTGATTTCGTACACCCGTTCGAAGCCACCGACCACCAGACGCTTCAGATAGAGCTCGGGGGCGATACGCAGGTACATGTCGATGTCCAGCGCATTGTGGTGAGTCACGAAGGGACGCGCGGAGGCACCACCGGGGATCACCTGCATCATGGGGGTTTCCACTTCCATGAACTGCTTGTCATTCAGGAAGTTACGGATACCGTTGACCACCTGGTTGCGGATCTTGAAGGTCTTGCGCGACTCTTCGTTGGCGATGAGATCCAGGTAACGTTGACGGCAACGGGCTTCCTGATCGGTCAGACCCTTATGCTTCTCCGGCAGCGGGCGCAGCGCCTTGGTCAGCAGACGGATGTCGGAGACATGTACCGAAAGCTCACCGGTATTGGTGCGGAACACTGTCCCTTCCACCCCGACTATATCGCCCAGATCCCACTTCTTGAACTGCTCGTTGTAGAAGCCTTCGGCCAGGTCGTCACGGGTGACATAGACCTGCACCTTGCCGCCCATGTCCTGCAGGGTGGCAAAAGAGGCCTTACCCATGATGCGGCGGGTCATGATACGACCGGCGATCTTCACCTTCACATTCAGCGCCGCCAGCTCGTCGGCACTCTTGTCATCAAACTGCTCGCGCAGCTCGCTGGATATATGGTCACGGCGGAAATCGTTGGGGAACGGATTACCCAACTCACGCAGGGCGGCCAGCTTGGAGCGACGCTGGGTCATCTCGTTGTTAAATTCCTGAACATCCTGTTCTGGTGCTTGATTCTGTTCTGACATGATAATTCCTGCTTGGATTACAGCCCGGACTTCAGGCTGGCTTCAATAAACTTGTCCAGATCGCCATCGAGTACCGACTGGGTGTTGCGGGTCTCGACCCCGGTACGCAGATCCTTGATCCGTGCATCATCCAGCACATAGGAGCGGATCTGGCTACCCCAGCCGATATCGGACTTGGTCTCTTCCAGCGCCTGCTTCTCGGCATTCTGCTTCATCATCTCCAGCTCATAGAGTTTCGCCTTGAGCTGTTTCATCGCCTGATCTTTGTTCTTGTGCTGGGAACGGTCGTTCTGGCACTGAGTCACGGTATTGGTCGGGATGTGGGTAATACGCACCGCAGACTCAGTCCGGTTGACGTGCTGACCACCGGCGCCGGAGGCACGATAGACGTCGATGCGCAGGTCCGCCGGATTGATTTCGATATCGATGTCTTCATCGATTTCCGGATAGACAAACGCCGAGCAGAAGGAGGTATGACGACGGCCACCGGAATCGAACGGGCTCTTGCGCACCAGGCGATGGACGCCGGTTTCGGTACGCAACCAGCCAAAGGCATACTCACCGCTGAATTTGATGGTGGCTGATTTGATGCCAGCCACGTCGCCATCGGTACATTCGATGAGCTCAGGCTTAAAGCCACGGCCTTCACCCCAGCGCAGGTACATGCGCAGCACCATGCTGGCCCAATCCTGAGCCTCGGTACCGCCCGAGCCTGACTGGATATCCATGTAGCAGTCGGAAGGATCGTGCTGACCGGAGAACATGCGGCGGAATTCCAGATCCACCAGCTTCTTCTCCAGCGCCTCGGCCTCGGCTTCGGCCTCGTGGAAGGTCTCTTCGTCTTCGCCTTCCACGGCGAGGGAGACCAGCATCTCCACATCCTCGGCGCCCTGGGTCAGGACATCTATGGTGGCGACAATCACTTCCAGGGACGAACGCTCCTTGCCCAGCGCCTGGGCCCGTTCCGGCTCGTTCCACACATCCGGCTGTTCCAGCTCGGCACTTACCTCTTCCAGACGCTCTTTCTTGGCATCATAGTCAAAGGTACCCCCTCAGAAGCTCGGTCCGTTCAGACAGCTCCTTGAGTTTATTCAGTACGGGATTCACTTCAAACATGAAGGACTCTCTCATCTCTTTAAGCAGGCCGGGAGCTCCCCGGTCCGGGTGTGACAGAAGCCACCGGGCCTCAAACTCGAAAAATTGCTCGAGTTGGCACGGCAACTGTAGAAAAGCGCAGTATTTTACCCAATTGAGTGGGGAATAGACAGGTTTAGCGCGGCTTTTTCCTGGCTCTATTCTGCCAGCCCGCGTCATCTCGCCTGGCCACTCAGCTCAGCCCAGTACGACTTGCCGACCAATCTATGGCGAGCGTCATTTTTCCAATAAATCACGCTTACAATAGGAAAAATCAGCCTAATATTAAGCGGTTATCACTCATCCTAGTAAGGCTCTCCATGCCCAACCTGACCCTGAAACGTAAGCTTCTCCTTTCCATCAGCCTGGCACTGCTCAGCGTCATAGTGCTGCTCTCGAGTTTTTCCTATCTGGCACTGCGTGAACAGGTGATTGATGGTAACTACCAGCAGATTGAGCGTCTGACCGAAAAAAGTGCCCAGGCCATCGCCTCCTGGCTGGAGGGCAAGCGTGCCGCCATCCGCTCCTTGCAGCAGAGCGATACCTATCAACAGTCCAAGAGTCTGTTGCTGATCCGCGATGCCAGCGACTTTATCAGCGTCTACTTCGGCGATACAGAAGGAGACATGACGGATGATGACCCAACCGATGATGGCGATGACTACAAAAATTATGACCCACGCCAACAGAGTTGGTATCAGGAGGCACAGAGCAGCAGTAAACCTGTTCTGACCAAACCCTACCTGGATACCACCTATACGCCCGCTCAGGTGGTGCTCTCGGTAGTGCAAGCGCTGCCAGGTGGCGTCGTCGGCGGGGATATCAGCACCCAACGCCTGCAGGAGATCCTTGGCGGCATGCGTCTGCCGGCCCAAGGGTTCAGCATACTGATAGATCAGCAGCATGATGTGGTGGCCTATCGGGATCTCGCGCAGGTTCTCAAACCACTCAACACCCTGATGCCTGGACTAAACCCAATCCAAATCAGCACCTTACTGCAGAGCCATAAGCCGCTTGAACTGCAATGGCAAGGCCGCGACAAACTGGTGTGGGCCAAGGCCATTCCCGATAGCCAGTGGATCTTGTTATCCGTCATAGATCAGCCGACCCTGCTTACCCCCCTGCGTCATCAACTGCTGCAGCAGACCCTCCTCTCCGCAGCCCTGTTGTTCGGCAGCCTGCTCGCCATTGGCGCCCTAATTGGTCTGCTGTTTCGCCCCTTGCGCCGGGTTTCCGCGGCTCTGGCGCTGATTGCCAACGGCAATGGGGATCTGACCCAGCGCATCCTGGTCCAGACCCGGGATGAGGTGGGGCAACTGGCCAGCAACTTCAATCAGTTTGTGGCCAGCCTCCATGAGCTGGTCGGACATATCCGCCACGAGGCCGAATCCATCACCACAGCGGCCCACCATGGCCTGCAACGCAGTGCCGGCACAGTGCAGGAGTTGGGGCGCCAGCAGCAGGAGATCACGCTGGTGGCCACGGCGGTAACCGAGATGGCCTCCGCCACGGTGGAGATTGCCCACAATGCCGAGAACACCGCCGCGGCGGCACAACACTCCACTAGCAGCAGTGCCGATGGCCGCAACCTGGTCAATCAGACCCGGGGCTCCATCACCAGCCTGGCGAACGAAGTGGGCGAAGCCACTACCGTCATCATCGAGCTCAGTCGGCATGCCGCGGATATCTCCAGCGTGCTCGCCACGATCAAGGGCATTGCCGAGCAGACCAACCTGCTGGCGCTCAATGCCGCCATAGAAGCCGCGCGCGCCGGAGAGCAGGGTCGCGGCTTTGCCGTGGTCGCCGATGAGGTACGGGTGCTCTCCCGCCGGACCCAGGCCTCAACCACCGAGATCCAGGCCACCATAGAGACACTGCAAAAAACCACCCAGCAGGCCGTGACCCTGATGGAGAAGAGCCAGTCACTGGCCCAGCACAGCGTGCAGGATGCGGAAGCCGCCGCCAAGGCGCTGGATGAGATCACCCAAGCGGTCAGCCTCATCTCCGACATGTCGACCCAAATCGCCACCGCCGCCGAAGAGCAGACCAAGGTGACCGAGGAGATCACCAGTAATGTCACCGCCATCAAGGAGGTCGCGGATGAACTGGCCGCCGGGGCAGAGCAGGAACAACAGGAATCCCTGCTGTTACAGCAACAGGCCCAAGCACTGAACGAGAAGGTGGCCCGCTTTATCTTGTAAATGGGCCACGGCGTAAAGGGCTCGCTAGAGACCCTTTCGCCGTGGCGGCCGCCAAAAAACAGCTCCCAGGCGGCGTTATCATAACCAGCCATCACGGCTCACATTGCGGACATGCTATTGATAGCATTTAATGAAGAGGAACCATTACGATAATAAAGAGATCAGCATGACCCCACGCTCACTGAAACAGAAAATCCTCATCTCGGTAACGGCAGCGCTCAGCGGTGCCATTCTGCTGCTTTCCGGCTTTGCCTATTACAACCTGCGCCAGCAGGTGCTGACCGATGGCTATGCCCAGATCCACAGCCTAGGCACCGAAGGGGCTCGCAGCATATCTGAATGGCTCGCCAGCAAGCAGCAGGCCGTTGCAGCCCTGGCCGCCCAATCGCAGTTGGAGTCTAGCCGCGAGCTGCAACTGACCAAGAACAGCGCCGGTTTTCTCACCGCCTACTATGGCGATGAGACCGGAGCCATGCGTGATGAGAATCCGCAATCGGATTACGCAGGCTACGACCCTCGCAGCCGCCCCTGGTATCAACAGGCCAAGGCCGCCAATGGAATTATTACCACCCTCCCCTATGTTGACCATACTACCCAGAAGCTGGTGATCACTGTGGCCAAGCCAATAACCCATGGTGTGGTAGCGGCCGATATCACTATCGATAAGGTGCTGGAGACCATCAATCGGCTGAAACTGCCGGCCCAAGGCTTCGCCATTCTGGCCGACCATGATGGCTCAGTCATTGCCTATCAGGATAAGAGCAAGGTGCTCAAACCCATCAGTGACATTCACCCTCAGCTCACGGCCAGCTATCTGGAACAACTGAAACAAGCTCAAACACTACAACCTCTGGCATGGCCAAGTGGCGACAAGTTGCTCTGGGCTGTCGCCATACCCAACAGCCATTGGGAGCTGATCTTTGTGCTGGACGAGAGCACCCTGCTAGCCCCCCTGACCAGCCAACTCTGGCAGCAACTGGGCATAGCCCTGCTGATCCTGGTCGCCAGCCTGTTGGCCATCGGCAGCCTCATCACCCTGCTCTTTCGCCCCCTGGGCGTGGTCTCCAGTGCCTTGGCGCACATAGCAAGCGGCAATGGGGATCTGACCCAGCGGATCCATATCCAGACTCACGATGAGGTCGGACAACTGGCCAGTAACTTCAATCAGTTTGTGGGCAGCCTGCATGAGTTGGTGGGCCACATTCGTAACGAAGCTGAATCCATTGGCAACTCAGCCAGCCATGGCCTGCAACGCAGTGCCGGCACAGTGCAGGAGTTGGGGCGCCAGCAACAGGAGATCGCCATGGTAGCCACGGCGGTGACCGAGATGGCCTCTGCCACGGCAGAAATAGCCCACAACGCCGAGAACACCGCCGCCGCGGCGCAACAATCCACCAGCAGCAGTGCCGATGGCCGCAACCTGGTCAATCAGACCCGGGGCTCCATCACCAGCCTGGCGAACGAAGTGGGTGAAGCGACCACTGTTATTGCCGAGTTGAACCGCCACGCCAGTGACATCTCCAGCGTGCTGGCCACCATACAGGGGGTCGCCGAGCAGACCAACCTGCTGGCGCTCAATGCGGCCATCGAGGCCGCTCGCGCCGGAGACCAGGGGCGCGGCTTTGCCGTGGTTGCCGATGAGGTACGGGTGCTCTCCCGCCGCACCCAGGCTTCCACCACCGAGATCCAGAGCACCATAGATACCCTGCAGCGCACCACCCAGCAGGCCGTTACTTTGATGGAGAAGAGCCAGAACCTGGCTCAGCAGAGCGTCCAAGATGCCGAGGCAGCCTCCAAGGCGCTGGAGGAGATCACCCGAGCTGTGAGCCTCATCTCTGACATGTCAACCCAGATTGCCACCGCCGCCGAAGAGCAGAGCAAGGTGACTGAGGAAATCACCAGCAACGTCACCGCCATCAAGGAGGTGGGCGACGAACTGGCAGATGGGGCCATGCAGGAACAAAGGGAATCCCAGTTGTTGCAACAACAAGCCCAAGCGCTGAACGAGAAGGTGGCCCGCTTTATCTTGTGAGCCAGCCCCACGCACAAACAGGGCTCAATAATGAGCCCTGTTTCATTCATGATGATAGCCATTTGATTCCAATCGCCGCTAGCTGACTCACAAACTCAATGATGAAACCCGCTAACTGCCCGCCAGAATTCTATACTCAGTTAATTCCCCATTGAGACAAACTTGGCTATGCAGAGCGTGCTATTTTTTCTGTTCGGGAGATGGCTTATCCCTTCCCTGATGGGCCGGTCGTCCTCCAGCTTACGTCTAACCAAGCCCCACGCCTGGTTCCCTGCCGCCACCCTGTGGTTGGCAACTCTGCTGCTGAGCCTGAGCAGTTGGGCAGCCACCCCACTGCCCACCACCGAGCCTCTGCAGGTAGGGGTACTGGATATTCCACCTCTGGTACACATCCATGGCAATGGCCAGCTCTCCGGGCCGCTGCTGGAGTATATGCAAGCCCTACTGCATGAGGCGCACATCCCCTATCAACTGGAAGGCTTTCCACCACGCCGCCTCTATCGCAACCTGGCCAATGGCACCAGTGACTTCTGGATTGGCGTCAAACAGGCGCCAGACTATGAGGGTAAGGTGCTCTATGGCGATCAGCCCATTATAACCCTGCACCTGCAGCTCTACTGGTTACCGGAAGTCGCTCCGCTGCAAACCCTGGAGCAGTTGCGAGAACAAAAATTGATCGTCATCCGCGGCTACAGTTACGGCGGCCGGCTCGAGCCCCTGAAGAACCGGGATATCGGTTTGAACTGGCTGGCGGTAGAGAGTCACCACCGCGCCCTGGATATGCTCACGCTGCGCCGAGGCGACTACCTGCTCAACTACGCCGAAACTGTTGATGAGATGCTGCCACAGAGCCACAGAATAACCCTGCAACACACGGCGATCGCCGAGCTGCCCATGTACCTGATCATCAGCCGTCAGACGCCGGAGGCCGAGCAGTTGATGGCGCGCCTCAATCAGGCGGCCCGCCAGTTGAGGGCCAACGGCGAGATGGCTCGCCTGCTACGTCTTCCCCCCCTGGCCCTGGCTCACACCGACTAACCGGTATCACAGTGGACGCAGCAGACTCACCAGCAACTGCACGCTGCGATTGCCCCGCCACTCATTAATATCCAACCGATAGGCCAACTCCACCCACTGGATGGAGCCATTGGGCCAGAGATCCAGATCCACATTGAAGGCGATGGCATCCAGCTCGGGCCCTCCGGCCTCGGGGCGTAGCTGCATCTTCAGGTGCTTGCCCCCCACCAGCCGCTGGGTAAGCAGACGAAAACGACCATCGAAACCGGGTTCGGGGAACGCCTGACCCCAGGGCCCCGCCAGACGCAACTGCTCGGCCAACGCCAGAGTCAGTTCATCGGGGGCCAGCTCGCCATCGGAGAGCCAACAGCCGGTGAGCTGATCCGGGCTCAACCACTCGGCCACCAGGGTGGCGAAGTGCTGTTCAAACTCGGCAATGCGCGCCTTGGGCAGGGTGAGCCCCGCCGCCATGGCGTGACCACCAAATTTAGTGATAAGCCCTGGATGCAGGGAGTCGAGCCGTTCCAGGGCATCACGCAGATGCAACCCCGGAATGGAACGCCCTGAGCCCTTGAGCTCCTGCTCACTGGCTTCGGCAAAGGCAAATACCGGACGGTAAAAGCGCTCCTTGATGCGAGAGGCCACCAGCCCCACCACCCCCTGATGCCAGTCCGGGCGATAGAGCACGATACCGGCCGGCAGTTCGGCCCCCGTATCCAATAGACTCTCCAGGCCATTCAAGGCCTCGCTCTGCATCCCCTGCTCTATCTCCTTGCGCTCCTGGTTCAGGCTATCCATCTGGCTGGCCAGCTGCCGCGCCAGATTAGGATCGTCACACAAGAGGCAAGCCACCCCCAGAGACATGTCATCCAAGCGCCCGACCGCATTGAGCCGCGGCCCCAGAAAAAAGCCCAGATCGGTAGCCGTCAACTGCTGCGGCTCGCGCTTGGCCACCTCGCACAGGGCCTGGATGCCAGGGCGGCACTTACCCGCCCGGATGCGCTGCAACCCCTGATGAACCAGGATGCGGTTGTTGGCATCCAGCGCCACCACATCGGCGACCGTCCCCAAGGCCACCAGATCCAGATAATCCGCCACATTGGGGGCCACCCGCTGCTGCTCGGCGAACCAACCGATTTGCTGCAGATGGGAGCGCAACGCCGCCATCAGATAGAAAGCCACCCCCACCCCGGCCAGATTGCCGGAGCCAAAACCACAGTCGCTCTGGTTGGGGTTGATGATGGCATCGGCAGCCGGCAGCTCGGCACCCGGCAGGTGGTGGTCGGTGACCAGCACCGCCATGCCCGCCGCCTTGGCCGCCGCCACCCCGGCCAGGCTGGAGATGCCATTGTCCACCGTGATGAGCAACTGCGTGCCACGGGCTATGGCCAAGGTCACGATTTCCGGTGTGAGGCCATAGCCATATTCAAATCGGTTAGGCACCAGAAAATCCACCTGCCGACACCCCATGGCCCGCAGGGCCAGCACACACAAGGCCGAGCTGGTGGCGCCATCGGCATCGAAGTCGCCGACTATCAGGATCCGCTGCTGCTGGCGCAGGGCATGCTCCAGCAACGCCAGCGCCTCAGCCATTCCCTTGAGGCCAGAGGGGGGCAACAGCGCCTGGGTGCCCTTATCCAACTCGGCGGCAGAACGCACCCCACGGCTGGCATAGATCTGGCGCAGACGGGGGGAAAGTTCGGCAGGCAGATGGGCATCATCCACCAGAGGGCGGCGTTGGATTGTCAGATTCATGATCTCTTACTCAGGGTGATGGCTCGGGGGTCGCACGAGGCAGCTCGGCTGGCCAGACCTTAGCCCGAAGCGTGCGCCATGGCAACCCACAAGCCGGGCTGACACGCTCTTGGCCACGGCTCGGAGCCAAGGGGTACTCTCCTGGCAGAGCCTGAGCAGAAAAAAGAGGGGAATTAGCCAAAGCTCGCAGACAAACGGCCCCGGATAGTGGATGCTGCAGGCAAGAATCCGATGAGAAAATTGCATGAAAGCCAGTACCCATCGCCTGATCACCCAGGCCGCCCTCTTGCAGTTAAGCCAGGCGCCCTCTTTGCCGGTGCAACACAGCCTGCAGCGCCTCACTCGTTATCGTCAGGCCATACTGGATGCCGCCGGGTTGGAAGATTGGTGGCCCCTGTGGCAACGGCTCTCCCATTGGCACTTCTATCGATCCAACGAGGATTTCCCCGAGCTGCACCTAATCCACCAAACCTCGGAGATCCGGCTCAGCCAACTGGAGAAACAGTTGGAGCGGCCTGAGTCCAATCTGCACTACGCCACCACGCTGGGTCGCATACTGCACCATCTGCAGGATATGTGCTGCCCGCCTCATGCCGTCCCCATCTATCATGGCCCGGGTCAGCCCGACCCCTTCGAGGAGCAGATGGATCTCTATCTGCCCAGCGTCGAGGCGGCACTGGCACCACTGCCCGCCCTACCCTGCCATGAACTTTCCGGCCTCTATCGCGCCGCCGCCGAAAGTACCCTGGCCTATATTGCCGATCTGGCCCACGGCCTCAAGGTGCAGAAGAATGGCCAGGCCATCACCCTCCCCCTGTCAACCTTTTGGCCGCGTCATGGCACCAGTGAAGCCGTCAGCGAGAAGGGGTTTGTTCAATACGGCCCCCTGGGCAAGCGCTGGGGCGAGCAACAGATCACAGTCGGCGGCAACCACTATCTCATCCCCGAGGGTGAATACCGCCGCCTCACCGAGGCCCTCTACCAGCGCGCCGTCTCTGTCTCCCGCCAAGGCATGGAGATGCTGATGGCCACCTATCCCATGGTCTGAGCGCCCAACCAAAGCCGCCAAACAGGAGGTATAGATGGCTGCGTGTCCACAACCCAGAGCCACCAAGCCTGATGGCAGCACCTACCTCTTCAAGCTGGAGCGGGACTTCAGCTACGAGTCGGGCTGGCAGCTGGCACACCCTTTTTACTCAAGGTGGCTGGAGATCTCTCCAAGCGGCACCATCACGGTCCGCGCCCTCCCCAACTCCTGCGGCGATGAGAGCCCATCCCCCCCGAAGCCATGCCCCTGTCAGCCCGAGTGTACTGAGTGGGAACATCAGGCTCGCTATGTCTGGGATGGCTGCACGCCCAAGTGGAGTCTGTTCAACCTGTGGGTGATAGGCACCCCTGATGGCCATATTGACCACAGAACCATGAAGCCCTACACCTATTACGCCTCCCTGGTCCACGATGTGCTCTACCAATATCTGGATTCAGTACCGGTCAGCAAGGAGCAGATCGATCGGCTCTTCTTGCAGATGTTGGGCGACTTCAAGCTAAGAAAGCTCTATTACTTTTGCGTCAAACACCTGGCCGGACGCGGTGTGATCCAGCATGGGTTGACGCACAAGCGCTAACGGGGAATAACCCGGTTATGGCGCGGCGAGCTGGCGAGATAGCCACTTTTTCTCCACAAATTAGCCCGCCATCATGCATGAACCCCACGCCTGCCCCGCCCTTGACATACACTTACACAGTAGAGCGGGGCGCTTGATATCCAGCATCAGCAGCGGTCGAAGGAGGCGTGATGAGTAGAGGGCGACAAGAGCTATGCCGACTGTTCTGCGCTGGCTTATTGGCTTGGCTGCTGACAGCCAGTGGCTCCGCGGCACCCGCACCCGAACCCGCACCAACGGTAGCCCTGGTGGTGAAGTCGATACATAACGAGTTTTTCCAACAGATGCTCTCCGGCGCGCAGGAGTATGCCGTCAAGCACCCAGGGCAATTACACCTGCAGCTCGAAGGTGTGCAGGCCGAGATAGATGTCACCGGACAGGAAAATATCATCAAGCGACTGATAGCGCAGAAGGTCGATGCCCTGATAGTGGTACCGACCGATTCGGTAGCCATGCTACCTGTGCTGATGAAAGCGTTGGCTGCCGGCATCCTGGTCATCAATCTGGACAACAAACTGGATGATAGAGCGCTAGTGCTCGAGGGGGTCAATATTCCCTTTGTCGGCCCCAGCAACTTCGCCGGGGCACGCAGCGTTGGCAGTTTTGTGGTGCAAGCCTTGCCGCCCGGCAGCAAAGTGGGGTTGATTGAGGGCGCCCCCGGTTCCATCAATGCGCGCGCCCGCAGCGATGGTTTCCGCGCCGCCTTACGGGCCGCCAACATGCAGATTGCCGGGATCCGCTCCGGCTACTGGGAGAGGGCGCAGGGACAGGCGGCAGCGGCTGAGCTGCTCCAGGCCGAACCTGAGGTCAGGGCCTTGCTGTGCGGCAATGACAACATGGCGATCGGGGCCGCCCAAGCCGTGGCAGAAGCGGGCAAGCAGGGCAAGGTGTTGATCGCGGGTTATGATTATATTCCCGCCATTCGCCCCTATATAGCCGATGGCCGGGTGCTGGCCACCGCCGATCAGTTTCCCGGTAAGCAGGCCCAATATGCGCTCGACCTGGTGCTGAATGCCCTGGCAGTGAAGAGTAGTCAAGCCGATCTGCCCGGCATAGTGCAGACGCCCGTGAAACTGGTGACCCGACATTAAGAGGAGTCGGCGCGTGAAGATAAGATGGTTAGCTATCTGGGCACTTACCTGGTGGAACACGGCGCTGCCGGCCACCCCTGCCCCTATGGAATTGACTATTTACGCCGATGCCTATCCCCCTTTCATCCAGCATGAAGGGGGGCAGCTGAACGGCCCTTACATAGAGGCCTTCACCCAACTGGCTGCGGATCAGGGCATTCGAGTCCATTATCAGCCGATGCCGATAAAACGCGTGATGAAGCTGATCGCCACACAGCAAAATAGCTGTGGTCTGGCGGTCTATTTTGCCCCCGGCGAGGCAGAAACCCTGAGTTACGTGGCGCGAGTGGCCCCCATCACCCTGGCTGTCTATGCCCGTCGTGGGGAGGTGGGCAAGCTCTATAACATCGAGGCGCTACGCAATTATCGAGTGGGCGCCATGGATGTGTCCGAACTCAATGAACTGCTCGACAATGCCGCCATCCACTACGAACCACTCGCCAAAACCGCGAAGGGGATTGCCATGTTACAGGCGGGGCGTTTCGAATTACTGGTCACGGATGTACTTCCTGAATTGGTGCTATCGAGCCAAACCGGGCCCAAGATTGAGCGCGTGATGATTTTGGCTCGAGTCGAGCGTTGGCTGGCCTGTCATCCCCAATTGCCGGTGACAGAACTCAACGCCTTGCGTCAAGCCATGCATGATGGAGTCTTTGCCGATTCGGTGGCCAACATCTGGCAACACTACGGTCTGAGCCCTGTCTATGACGAGGTGCGCCGGGAATGGGGGATCCCCCATTAGTCAAACAAGAGGTGCCAAGAAATCGAGGCGATACGGCAAGCCCCTGCCACCGCTCAGTGGCTAAGTCCGTCCCCCGGAGCCACCCCAAGGCGATGCTTATCCGCCTGCGCGTCTCGTCACGCCCCAGCCCATCCCGCTTCGCGCCCGGTTTGCTCCTCATCCACCAGGTTGCGCACCCATTTTCTGGATCGCACCCGGGCATAACCCCCCCCCAGACGCACCAACTCCTCCAACGAGAGCACCAGATAGACCCAGTAGATGGGCAGTTCGAAATAGAAGGCCATGAGAAACCCCGAAGGCACACCGATAAGCCAGGTGGCCAGGGACTCCATGGCAAAGACAAACTTGCTGTCACCCCCGCTGTTCAGCACCCCACCGGCCACTATCATGTTGGCCACCTTGACCCAGAGAAACGCACAGAACACCAGCACACACAGTTGCCCCAAGTGCTGAACCCGGGCCGAGGTGTGGTAGAGAGCCACGTAATGGGGGGCAAGCCAGGCGACCACCCCGCCTACCAGCAGGGCCAACCCTATGCCGATGCGGATCAGCTTGTGGGCATAGTCGATGGCTCCGGCGAAATTGCCCGCCCCCAGACGGTTACCCACCAGCACGGCAGCCGCCCCCGCCAGACCGGAGAGCAGGCCGATGGCGAGCCCCTGTAGCGGATACGTCATGGTCATGGCGGCGATATCCTCCGTGCCCATGCGGCCATACACCACGGCATAACCACTCTCCCCCAGCACCCACAGCAGCTCCGTCAGCACTATGGGCAGCGCCGTAACCCCAAAGCGCCGCAGCTGCCCTGGCTCCATGCCCCACAATTGGCCAAGATGGGTCACGGCCACCACATGCCGTTGCCAATAGGCGACCACCAGGAGGATGAGCAGCTCGATAACCCGGGAGAGGCCAGTTGCGATGGCCGCCCCCATCAAGCCCAGCTTGGGGCAACCGAAGTGACCGAAGATCAGCAGGTAGTTGAGCAACACATTGATGACCACGGCACTGCTGCTGGCATACATGGGTAACTTGACGTTGCCGGTACTGCGCAACACTGCGGAGTAGATCATGGTGAACATGCTTGGTAGATAACTGATGGCCAGCAGTTGGACAAAGATAGCCCCTTCGCTCAGTACCCTGGGATCCGTGGTAAAAGGCGACATGGCCTGCTGCGGAAAAAAGCCGACACCCAACGCCAGCGCTCCGGCAAACAACAAACCCAACCCCAGGCCGAACCCCAGCAGCTGCCGGATACGCAACTTATCCCCCTGCCCCCAATACTGGGCGCAGTAGATGGAGATCCCTGTGGCCAAGCCCGCCAGCACCACTGAGACGATAGAGGTCAGCTTGGCGCTTATCCCCACGGCGGCGATGGCCACCTCCCCCAACTGCCCCACCATCAGCTGATCCGTCATGCTCAGCAGCGACATGATGACGCTCTGTAATGTAATGGGCAGGGCGATACGCAACAGATCGGCGTTAAACTGTTTATCCTTAAACATGCTCGTTTCCCTCTTCGCTTCCTTACTCTCTTTTGGAGGTGCGTGGCGTGGCGCGGCACCGGCTGTGGTCAGCGCCCTGTCACCAGGCCTATGCTCCTGCCCTTCAGCTTAAAATATTCCAATGAATCCCACCACCTTGACTCAGCGCCATCACACCTGAGCGACGTGTCTGGATGATGACAACATGCTAGGGTAGGGCTTACCCCCTCTATCCGGAGCCTGCAATGCCCAGTCAGACCCCCTCTTGGCGCCGCGCCTTGGCCGACTACATCCGCGCCCAGGCCAAGCCTGTCGATAAATACTCCCACCAGCCGCGCCTCTATACCCAGGCCTGCCAACTGGCGACCACCCCCGAGTTGGCTGGCATAGCGCTGGATGACGACATCCTCTACGCCGCCTGCTGGCTCCATGATTTGGGGGTCTTCATCGGCCACAGACCCGAAGCGCCGGAGGCGCTGGCGCAGTGGGACAATCTGGCTTACGTGCTGGCCCAGGCTCCTGCGTTGCTGGCGGGTTGGGGCTTTCCCGAGCAGAAGATCCCGGCGGTTCTGGCCGCCATAGCCGAACACCTGCCACACGCCCAACCCAGCAGCCCAGAGGCGCTCTTGCTGCACGATGCGGATCTGCTGGAGCAATTAGGGGCCATAGGCCTGTTACGGGCCATCTGCAAGATAGGGCGAGACACCCGCTACGCCACCTTTGCCGATGTGATACCTGTCATAGCGCGGGCCGCTACTCTGGTGGGCAAGTTGCACAGCCAGGCGGCACGTCAAGCCGCCGAGCCACGCCTCGCCCTGTTGCAGCACTTCCTCTTGGCCGTGCAGGCCGAAGCTGGAGATGGCCCCCTGTAATGGCGCCACTCCGAGCCACGCCATAAACCACTAGAACACCCAGCCAAGCAAGTAGGCGGTCACAGCGGCAGGATGCGGCGAGCTGAGTCACGGCGCGTCGTTAATAGGTTGCTTTAGCGCCGCTGACGATGCGCTCAAAGAGCCCGTTTTGCTTTATCCGCTCCAGGGCCCTTTGCCACAAGGCGATTTCGGCATCGGGAATATCTCTTGAGCAGGCAATATAGAGATCTGATTCAACGACCTTGAGATTGGTTTGAACCAGGGCATCACTGGGCAGGCCGATTTTTTTCAGCAGATATGTCACGCCAAGGGGGGAGTCGCTGATGGCCAGCTCGCATCGGCCCAGCAGCAGTTTGCGGTATATCTGTTCAGAGTTGTACGCGGATGTGTCTAAATTTTTGAAACCGGCCTCTTTCAAAATGGTGGAGACAAGTCCGGTTTGCCGGCAGGCAATGGTAGAGACCTTTTTAGCATCCTCTAAGGTGTTGATGACCAGCGGGCTGCCTTTCTTCTTGTAAAAATAGATGGCATCCCTGCCAATTGGCCCTATCCATTTATAGTGATGCTCCCGCTCCTTCGTCCGGAAAAAAGAGAACATCATGGTTCTTTTATTGTTATCCAGCATCTTTCTGGCGCGGGCGCTAGGCAGTACCTGAATAGGGTCCTCTCTTCCTAACTCGCTGAGAAGCGCGGTGACTATGTCAACCGACACCCCCTTTAGCTGCGACGCCTCACTGTAGTTATAGGGAGGCCACTCTTCGGTGAGGAGGGTGATCGGCTCTAATGGGGCGGCACGCGAGCCGTTGTGCAAGCAACCGCATACTACGAGAACACACAGTAGCATCCGGTACACTCTGGACGGCATATTGGCCATGTTATCGGTTCCTCCGTCCAGTGAAATAGCAAAAGCGCATAGCCAGTCACTCTGGCTCCGCGTTACGGATGGCTCAGGCAGTGCTCCACCTCAAGGATATGCGCCAAGCAGCTGCAGTAAGTATAGAAGGCGCGCTACTTGGCAGCGCAATAGGGTGCCGGTTTTATGCCCGAGGGTGGAACTCCTCATGCAGGGCGTTAAGGCGTTCGCGCGCCACATGGGTGTAGATCTGGGTGGTGGAGAGATCCGCATGGCCCAGCAGCATCTGCACCACCCGCAGATCGGCACCGTGATTGAGCAGATGGGTGGCAAAGGCGTGACGCAGGGTATGGGGTGAGAGCTCGACGCCTATACCCGCCCGCTCGGCATAGAGTTTGATGCGATGCCAGAAGGTCTGCCGCGTCATCTGCTGGGCGCGGTTGGAGGGGAACAGCACATCCGAGGAGCAGGTACCCAGCAGGGCGCCGCGCCCCTCCCGTAAAAAGCAGGCAATCCAGTGCATGGCCTCCTCCCCCAGCGGCACCAGCCGCTCCTTGTTACCCTTGCCCACCACCCGCACCACCCCCTGCCGCAGGCTGATATTCTCCATGGTGAGCCCCACCAGTTCCGAGACCCGCAGGCCGCTGGCGTAGAGCAGCTCCAGCATCGCCTTATCCCGCAACTCCAGTGGCTCCTCGGGGTTAGGCTCCTGCAGCAGGGCCTCCACCTGAGCCTCGCTCAGATCCTTGGGCAGGCGCTGGGGCAGCTTGGGGCCCAACAGCAAGGCGGTGGGGTCATCCTCTCTTAGTTGTTCACGAATAAGATATTGATAGAAGCGGCGCAGAGCCGAGAGCAGGCGCGCGGTAGAGGTGGCCTTGAAGCCCAGATCCAGACGCCAGGCCAAGTAGTCATGAAGTACGGCCGCTTGCAGCGTCAGCAGGGAGTAACCCCGCTCATCCAGCCAGCTCTCCAGTTGTTTCAGATCGCTGCGGTACGCCGCCAGGGTCTGCTCCGCCAGCCCCCGCTCCAGCCAGAGTGCATCGAGAAATTGTTCCACTAGCGTATGCATCATGCCTCCCGGCCACCCACCTTGCGAACTGGGCCCATCTTACACAGGCCCGGAGTAAAGGCGCAAAATATTGGCAAAGCCCCGGGGCAGAGCACGGGAATAGCCACACCATGAACTAGGCAGCAGTGCGGAGCACCACTGCCCCTGTTATCCAGATCGTTTCACTCCCTAAGTTTTGCTAGCATACCCGGCAGGTTCAACCGCGTGGTAATCAGCATGAAGATCGGCCTCTTTTATGGCTCCAGCACCTGTTACACCGAAATCGTCGCCGAGAAGATCCAGGCCCTGCTCGGCAGTGACCTGGTCACTCTGCACAATCTTAAAACCACCCCCATCAAAGAGATGGAGCACTACCCGCTGCTGCTGCTCGGGATCTCCACCTGGGACTTTGGTGAAATCCAGGAGGATTGGTTGCAAAGTTGGGATGCCATAGCGGAACTGGATCTGCAAGGCAAGGGGGTGGCACTGTTCGGCTTGGGTGATCAGGCCGGCTACGGCGAATGGTTCCTGGACGCCATGGGCTTGCTGCATGACAAGCTGCTGACCCAGGGGTGCCAACTGGTGGGCTACTGGCCCAACGAGGGGTATGAATTCGAGGCTTCCAAAGCCTTGGTGGACGAGGGGCGTTACTTCGTCGGGCTGGCCCTGGATGAGACCAATCAATATGACCTGACGGATGAGCGTCTGGCCCGCTGGTTGCCCCAGCTGCTCGAAGAGCTGGCCTCGCTGAATCAGGGCTGAATGGGATGAAGAATAACCTGTTCTGACCTTTACCCCAGCAGATTCCCGGCATAGACTTAGAGTTAGATGAACAAAAAACAGACAGCTTAGTGCAGTTTGAGGAGGAGATTATGATCATTGGCGGTTCGTCGCTACCCAGCGCAGGCTATGGCATCAGCACCTTACCAGCTAAACCAGCCCTCACCCCTGAACAGAAGAACGGGGTGCAAAATGCTGCGCTAGAAGCACAGGATGCTCGCCAAGCCCAGCAAGCAGAGCAACAGACGGCCAAGCGTAGCGCCGCAGTTGGCGTGGCGGAGGTTAACAACCAGAAGCAGGTGGTCGAGAGCTATGTGAATGCCAGCAAGGAGTCTTCCGAGAGCTCGGTGGAAACCAATAATCGCTCCGGCTACACACTTGAACTCTATCAACAGCAGCAAAAAGCTCAGCAGTTACAAACCGCGCAACAGCTTGTCAGCTCTCCGCTGCAAAAACGGCTTGATGAGATGACGGGGAACAGCATGAGCCAGGGCCTCTACGTCTCCACCACGGTATAAGCCGCCACAACTACCGATGGCATGGCTTGAACGACACCTCCCCCGCGGAGGTGTTTTTTCATCTGGACATCAGAGCACAGATAAACCAAGGGGCGTCAGCGCCGCCCCTTGAGACTCAGTGATTTCTAAGCGCGAAGAGCTTTACTCATTTACCACGCTCAGTTGTGGGCCTCGCAGCAAGAGGCAGAGCCCCATGGCACACAGCGTTGGCAACAGCCAGGCCAGCCCCAGTTCAAACAGCGGCAAGCCGTGGAACAGGGAGAGATCAAACCCTGCGCTCTTGAGGCCATCGAGAGCACCAAACAGCAGGGAGACCAGCAGCACCAAGCGGAATGCCAGTGCCGGATGGGCAAAGCGCTCCTTGAGGAAGGTCATCACCACTAGGGCGACCGCCACCGGATAAATGGCCACCAGCACAGGGACGGAGAGCGTGATGAGCGCCGAGAGACCCACATTGGCAATCAGGGTACAGAGCAGGCTCATGACTATCACCAAGGCGCGGTAACTAAACCGTGGCCACAGGGTATGAAAGAAGTCAGCACAAGCCGAAGTCAACCCCACAGCCGTAGTCAAACAGGCCAGGGAGACTATGCCCGCCAGGACCAACTGGCCAGCCGGACCAAACAGGTGAGCGACATAGACGGAGACTATCTCACCCCCATTGTTAGGCGTGGCCACTAAGCCACCGGAACTCGCCCCCAACTGAAACAGCGATACATAGACCAAACAGAGCCCGGCGGCGGCAATCAGACCGGCGCGCACCAGATACCGCGTCTGCAATACCGGATCGGATACCCCCTTCTCCTTGAGCACATCGATGATCAGCATGCCAAACATCAGGGCGCCAAAGGTATCCATGGTGTTATACCCCTCCAGTAGTCCCTTAACGCCGGGGTTGACCAAATAGTCACCACTGGCCGCGGGCACGACACCCTGAGGCGCTACCAAAACGGCTACCGCCAACACCAACAAGAGCAGGACTAGCACAGGAGTCAGCACCTTACCTATGGCATCCAGCAAGCGCCCCGGAGTCAAGGAGAGCCACAAGGAGAGGCCAAAATAGCCCACGCTAAACAGCACCAGGCTAGCCGGGCCCGCCTGTTGACCCAGGAAAGGTTTGAGCCCCATCTCATAGGCCACCAGGCCCGTACGTGGGGTAGCAAAGGCCGGACCTATGATGAGATAAGCCGCGATGGCAATCGCAGTGCCGACGCCAGCTGGCAGCAGTTTCGTCATGGTCAACAGGCCGCCCCCGGCTCGGGCCACCGCCAGTATAGTGGCCAGTGGCAAGCCGACACCGGTCACCAGAAACCCGAGCATGGCCCAGCTCATCTGCTCACCAGCCAGAAAGCCCGCCATAGGCGGAAAAATGATGTTACCCGCACCCAAAAAGAAGGCGAAGGTCATAAAGCCCAGACCGATTACATCGGCCATTTTCATGGTATGACTCACAGCGAACTCCAACTCTACATCAGCTAAAACCAGGGGAAATCGATAGTCTGTGGCGATAGGACACCACCAGCGCGAACAACCATCCGTGGTAGCCGATGCAGCAGGATCACCTGATGCCCAGCGTCGCAAATAAGAGAGGGAGGATAAAGCAATAATATTTTTCGGCAAGGATCTGCTTATAGCTTCAGATAGAAGTCCCGAACCATATCGCCATATATATCGGAATATTGTTTCCCGTCAGTTGATAACACAAGGTCACTCACTATTGCCTGGTTTTTATCCCTAGAGAGCAGCAATAAAAAGCGATTTGGAACTTTGCCAGCCACCGGAATTAATCGCTGGCATTGCTGCAAGAAGAGCCCCATTTGTTCTGCCAGCACAATCAACTGCTGAGCCTGAAGCACAGGCAACACCAGGGCAATGCGCCCACCCGGAGCCAATAGCCGGAGGGCATGCGCCAGGAGCGAGTGATGGTCCAGCGTTGAGGTATGGCGAGCCTGCTGGCGCGTTGCCGAGGCAAATGACTGGCCATGGGGAAAGTAGGGAGGGTTGGAGACAATGAGGTCAAAGGGGGGGGACACCAACTGCTGTAACGCCCCAGTCACCACAGTGATCCGTTCAGCCCAGGGGGAATCGGCAACATTTTCAGCTGCCTGCGCGGCAGCGGCATCATCCAACTCCACCGCGACGATTTGGCAAGGGGCACGGGTGCGTTGAGCCAGCATCAGGGCAATGAGTCCGGTGCCGGTGCCAATATCCAGGATGCGACGAACCTCAGCCACCGGCGCCCAGGCCCCCAACGCCACACCATCGGTCCCCACCTTCATGGCACACCGCTCCTGACGCACGACAAATTGTTTGAAGGTGAAAGAGTCCCCGGCCATTTTGCGCTATCGCTCCTCGTTTTTTTACCCGGCATCTGCCGCAAGAGGCGGATTTTATCACGCTACTGCCCTATAATGTCCGGCCTGAATGAGTAAACGAGTATCACCATGTCTTTCGACGCCCTTGACCTTGATCCCTCCCTGCTGCGTGCCGTCGCCGAGCAAGGCTTCACCCGACCCACCACCATCCAGCAACAGGTGATCCCGGTCGCCATGGACGGACGGGACATCTTGGCCTCGGCCCCTACCGGTACCGGAAAGACAGCCGCCTTCTTGCTGCCCACCATGCAGCATCTGCTGGACTTCCCTCGCCGCCGTGCCGGTTCAGCCCGGGTGCTGATCCTGGCGCCGACTCGTGAACTGGCGTTGCAGATCACCGAGCATGCCCGCGCCCTGGCCGCTCACACCCATCTGGTCATTGAAACCATCATTGGTGGGGTCGAACACGAGAAGCAGCTCTCCGCGCTGACCGAAACCACCGACATCATCATAGCCACGCCAGGCCGACTGATGGAGTACATAGAGGCGGAGAGCTTCGATAGCCGCGCCATCGAGATCCTGATCCTGGACGAAGCCGACCGCATGCTGGACATGGGCTTCATCGGTGAAGTAGACCGCATTGTGGCCGAAGCCCGCTGGCGCCGGCAGACCATGCTCTTCTCCGCCACCCTGGAAGGAACGGGCCTGGTCAAGTTTGCCAATGAGGTGCTCAAGGATCCGGAGGAGCTCAATGCCGACTCCCCCCGCAGTGAACGCCGCAAGATCCAGCAGCTGATGTATCTGGCCGACACCCCGGAACACAAGTTTGCCCTGCTCTGCAATCTACTGCGTAGCGAAGAGGTCACCCGTAGCATCATCTTCGTCAAGACCCGGGAGCGTCTGGCCGAGATCTCGGCCCAGCTACAAGCCAGCGGCATTAACTGCGCCTGGATCCGCGGCGAGATGGAGCAAGAGAAGCGCAGCGAGGCCATTCGTCGCTTCCGCACCGAAGAGGTGAATGTGCTGGTCGCCACCGATGTGGCCGCCCGCGGGATCGATCTGCCGGATGTCAGCCATGTCATCAACTTCGATCTGCCCCGCACCGCCGATGTCTATATCCACCGCATTGGCCGTACCGGCCGCGCCGGTAAACGTGGCACGGCCGTCAGCCTGATCGAGGCCCATGACATGCCGATGCTGGCCCGCATCGAACGCTATACCGGCGAAGAGCTGCGCCGTCGCGTGATTGACGAACTGCGACCCCAGCACAAGACCGCCAAGGTCGGTGGCAAGAAGAAGCCAGACGCCAAGAAAGAGTTAAAGCGCGACAAGCGTAAGGAAAACGTGGTGGAAGAGCCACGCAAGAAGGAGCGGCTGCGCGACAAGAAGAACAAGGGCAAGCCAGACTGGGCCAAGAAGAAGGCGGCCAAAGAGGCCAAGGCTGCCAAGTCAGCCCCCGAAGGCAGCGACAAAGCCTGAGCCCCTCTGGCCAGGTGACAAAAGGGTGAGCTTAGGCTCACCCTTTTACATTTTGCATATCACACCTGTCATTAGCAGCAGGGTAACTCACCCGTCCCCATGCTCCCCCTCTTAGGCTGCTACGCTGTTAGAAGATTTCCCATCGAGGAAACCGCCTCTTGCGTTCGACCGCCGAACGGCTGGTTCCCAGCCTGGGCTCGCCGCACAACCAGGCCACTTCCTCCGCTGGTAGGAGCCATACATGTTACGGTTCAGCCTGTTTTCTCAGCGTAAATTGGCCACTCGCGCCACCGTGCTGTTTGCCGGCGCGCTGCTGCTGCTCATTGGCAGCGGCCTGCTCTTGCTCAGTCTCTTCTATCTGAACGCTATCGACAGAATAGAGGATCAAAATATAAGAGCAGCCAATCACCAGGCGCAAAATGCCCTGCAGCTGAGCCTACGCCAGATGGCAGACCGCTCGGTAGACTGGGCCAGTTGGGATGAGACCTATCTTCTGCTCACCCAGGGAGATCCCCGCTTTTTGCAACGTAACCTAAGCCCGGCGATCATGCAGAGCAACGATGTAGATCTGATGCTATTTATCGATCGACAGGGTCACTACCGGGAAGGCGTTATCTTAAGCGAGAATAAAACCCAGATCAGCACACCCACTTCCGAACTACGCCAACAGCTGCTAGGCCCCCATGGTCTACAACCCCGACTGCAATCTCGACTGCCCCATCCAGAGTCACAATTAACCCCGGTCAGCGGCCTGCTCACACTGCAACGGCTCCCCTACCTCATCAGCATGACACCGGTTCTGACCAGCAGCCAGCAGGGGCCGGTGGCGGGTTGGATGATTTGGGGCCGCCGGCTCCCCGACTTCTTTCCGGCTCGTTATCAATCCCTGCTCCCGGCCCAGACAAGATTGCTCTTACCCGAACTCTCGCCAGCCAGGGCACAAAACGAAGTGACCGGTGCGCCAAATGAGATCGCCATTGAGCACCACCCCGAGATGCTGACTGCCTCTGCACCGATACGGGATATGAATCAGCAAGCGATTGCCTGGGTGGAGGTTCAGGCGCCACGGGCGCTCTATCAAGGTGGCAAACTCTCGCTGCAGGTCTGGTTCATGACCACGCTGCTGCTGAGCATACTGCTGTTTGGGCTCTTTTATCGTCTATTCCAACGCCAGATCTCCAGCCGTTTCACCCTGTTGGAGCAGGGGCTCGAACAGGTGTCGCAAGATGAAGGGGCCATCCACTTTCCTCTCGACGGCCAGGATGAAATTGCCCAGGCCAGCCATATCATAGCCCAACTGCAACACTCCCGCCGGCTATCGGAGCAGGGGCGCCAGCTCATAGAGCAGCAATTCAGCGCCCTGTTTCAGGGGGCATCGGTCGGCATGCTGCTCGTGGTGGATGAGCAACTGCAGAATATTAACCAGGCATCGCTACAGCTGCTGGGGTATGACCATCCTGGTCAGTTGATAGGCAGCCCCCTGGCCAAGCTGTTCACGCCAGAAGCGGGGAATCATCTCACCTCGCAAGCTCGATTCCAGCTATTGATAACGGAAGGTAAGCGCGCCTTCGAATGGGAGTTTGTTGGTCGGGCCGGCTGGCGAGTACCCTGTGAAATCAACCTGATCCCGCTCGGCACAGACCAACAGGCGGGCTGGCTCATTACGGCGCGCGACATCACCGAGCGTAAGAACAATGAGCACACTATCTACCGCCTGAGCCACTATGATGCCCTGACCGGTCTGCTCAACCGTCATCAGCTACTGAAGCGAGTCGATGCTCACCTGGCGCAAATCAATCCGCTGAAAAATGAGATATTTTCCCTGCTGCATATTGATCTTGCCCACTTCAAGCTCATCAATGAGACCTTTGGTCACACCATGGGGGATGCCTTGCTACAGCTGATAGCAGAGCGGTTGAGCCACCACTTCCCCGAGCAATGGCTGGCGCGGATCGCCGGCGATGAGTTTGTCCTCTTCCTCCCCCATCGCCTACACCCACTGCAACCTCTGCGCCTGGCCAAGGAGTGCCTGCGCCTCATCACCGCCTCGGCCTATATCCAGCAAACCGAGCTCGCCATCACGGCTTCCATCGGTATCGTTATCGGTACCACCGAATTTCATTGCGCCGAAGAGATACTGCAGGGGGCCGATTTTGCTCTCAACCGGGCCAAACAGCGCCGCCGCCCCATAGCTCTATACACCCGCCGCTTGCAGCAGGAGTCCATGCGGCTGACGCTGATCAAACGGGATCTCCCCCAAGCTATCCGCAACAACCAGCTACAGCTCTTCTTTCAACCCATAGTCGACGTGGCGAGCCAGGAGATAGTGGCCATGGAGGCTCTGGCCCGCTGGCCCCATCCCGATGTGGGTTATATTCCTCCCGCTCAATTCATCCCCTTTGCCGAGGAGAGCCAGCTCATCATAGAGCTGGGGATCTGGGTACTGCAGCAAGCCTGCAGCCTGGGCACCAGCCTCAACCAAAAGCGCCAGGCTCAGGGCCTGCCCAGCCTACAGATCCATGTCAATCTCTCCGCCCGCCACCTGAGCTGCCACACTCTCTTGCCCATGTTGCAGCAAATTCTGCAAGAGAGTGGCATGGAGTCCGATCAGCTCTGCATCGAGATCACCGAGAGTATGCTGCTGGAGCAACCCAGAGAGGCGGTACAACGGATGCACAGGATCAAACAGCTGGGCATTCACCTGGCACTAGATGACTTTGGCACCGGCTACTCGGCGCTCAACACCCTGTGCCACTACCCGCTGGACGTGGTGAAGCTGGATCGCAGCTTCGTACTGCGCCTGATGGAGGGAAAACAGGGGGAGTTGCTGGTACGCGCCATCATCAACATGGCTCGCGACTTGAAATTGGCCATAGTGGCTGAAGGGGTAGAAACCGAGCCTCAGCAGCGGAAACTGACAGACCTCGGCATCCGCGAGATCCAGGGCTACTTCTATCATGCCCCCATGCCAGCGGCCGCCCTGTTTGCCCTCTGTTTACCCCAGCAAGCCGTCGCGACACTCTTGAACCACGACCCGGCGTAGTGAGAAGAGCAGCACATGGCGTCACCGCTCGCCGCGAGCTGCCGCCTCACTCCGGCGAAACAGCGGTTTGTCGGGTGTAGAGAGTTCAGGGCAGTAGGCGTAACCCGCCAGATTGAACGCCAGCAGATCGGCTGGCTTATCCAGACGCTGTTTTATGAGGTAACGGGCCATCAAGCCTCGGGCCCGCTTGGCATAGAAACTGATGATCTTGTACTTGCCCGCTTTCTCATCCTGAAACAGAGGGGAGATACAAGGCCACTGCAGGCCACGGGGTTGCAGGGATTTAAAGTACTCTTCCGAGGCGAGATTAAGCAGCACAGGCGTCTCATGAGTGGCCAACAACCCATTTACCCGCTCGGTGAGACTCTCCCCCCAGAAGGTGTAGAGATCCTTGCCACGCGGATTCATCAAACGACTGCCCATCTCCAGGCGATAGGGTTGCATCAGATCCAGGGGACGCAGCAGCCCATAGAGGCCGGAGAGCATGCGCAGATGAGCCTGGGCAAACTCCAAGTCTGACTCGCTGAAATCCTCGACCGCCAAGCCGGTATAGACATCCCCCTTGAAGGCCAGCAAAGCCGGACGGCTGTTCTCTGGGGTAGACTCGGTTTGCCACTGGGCAAAGCGCGCCGCATTGAGCCCGGCCAGCGTGTCGCTGATACTCATCAGAGTGCCAAGCTGGGCCGGAGTGAGCTGGCGACAAACCGCCACCAGCTCACTCGCTTGCGAGATCAACTCAGGTTGGGTATAACGCGCCGTGATGAGCCTCGATTCATAATCCAGCGTCTTGGCCGGTGACAGAAGCATCAACATGGGGCGTTTTCCTTACTCTAGTGTGACATTAATCTACGGTAACATTGTTGAGCAGGCCCGAATCCAGATCCTGCCCGGAATCGAGCTTGATCATCAGGCGCACATCATTGGGTGAGTCGGCATAAGCCAGGGTTTCGTTATAACCAATAACCCCGATGCGATACAAGTCAAACAGCGACTGATCGAAGGTCACCATGCCCTGCTCCCGAGAGTGAGCCATCACCTCCTTGAGCCTGTGCATCTCGCCCTTGCGGATGATGTCCTTCACCAGGGGCGTAGCCAGCAGTATCTCAAATGCCGCCCGCCGTCCCGAACCATCCCGATTCGGGATCAGCTGCTGCGCCACGATCGCCTTGAGGTTGAAGGAGAGATCGTACAGCAGTTGGCGGTGCTTCTCGACCGGAACCAGGTGCATGATCCGCTCCAGCGCCTGGTTGGCGTTGTTGGCGTGCAGGGTCGCCAGACAGAGGTGACCCGTCTCGGCAAACGACATGGCAAACTCCATGGTCTCCTGAGAGCGAATTTCACCTATCAGGATCACATCGGGCGCCTGACGCAGGGCGCACTTGAGGCCAGAATCGAAGGATTCGGTATCCGAGCCCACCTCACGCTGGGTGATGAGCGAACGCCCATGCTGGTGCACAAACTCCACCGGATCTTCGATGGTGAGGATGTGCCCCTCTGTGCTCTGATTGCGATAGCCGATCATTGCCGCCTGGGTGGTAGACTTACCCGCCCCGGTCGCCCCGACAAACAGCACCAGGCCTCGCTTGGCCAAGCCGATCTCCCGCAGCACACCCGGCAGGAAGAGCTCTTCCATGGTCGGGATCTCGGTGATGATGCGACGCACCACCATGCCCGGGACCCCCATCTGCCAGAAACAACTGATACGGAAGCGTCCCAGCTCTGGGCGCTGCAAGGCAAAGTTGGCCTCATGAGCGACGCAATACTTCTTATAGGCCTCGGGGCTCATGGCCTCCTGAATAAACTCGGCCACCATCTCGGCATCCAGCCGTACCGTCCCCAGGGTGGTCAAGCGACCATGCACCTTGAGGCAGGGTTCGATCCCCACCGACAGGAACAGGTCAGAACCGTGATTGTCGATCAAAAGTCTCAATAAGCTATCGAGCTTCATCATCTTATCCTTAGATGCTGTTAGGGTCAGAGGCCTTGATCTTGGCATCCTGTACCGAGATCTGACCACGCGCAACCATCTGCTTGAGACACTGATCCATGGTCTGCATGCCATGGATCATCCCGGTTTGGATCACTGAGTACATCTGGGGGATCTTATCTTCCCGGATCAGGTTACGGATGGCGGGGATACCGACCATGATCTCATGCGCCGCAATCCGCCCCCCGCCGATACGTTTGAGCAGGGTCTGAGAGATAACCGCCCGCAACGACTCGGACAACATGGAACGAACCATATCCTTCTCCGACCCAGGGAACACGTCGATGATTCTGTCTATGGTCTTGGCAGCCGAGCTGGTGTGCAGGGTACCAAACACCAGGTGACCGGTTTCGGCCGCCGTCAGCGCCAGACGAATGGTTTCCAAATCCCGCATTTCCCCCACCAGTATGATGTCCGGATCTTCCCGCAGCGCCGAACGCAGGGCGTTACTGAAGCCTAAGGTATCCCGGTGGACTTCCCGCTGGTTAATGAGGCAGCGCTTGTTTTCATGCAGGAATTCGATGGGATCTTCAATGGTGAGAATGTGGTGGTGAAAGTTGTCATTGATGTAGTCAATCATGGCCGCCAAGGTGGTGGACTTACCCGAGCCTGTCGGGCCGGTTACCAACACCAGGCCGCGTGGCAGCTCAGAGAGCTGGCGGAAGATCTCTGGAGCAGCCAGCTCATCCAGGGTCAATACCGTGCTGGGAATGGTCCGGAATACGGCGGCCACCCCCCGATTCTGGTGGAAGGCATTCACCCGGAAACGAGCCAAGTTCGGCACTTCGAAGGAGAAGTCGACCTCAAGGTTCTCTTCCAGCTCCTTGCGCTGATGGTCATTCATGATGTCATAGACCAGAGCATGAACTTGACGATGCTCCAGCGATGGTAGGTTGATTTTCCGTACATCACCATCCACACGGATCATGGGTGGCACACCCGCGGAGAGGTGTAGATCCGAGGCTTTATGCTTTACACTAAATGCCAATAACTCTGTGATATCCATGTGTATCCAAACTCCCTTCAGCGAATAGCAGTGAGAACATGAGCGACATAGCGCAACATCTGCAGCAGGTACAAAAACAAATCGAACTGGCCGCACAAGCGGCCGGACGTCAACCACACACGGTCCAGTTACTGGCCGTCAGCAAGACCAAACCCCTGGCTGCCATCCTCGAAGCCTATCAGGCTGGACAGCGGCACTTTGGCGAATCCTATGCCCAGGAGGCCGTCGGCAAGGTGCAAGCCCTGCACGAAGCCGGTTTAACCGATATCGAATGGCACTTTATTGGCCCGCTACAATCAAATAAGACCAGAATCGTGGCCGAACACTTTGATTGGGTGGAGAGTGTCGACCGTCTCAAAATCGCCGAGCGCCTGAATGAGCAACGCCCGGAGGCCCTTGGCCCACTCAACCTCTGCATTCAGGTTAATATTAGCGGAGAAAGCCAAAAGTCGGGTACGACCGAAGCCGAAGTTTTTGCACTCGCCAGCAGGATTCATGAGCTACCAAGAGTAACGCTCAGGGGAGTGATGGCAATCGCCGAAAATACTGAGGATGGCGCCATACTGTCAGAAAGTTTCCGTCGTCTGCAACAGCTCTACCTGGATCTGCAGCAGCAATACCCGCAACTGGACACCCTCTCCATGGGCATGAGCCATGACCTGACCACCGCCATAGCCTGTGGCAGCACCCAGGTACGGATCGGCACCGCCATCTTCGGCACTCGCGAGTACGGTTCTCTCTAGCAGCACAAACTGGCATCATGGGCCAGGATATCGCATTCTCAGCGAGCAGACCCTCTGGCGCCATGAGAATACCTGACACTTATTCAACCAACTGAAGGACACCCATGCAGACGCTCTATTTTCTTCTCGATACCCTGTTCAACTTCTCTCTGATGGTGGTGATCCTGCGCATCTGGTTGCAATGGGTCCGCGCCGACTTCTATAACCCCTTGAGCCAGTTTACCGTCAAGGCCACCCAGCCCATACTCGCCCCCCTGCGCCGGATGATCCCCAGTATTGGCGGCCTGGATCTGGCGGCCGTGGTGCTGGCCCTGGTGGTGGCGCTGCTGAAATATGCCAGCCTCAAGTTGCTCGGTATGATCCAAGCCGACTGGCTGGGGCTCCTGATGGTGAGCGGCCTGCTGGTGCTCAAACAGGCGGGCTCTCTGCTGTTCTGGATGCTGGTGGCCCGCGCCCTACTCAGTTGGGTCAGTCAGGGCCGCAGCCCGATAGACTATGTGCTGACCCAGCTGACGGAGCCCCTGCTCGCCCCCATACGCCGCATCATACCGGCCATGGGTGGCCTGGACTTCTCAGTACTGGTGCTGTTCATCGGTCTGCAGGCGCTCAACTACCTGCTGAGTGATCTGTTTGGCCCCCTGTGGAGCATGCTCTGATGGCCCTGCGCCAGGAGGGCGATACCCTGTGGCTGGATCTCTATATCCAGCCCAAGGCCAGCCGCGACCAGTTTCAAGGGCTCCATGGCGACGAACTCAAACTGGCCATCACGGCACCACCGATCGATGGCCAGGCCAATAGCCACCTCATCAAGTTCCTGGCCAAGCAGTTCAAGGTGGCCAAGGGGCAGGTGACCATAGTCAAAGGCGAGCTCGGACGCCACAAAACGGTCACCATCTCGGCCCCCAAGCAGTTTCCCACCGAGATTGCCGAGCTGCTCGCGGCCAACCCCCAACCCCACTAAGCCGCAACGCTCACGCCCTATTTTTCCGAGCAGTTTTCCCCTGCAGTTTTTCAGGGCAGCAAAAAGGCAGCCAGCTGGCTGCCTTGGTTGTCAAAAACCGGACCTAAGGGACAATCATGCGTCGTGCTGATTACTCTGCTCCGGTGCCAAGCGGTCCGCTACCGCCACCTCGCCAGCGGGGCGGCGCACTCGGCCATCCAGCTCCTGCAATTTAGCCTTCATGATCGCTCGCACCTGCTCGGAACACTCCCGCACCTGATCTCGCTCCCACTGGGTCGAGTCGAGTGGCGGCAGCATCTCAATCACCACCTCGCCGTTGTCCCAACGATTCAGATCGATCTGTTTGGCATAACTGGAGGCAACAATGGGCACTATGGGAACCCCGGCTTGCATGGCCGTGTGGAAGGCGCCGGTCTTGAATGGCAAGAGACCACGGCCCAAGGAACGAGTGCCCTCGGGGAACATCCAGATGGCGAGGCGCTGGCCGCGGATCTTCTCGACCACCTGGCGTATGGTATCTATGGCCCGCGAGCGATTGCTGCGATCGATGAGGATGTTGCCGGAGAGGTAAAAGAGCTGACCAAACAGCGGCAACCAGAGCAGGCTCTTCTTGCCTACCGCCACCACACCGGGCCGCACGGCCCCGGTCATCACCATGATATCCCAGTTAGTCTGATGGTTGGCTACATAGACGGCTGGGCCCAGATCCCGACATGCGTCAGGAATGATGACTCGCACCTTGATCCCCAGTAACGGGCAGGCCTGGTGCATCATGCGGCAAGAGAGCCAATAGACGTTGGTGCGATGACGCGGACGCAGCAGACAGAGCAGCAGCCCCAAGACAAACCAGACCAGCATCAGCATCCCCAGCACGGCCAGACGCAGAATTTTGAGCATAATAGTCCCTCACTGATTAAGGGGGGCAGTATACCACCCGCCGCGCCCCTCGCCAGTATTACCCTATGGATGAGCCGCGGATCACTGGCTCCCTCCGCTGCCATCCGTTAGACTCGCTCGAATTGATTTTTCGCCCTGGAGCCGCCCATGCGCCATCCCCATCACTGTCCAGCCCCTACCCTGCTCGCACTGCTAGGGGGCTTGGCCCTGCTCGCGGGCTGTAGCAGCCTGCCTACCGAGCCACCTCAAGGGGTGAGTGCCAATGGTGAGAGTGGCCGCGCCACGCTGGTCGGCCCCATAGACTGGGCCAGCGTCCATCGCCTACGCACCCTGGTGCAGGATAAAAAGATCCATATTCTGGAGGTGGACTCCCGGGGCGGCGACAACGAAGCGGCCATGGCCCTGGGTTACTGGCTGCATGATGAGAAGATCAATCTGGAAGTGCCGCGCCTCTGTCTGGGGAGCTGCGCCAACTACCTCTTTCCTGCCGCCAACAAGAAGCTGATTGCCCCCGGCGCCATCGTCGCCTGGCAGGGCAACGTGCACTATCAACTGCTGCAACAGGAGCAGCCGGAGCTGTTCACCCGCCACGATGCCCCCCGCAGCAGCAATGAGCTGATCCGCCTGCGTCAACAGGCCTCGGTGGAGCAAATCTTCTTCCAGCGCATCGGCGTGGATGAGCGGGTCTGCTGGATCGGCAAACTGCCGCCCTACAATGCCCCCGGCCACTTCGTGCTGCCACCAGAGGACTTACGCCGCTTCCACATCAAAGAGGTGCGTACCGAGCTCGACTACTCGGCGCGCAGTGCGGCACGCTGGAGCCAGGAGTTCCAGGTGCAGAAGGTGGTCTTACCCTACGGCGGCGCCATCTAACATCGCCTCTCTCGGGCCATCACGACGCCGTTTACTCCTCGGCCCAGGGCATCTCGGGCAAAGAGGCCAGGAGCGCGCCGTAGTGGGTTTCGTCAAAGGAGCGGGACTCCTGCTCCATGGCCAGGATCTCGGCGGCCAGGGCGCAAGCCATCAGGCTCATGGCCTCCTCCCGCTCATGACCGGTCAGGGAGAGACGTAGCAGTGTCTCCTTTACCCGGATCGGGTGGTTATCGGCCAGCTGGTTCTCCAGCACCACCAGCAAGGTGGCCTCATCGAAGATCGCATCATCGCTCTGTTGTTCGGCTTGTGGTTCCACTCGTTCTCTCCTCTCGTTATGGGTTGTAACCATGGCGCGCCACTCAGCCGAAGCAGCGTTCGGCCCAACGGGCCAGGCCCGCGATGACGCTACCGAAGTGATCCCCTTCCACTATCTGGCTGCCGGCAAAGCGCTGCTGCAACCAAGCCCGGATCACCGGCGAACGCGCCGTGCCGCCGGTGACGAAGATCACCTGAGGCGTCACCCCCGCCTGGCGCACTGCCTCATCGGCCAGCTCGCCTATCTTCTCCAGCAAAGGCAGGCTCACCTCGGCAAAACGGCCGTGACTGAAGGGCACGCTGAGCTCCTCATTCAGCAGGGTGACAAAACGCGAGAAGTGCTCGTCGCCACTCATCTGGATCTTGGCCTGCTCCGCCTCCCACACCAGATGGTGGGTCTGCTTATGCTCGCGCACCCAACCCAGGCGCGCCAGCAACTTCGAGTCAGCCCCATCCAACACCAACTGCTTGAGTAGACGCACCGTCTCCGGCGCATAGAAACGCCCCTGAGCCTGGACGTCGTTGATGGACATGGCATCCCAAAACAGCTTACTCGGCATGGGCAAACCGCGACGATTGCTGGCATTCAAGCCACACAGGGGCATCAGCTCGGCCACCGCCAGGCGGATATCGAAATCGTTGCCCCCCAGACGCTGCCCCGAGTGCCCCAACAGATCCTCTTGCCGCGATGAGGCCAACACCCGCTCCGGCCCCATCCGCAACATGGAGCAGTCTGTGGTGCCGCCGCCGATATCCAGCACCAACACCACCTGCTCCTGGCTGAGGCTGGCTTCGAACTCCAGACCGGCCGCCACAGGTTCATACTGGAACTCCACCTGGCTAAAACCGGCCAGTGCGGCGGCCTGACTCAAGATCTGCCGCGCCTGGCGATTGCTCTCCTCGCCGCCCAAGCCCTGAAAGTTGACCGGCTGGCCGATCACCGCCTGCTGAATTTCCGCCTGCAGTTCGGCCTCGGCCCGCTGCTTGATGGTGGCCATCATGGCCGCCACTATGTCGCGAAATAGCTGGATCTGGGAGTCAGAAAGGCCGGTGGCCCCCAGAAAGGACTTGGGGGATTTGAGGTAGTAGCCCTCCTCCGGCGCCGCCAGATAGCAATCGGTCGCCGCTCGCCCCACCAGCAGTTGGTACTCCAAGCCCTCATCCTCAAGGTTGGCACGCAGACGCGGCCCCTTGGCAATGGCCAGCTCCCGCTGGCTAATAAACTGGGCTCGTTGAGCCGGCGCGACCTGGGGCAACAACAGATCGGCAATCGCATCGCGGTGGGGAGCATGCAGAGTCGAAGGCAGATAGAGCTCACGCCCTTCGAGAGGCAGACGCCGTACCAGGCCATCCTGCCAGAGCGCCACCGCACAATTGGAGGTTCCATAATCAAAACCAATCCGCATTCTTCCCCCTCAGCTCTGGGCTGCATTTTGCAAAAGGAGGTGATGGTAACGGAAATGGGCCGACCTTGCCCACCCTGGATGTGGTTTGACTTAGCGTTGGAGCGCCTGGTTAGTTGAAACGCCACTGCAACTGCAGCTTCACCTCATCGGGCTTGACGGTAAACTGCAACTGCTGGGCCTGATCCAGGCTCTGCATCTTGAAACGGACCTTGTTGCCATACAGGCGCACCGCCCCCCGATACTCGTCACCACGCCAGGAGAGCTCGGGGCGGGCATGTTTGAGTGTGAGCCCAGAGGCCTCACTCCGCGGCAGGGTTGAGGCCGCAGGAGAGAGATCACCCGCCGCGGCACGGGAGGCCAAATCGGAAGCGGTAAGAGGCAGGCTCAGGCTGACTCGGGCCCCGGCAGGGCCCGCTTTAAACACGGGCAACGACAGATCGGCATCACACTGGGGCCAGCACTTCTGTAGCTCTAGTGCCATGCAATCGGTACAAGCCAGCAACAGTACAGCCGCCAGCAACGCAAAGACTCTCATACCTGCCCTCCATAGCAGCCCCTCTATACTGGGTTTAGCACCAACAGCGACCAAGGGGAAAGCTAAAATCCTTATATATTTTTATCGTAAAAAAGCGGGAACTTTATAGAACTGGCTCTCATTTTACTGATAAAAATATAAATAAATAATCTCCATATTAATCATTTATATACATAAAAAGCGCCCGTCCTCCTGCAAGGAACGGGCGGGCAAAGTGGCTTCCACATGAAATTGCTTTCAGTGGCACTTTAAGCATAGTCAACCTCAGTCAAAGCAACCAGCTTCAATCACATCAGATTGCCTGCGATTAAGGGCGAACTTGCGCGTCGCCAGGCGCACAGAGCGTCAGGCGCCGACGGGCCATGGGGCTCTTGAAAACGCCACCATGTAGACCGACATCACATTTTGCAAAACTTGGCTAAACCTTGCAGACCACACTCCCTAGAATGGGCGCAATTGCCATCATTGAGGTATTTACCCATGTTCCAGCCCCGTCAACTGGCGCTGCTGACACTCTCCGCCCTGCTGGCCACCAGCGCCCAGGCCGAGACTATCGCCACGCCCCTCTATCTCTCCGTCAATAACCAGGCCAATGGACAACCGCTCAAGTACCGTGGCAACAATCAATATCTGGTGACCACCAAACTGGCCAAGGGTAGCTACCAGATCCAGATAGCCGACCAGGCCAAGAGCTGTGGTACCACCTTCGGTCCGGCCACCGCTGCGCCCCTGCCCTTCGGCAAGAACAATCCGCTCAGCAGCTGTGCCAAGGATCAAACCTATCAACTGAAGGTGCTGCTGGCCGGTGACTACGACTTCACCCTGGACAACACCAATCCCCAGGCTCCGACCCTGAAGGTACTGCGCGCCACCAAGGCCGCTAGCTTCAAGCGTCAACCACCCGCCGTCGACTGCCAGGCATGGGATGGCAAAGCGGTCAGTGTCAGCGTTGGTAAGAGCTGGCCCAATGGCACTGTGCTGCGCGATGCCTACTCAGGCCAAACCGCCACCGTCAAGGGTGGCAAGATCACCCTAACCCCGGCCCCCGAGAGTGAAGGCGTGCTACTGCTGGAGCCGGTCAAGAGCCAGGCACACCCCTTCAGTTGGGATAACGCCACCGTCTACTTTATGCTGACCGACCGCTTCAAAAACAGCGACCCCAGCAACGACAACTCCTTCGGCCGCAAGAAAGATGGCAAGGATGAGATCGGTACCTGGCACGGTGGTGACTTCAAGGGCATTACCGAGAAGCTGGACTACATCAAGAACCTGGGTGTCAACGCCATCTGGATCACCCCCATGGTGGAGCAGGTGCATGGCTTCGTCGGTGGTGGCGAGAATGGCACCTTCCCCTTCTATGGTTATCACGGCTACTGGGCCCTGGACTTCACCAAGATTGACCCCAACTACGGCGATGAAGCCGCGTTGAAAACCATGGTGGATGAGGCGCACAAGCGCGGCATCCGCGTCGTGCTGGATGTGGTAATGAACCATGTGGGCTATGCCACCCTGGCCGACCTGCAAGATGTGGGCCCCCAAGGCGTGGTCACCAATCAAGACAAGCTGCCAGCCCGCTGGTCAGAGTGGAAACCTGCAGGTCTCTATGGCAACTGGAATAGCGTTACCCAAAATATCGATTATCTGTCTGCCGAATGGAGCAAGTGGTGGGGCCCGGAATGGGTGCGCGCCGGTCTGCCGGGCTACCAACAGCCTGGTACCGATGATGTCACCAGCGCCGTGGGCGGCCTGCCGGACTTCCTCACCGAATCCACCAAGTATGTGAGCCTGCCGCCGGTACTCAAGGCGAAGAAAGATACCAATGCCAAGGATTTGCCGAACGCCACCATCACCGACTACCTGGTGAAGTGGCATACCGACTGGGTACGCAAGTTTGGTATTGATGGCTTCCGTGGCGATACGGTCAAGCACCTGGAACCCCAGGCCTGGGCCAAGCTGAAGAAAGAAGCCAATGCCGCCCTCAAGGAGTGGAAGGCCGCCAATCCCAGCAAGAAGGTGGACGATCTGCCCTTCTTCATGGTGGGTGAGGTATGGGATCACGGCATGAACAAGGATCTCTGGTTCGACAATGGCTTCGACTCCATTATCAACTTCGACTATCAGCGTGATGCCCTGAACAATGCCCAGTGCATGACCACGGCCGAGCCCACCTATGCCAAGTACGCGAACACCATCAATACGGATCCAAACTTTAACGTGCTGAGCTACATCTCCTCCCACGATACCAAGCTCTTCTTCGGTGACTATGAGGATGTTGCCCTGCAGCGCCGCATCGCCAACAGCTTCATGCTGCTGCCGGGTGGGGTGCAGATCTACTACGGCGATGAATCAGGCCGCGGCCTGATGAAGGGGGATGGGGTGTTTGATCAGACCCTGCGCTCCGACATGAACTGGAGCGAGCTGGCCAGTGGCGAGAAAGCCGAGCTGGTCAAACATTGGCAGAAGCTGGGTCAGTTCCGTAAGCAGCACCCGGCCATTGCCGGTGGTAGCCACAAGAAGCTGAGCGATGCCCCCTACGCCTTTGTCCGGGAAAAGGGCAAAGACAAGGTGATGGTGGTCTTCGCCGGCCGCAAGGGGTAACCCCCTCTCGATGAAAAAAGCCGACCTCAGGGTCGGCTTTTTTATGCCTGCTCGCCTCTTACAAGGCTTGTTCATAGAGATGGGCTATCTCCTCCACGTCAGGCTGTACTGGATTGGTAATATAACAGGGGTCCAGCAGCGCATTGCGGGCCAACAGGGGAATATCCTCGGCCTTCACCCCCAGATTGCGCAGGGGGTGGGCCAGATTGACATCACGCCGCAGACCCGCGAGCGCCGCTATGAGACGGATCTTCTGCTCTGGCTCACTAATCCCCTTCATAGGCAGCCCCATGGCTATCCCCACCTGCTGGTAACGGGCCGGGATCGCCGCAAAATTGAACGCCACCACATACTCCAGCAAGAGGGCATTGCACTCCCCGTGCGGCAGATCCAGCAGCCCCCCCAGGCTGTGCGCCATAGCGTGGACCAAGCCTAAACTGGCGGTGCTGAACGCCAAGCCAGCCAACAGGCTACCCAACATCATGGACTCCCGATACTGCAGCTCCAGAGGCTGGGCTAGCGCTTGACGCAACGAGCCAGAGATGAGTCGGATCGCCTCTAACGCATAGAGATCCGAGATGGGGGAGCTGGCCGTCGAAACATAAGCCTCGATGGCATGGACCAGCGCATCCATACCGGTAGCGGCCGTCAACTCAGACGACATAGTCGTGGTGGTGACCGGATCGATTAATGCCAGTGTGGGCACCATGGTCGGGCTCACTATGGCAAATTTCACATTGCTGAGCGTGTCAGTGATGATGGCAAAGCGCGACACTTCAGCCCCGGTGCCAGCCGTGGTTGGGATACAGATGAGGGGCGGCCCCGGTTTTGGCACCCGATCCAAGCCGGCAAACTGCAGCAGAGTGCCACCATTGCTAACCAGGGCACCAATACCCTTGGCACAATCCATGGGGCTGCCGCCGCCGACCACCACTATCAGGTCACACTCATGCTGGTGATAGAGTTCAACTCCCGCCATCACCTCGGCGTCCTTGGGATTCGGTGTCAAATGCGAAAACAACCAATACTCGACTCCGGCCCGCTGTAACTGTGGCAACACCCGATCCACCCAGCCCGCCTGAATGACGCCAGGATCGGTGACCAACAACACCCGTTTGGCCAGAAATTGCGTCAGGTAATCACCTAGCGTTTCGATGGCGCCCCCTCCCAAGAGATACTCGGGTGCCATATGTTTTCTGCACTCCATGGTGCCCCCTCGTTAAGCCATCCAGTTCATGTATCCCGACGGATATACAGATAGCCTAGTTCACCCATACATAAAGGTGTGTGGCGGTAAGCAATAAGGTGAAGTGTGATGGGTTGGATCTGCGGAGTGACCCCCAGCATGTTCATCCGCGCCCCCAATCGACCAGAGCCCCGATGCTCTTATCTACACCACTATCAAAGCTCAAGCAGAACATCTCCCTTGGGTCAGGCGTGGGAGCCGCTATCTCACTCGATTGCAATCGAGACCCAGAAGGAGCCCAACCCAGTCGCCACACAGGGCGTTATATATATAAATGAGATAAGCAAAGCGCTTTTTATTGGTTCGAGTAGATAAGCCGCTCAGGCATGCTGGCACCATTAAAATATTGTGGAGTCCTGTTATGAAGTTGTCTCTCGCCTCTTTGACCCTCTTCTCAACCCTACTTTTCCCCCTGAGTCAGTCACAGGCGGCCGAAGTGACACTGCTCAACGTCTCCTTCGACCCAACCCGTGAACTGTTTCAGGAGTACAACGCCGCCTTTGCCAAGCAGTGGCAAGCCAAAACCGGCGACACTCTGGTGGTCAACCAATCCCATGGCGGCTCAGGCAAACAGGCCCGCTCTGTAGGGGATGGTCTGGAAGCCGATGTGGTCTCCCTGGCTCTGGCCTATGACATCAACGCCATTGCCCAGACCCAACTCATCGATGCCAACTGGCAGAGCGCCCTGCCCCATAACGCCACGCCGTTTGCCTCCACCGTCGTCTTCCTGGTACGCAAGGATAATCCCAAGCAGATCAAGGATTGGGACGACCTGGTCCGCGATGACATCTCCGTTGTCACCCCCAATCCCAAGACCTCGGGGGGGGCCCGCTGGAACTATCTGGCCGCTTGGGGCTACGCCCTGAAAAAGAGCGGCAGCGAAGCCGAGGCCCAAAAGTTTGTCACCAATCTCTATCAGCATGTGAAGGTGCTGGACTCTGGCGCCCGAGGTGCCACCACCAGCTTCATCGAGCGGGGCTTGGGAGATGTGCTCATCGCCTGGGAGAGTGAAGCCCTGCTGGTGCTAAACCAGCCGGAGAACAGGGATAAGTATCAGTTGGTCACCCCCTCTGTTTCCATCTTGGCCGAACCGCCGGTCGCCGTGGTGAACAAGGTAGCCAAGAAACATGGTACCGAGCAGGTGGCCAAGGCCTACCTGGAGTATCTCTACTCGGATGAAGGGCAGCGCATCATAGCCAAGCACTACTACCGCCCTACCTCGCCAGCCATTGCCCAGGAGTTCAGCAAGCAATTTCCCCAGTTGAGCCTGTTTACCGTGCAGGATCTGGAAGGCAATTGGGATAAGGCCCAGAAGAAGCACTTCGCCCGGGGTGGTCTGTTCGACCAGCTCTATCAACAGGGGCGTTGAGCCCTTCGCCACCCACCTCGACAGGGAGTTCCAGATGGATGAGATAGTCTTGGTTCCCGGGCTGCATAATAGCGGCCCGGATCACTGGCAGAGCCACTGGCACCGCCATTTTCCCCACTGGCAGCGCGTCACCGGGCAGACCTGGGAGCGCGCCGAACTCGCCAGCTGGAGTAACCGGGTGGCCGAACTGCTGCAGTACAGCTCGGGCAAGGTGCATCTCGTGGCCCACTCCTTTGGCACCCTGGCCGCCATCGCGGCGGCCCGCCGTCACGCCGACAAGATCGCCAGCCTGTTTATCGTCGCCCCCGCCGACCCGGCTAACTTCGCCATTGCCGATCGGGAGTTGGCCTCTCCCCTGCCCTTTGCTGCCCGGCTAGTCGCCAGCCGCAACGATCCCTGGATGAGCGTGGAGCGTGCCCACTACTGGAGCCAGCAGTGGCAAGTGCCGCTGATTGATATAGGCGAAGCGGGTCATATCAATGCCCAGTCGGGCCATGGCGAGTGGTCAGAGGGGCTCACGCTGCTGGCCGAACTGCTGCAGGAGAGTCGCTTCCCCCAGAGTCACCAGGTCCGGGAATTAGCCCAGACTCTAGCCTGAGAGTGCTTATGCATTTTTGTGGCTAACCAGCCCATCAAGCTCGGCCGACTTAGGCTATTTATTTCTAATATATGCATGAAAAATTCACGCCTTAGCTTAAACCAACATAAAACCCCACAAAAAAGCCTCAATAGAACCTATATCATCCCCTGCGACCGGGCCAAGCGCCCATTCCTGCCGTGGCGGCGGGCTTTGGCTCACTTAGCAAAAAAAGTGCTTAGCAAATGGCTTATTGATATTTGTTTGCCCGCACGCCAATCAGCACAATCACCTTATTAAAGTGAATTTGTTTATTACAAAAGGGATGGTTATGCGATTTCGTTCCTACTCCGTGTTACCCGGTTTCGGCCCCACGCTAGGGTTCACCTTGCTCTATCTGGGGCTCCTGGTGCTGTTGCCCATCTCGGCACTGGTGCTCTACAGCGTGGTCAACCTGACGGCAGCCGAATTCTGGTTGGTGGTCAGCGAACCTCGCGTCATTGCCTCGTTCAAGTTGAGCTTCGTCGCCGCGCTTATCGCTGCGGCGCTCAACAGTCTGTTTGGCCTGATCCTGGCCTGGATCCTGGTGCGCTACCAGTTTCCCGGCCGCCGTCTGGTCGACTTGCTCATCGACCTCCCCTTTGCCATGCCCACCGCCGTCTCCGGTATTGCCCTCTGCGCCATCTTCGCGCCGAACGGCTGGATTGGTCAGCTGGTCAAACCCTTCGGCATCGAGCTGGCCTATAACCCCATAGGGGTGGTGATCGCCCTGACCTTCATCGGCCTGCCTTTTGTGGTGCGCACCCTGCAGCCCGTGCTCAAGGAGAGCGAGACCGAGCTGGAAGAGGCGGCCGCCAGCCTGGGGGCCAACCGACTGCAAACCTTCGTGCGAGTCATCTGGCCCAGCCTGGTGCCGGCACTCATCACCGGCTTCGCCCTGGCCTTTGCCCGCGCTGTGGGTGAATACGGCTCGGTCATTTTCATCGCCGGTAACCTGCCCATGGTCTCGGAAATCGCGCCCTTGATGATCATGAGTCACCTGGAGGAGTATGACTATGCTGGCGCCTCGGCCATTGCCGTAGTGATGCTCTCCCTCTCCTTTATCCTGTTGTTACTCATCAACAAGCTGCAAGCCTGGAGCTGGCAGCGTATCGGAGGAAGCCGCGCATGAGCGAGCCCATCACCATCACAGTGACACCAATTCAGCAAGTCACCCGCGAACCGGGTTGGGTCAAATGGCTGCTCATCGCCCTGGGGGTCGGCTGGTTTGCCGTCCTGCTGCTGCTGCCCCTGGCGACCATCTTCATTCAGGCGCTGCGGCCCGGCCTGCTCTTCTTCTGGCATGCCATCAGTGAAACTGATGCTCTGAAGGCCATGGGGCTCACCGGCCTGGTGACCTTGCTCTCCGTACCGATGAACCTAGTGTTTGGTCTGGCGGCGGCCTGGGCCATAGCCCGCTTCCGTTTCCCCGGACGCCAACTGCTCATCACCATAATCGACCTGCCCTTCTCGGTCTCGCCCGTGATTGCCGGTCTGATGCTGGTGCTGCTCTTTGGTAGCCGCGGCTGGTTTGGCGAGTGGTTGAGCGCCCATGACATCAAGATCATCTTCGCCACCCCAGGCATTATCCTGGCCACCACCTTCATCACTGTGCCCTTCGTGGTGCGCGAGCTGCTGCCCCAGATGGAGGCTCGCGGCCCGGAAGAGGAGGAGGCCGCCATGGTACTAGGAGCCAGCGGTCTGCAGATGTTCTGGCGCGTCACCCTGCCCAGCATCCGCTGGAGTCTGATGTACGGCCTGCTGCTCTCCACCGCCCGAGCCGTCGGCGAGTTTGGTGCCGTCTCCGTGGTCTCCGGCCACATTCGCGGCCAGACCAACACCTTGCCGCTGCATATCGAGATCCTCTACAACGAATATCAGACCGGCGCGGCCTTTGCCGTGGCCAGCCTGTTGGCGCTGTTTGGCATCTTCACCCTGTTGGGCGAAACCCTGTTGACGCGCCTGCGCGGCGCCAGCCGCCCCCATTAACCGGCTAGCCCAGCCTTAGTGTGCACAGTGCCCGCATTAATTTAGATAGGTGACCCCATGAGTATTCAGGTTCAGCAACTCAACAAGCACTTCAACCAGTATGCCGCCCTGAGCGACATCAACCTCGACTTCAAGGATGGGGAGCTGGTCGCCCTGCTGGGCCCCTCCGGCTGCGGCAAGACCACACTGCTGCGCATCATTGCCGGCCTGGAGCAGGCCGATAGCGGTCGCATCCTGATCCGCGGCGAAGATGCCTCGGACCTGCATGTGCGCGAACGCAATGTGGGCTTCGTCTTCCAGCACTATGCCCTGTTCCGCAACATGACGGTGTTCGAGAACGTGGCCTTCGGCCTGCGGGTCAAACCCCGCCGCATCCGCCCCAATGAGGCCACCATTCAGGCCAAGGTGAAAGAGTTACTGGATCTGGTGCAGTTGGGCCATGTGGCCAGCCGCTACCCGACCCAACTCTCTGGCGGCCAACGGCAACGGGTCGCGCTCGCCCGCGCCCTGGCCGTGCAACCCAAGGTGTTGCTGCTGGATGAGCCCTTCGGTGCCCTGGACGCCCAAGTGCGCAAGGAGTTGCGCCGCTGGTTGCGTCAATTGCACGATGAACTGCATGTGACCAGCCTGTTCGTCACTCACGATCAGGAAGAGGCCTTGGAAGTGGCCGATCGGGTGGTGTTGATGAATGCCGGCAAGGTCGAGCAGATCGGCACCCCGGCTGAGGTATACGATCAACCCGCCAGCCCCTTCGTCCATCGCTTCCTGGGCAGCGTCAATCTGTTCCATGGCCGCGTAGCCGGGCAGGGCTTGGGGATCGGCAATCAGACCCTCAAGGGTCACACTCCCACCCATCTGGCCCAAGGCAGTGCCGCCGTGGCCTATGTGCGCCCCCATGAGCTGCAGATCCTGCCTGCCGATGCCCAGGAGGGGGTGAGTGCCACCATAGAGCGCCTGCTGCCCATGGGGCCGCGCATCCGCGTGGAACTGCGTGGTAATGACGGCACAAATGGGGCACTATTCGAGGCCGAGTTGAGCAAGGAAGAGGTGAAGTTCCTGCTGCCGGGTCAGACGGTACAGTTAGTGGCCAAACAGGCCCAACTCTATCCAGACTATGAGATCTAATGGAGGGGCAGTCGCTGCCCCTCCTCTGCCAACTGCAAACTAGAAGGAGGGGTGGGGTGAACTTTCAGCAACTGCGCATCATCCGGGAATCCGCTCGCCGCGACTACAACCTGACCGAGGTGGCCAACGCCCTCTATACTTCCCAGTCCGGGGTTAGCCGGCATATTCGCGAGCTGGAGGAGGAGCTGGGGATCGAGCTCTTCATCCGCCATGGTAAGCGCCTGCTGGGCATGACAGAGCCTGGCAAGGAGTTGCTGATCATAGCCGAGCGCATGCTCAACGATGCCAACAACATCCGCAAACTGGCCGACACCTTCGCCAACCGGGAACATGGCCGCCTGCATGTGGCCACCACCCATACCCAGGCACGCTATGCCCTGCCTCGGGTGGTGAAGGCGTTCCGCCAGCAGTTTCCGCAGGTACAACTGGAGCTGCAACAGGCGGGCCCCGATGAGATAGTGCGCCTGCTGCAAGGGGGCGATATCGACATCGGCATCAGCAGTGAGCGCCTGGATCGCAGCGAAGGGATAGTCGCCTTCCCCTACTACCGTTGGCATCACAACATAGTGGTACCGGAGCAACACCCCCTGACTCTGGAGCCGGAACTGACCCTGGCCCAGATTGCCCAGTGGCCGATCATCACCTACCAGGCGGGGCTCACTGGCCGTGCCCGGGTCGATGACGCCTTTGCCGCCGCCCAGCTGCAACCGGAGATCCTGCTGACCGCCCAAGACTCGGATGTCATCAAAACCTATGTGGAGCTCGATATGGGGGTCGGCATACTGGCCGACATGGCCTTCGATGCCAAGCGGGACCAAGGACTGGTGCAACTGGATGCCAGCCACCTGTTTGCCCCCCATACCGCCTGGATTGGCCTGAAACGGGGTCAATACCAGCACAACTACGCCTGGCAGTTCATCCAGCTCTGTAATCCGGAATTGAGCCTGGCCGATATCCAGGCCCAGGCACTGGGCAACGAGCCCCCTCTCGATTACGAGATCTGAGGCCGCTCAGCGGCCAAAGAGGTAGACCATGGCCGCCAGGAGCAGACTGCACACCAGATTCAAGCGCAAGCCGACCCGGATCATCTGCCACTGGGGCACCCGCCCGGTGGCAAACACCATGGCGTTGGGGGGCGTGGCTACCGGCAACATGAAGGCACACGAGGCCGCCAGCGCCACCATGATGGCCATCAGCCCCGCATCGACCCCCAGCAGCTGAGCCATGCTGCCAAACAGCGGCACCATGAGGGCCGCCGTGGCGGTGTTGGAAGCCAATTCGGTCAGGAAGACCACAAAGCTGGCGATGGCCAACAGCAAGAGCCAGAGCGGTGCCCCACTCAGCCAAGTGAGCAGATGATGAGCCAGGAAGAGGCTGGCCCCGCTCTGTTGCAATACGGCCGAGAGGCAGAGACCACCGCCAAACAGCAAGAGCACCCCCCACTCGGTCTGGGTCTCGATCTGCTGCCAGCTGGCGAGCCCAGAGCCCCCCACCAGCACCACGGCCAACAGCGCCACCCCACTGTCGAACTGCTCGAAGCCGCCGAACAGCGCCGAAAGCGGTGCCGAGAAGAGCCAGAGTCCGACTATGAAGAGAAACAGCAGCAGAGTCCAACAACGGCTGGCCTGCCACTGCCACTGGGCCAGATCGGCGACCACCGGGTGATCAAGTCGGGGTTTGAGCACCCAGTAGAGCAGCCACCAACTGACCGGCAACAGCAACAACATGGCAGGCAGCCCCCAGCGCATCCACTCCAGAAAACCCAAGCCGGCATAGGCGGCAGCGATAGCATTGGGCGGGCTGCCCACCAGGGCGCCCATGCCACCTATGCTGGCGCTGTAGGCGACCCCCAGCAACACAAAACAGTGTGTGCCCGGCTCCTGCTTGGCATCCACCTCCCGCAACAGGCCAAAAGCCAGAGGCAACATGATGGCGACTGTGGCGGTATTACTGATCCACATGGAGAGAAAGGCAGTAAAGATGAAGAGCCACCACACCGCATGGCTCAGCCGTCCCCCCGCCAACTTAATGACACGCTGGGCCAGATAGCCATCCAACCCCTGAGCATGCAGCGCCGCCGCCAGGGCAAAGCCACCAAGAAACAAGAAGAGCACCGGATTGGCAAAATGGCTCAGGGCGGCAGGCAGCGACAAGATACCCAAGCCCGAGGCCAGCAGCGGCACCAAAATCGCCGTTAGGGTGACATGCATAGCCTCACTCAACCATAAGACGGCGATGGCACTCAATAAACCCAGCCCCTTGCCGATAACCGGATCAAGAGGAAGCTGGTAGGCCAGCAGCCAGAGCAGAAACAGGGCCAGTAGCAGATAGCCCACTTTGATCCCCTGCCAGTGCGCCATAGCCACCTCTGCTTCAGTCGGTCTACTTTGAGACTAGCCCGATTCCCGCCACTTACCCAAGGCGGGGGAAGCCGAGATAGCACAAAAAATGGCCAGCTTTATGCAGAGCTAGTTTGCGAGTCAAACGTGTGACAGAGGTGAAATATGAACACCCACTACGCCCAACAACAACTCAGTGAAACCTGTCGAGCCATAGGCGCCATCTTTACCTTTGATGAGGCTGAGGGTGAGGTTCGCGCCTGCATAGTCAAAGGCCAGCACTGGTGGAGCCTGATCGAAGGGCTGGATGCCGATGACAGCACCTGGCATGCCCAACTACAGCGCATTCGCAGCCAACGTTAATATTGGTTGCGAATCGCAACCAAGCTGCTCTACTATCACGCTATCAGTGATAGTAGAGGTGCCATTATGGATCCCCGTAGCCTGCGCGCATTTTCCCGCCAACTGGTTCGTGAATTAGGGCTGTTTGCCCCTAACTGCTGCCATAGCAATCTCACGCCAGTCGAAGCCCACCTCTTGATTGAGCTGGAGTCCGGCCCCTTGACCAACAACCAGTTGGCCGAGCGTCTGCGCGTCGATAAATCCAACACCAGCCGCCCCCTCACCCGCCTGCAAGAGCGCGGCCTGGTTGCCCGCCAGCCCCACGCCCTGGATGGCCGCAGCCAGGAACTCTGCCTGACCGCCGAGGGAGAAGAGGTGCTTGGCCGCCTGCATCGGGATCTGGATCATCAGACCGCCGATGTATTGGCACAACTCACACCGGCAGAGCAACAACAGCTGGGCCAAGGCTTGGCCCTCTATCTGCGCGGGCTACACCAGGCCAAGCAGCAGCAGGGCTTAACCCTACGCCCGCTCATGCCGGAGGATCAGGCCGCCATCGCCCAGGTGATCCGTCAAGTTTCCGCCGAACATGGCCTCAGTGCCGCCAAGGGTTATGGCGTGGCCGATCCCGCCCTGGATCGGCTCTACCCTAATTTTCAAGGTGAGGGCCGTGCCTATTGGGTGATCACGGATGCCAAGGGACAAGTATTAGGTGGCGGCGGCATAGCGCCACTGCAGGATGCAAATGAAGAGATCTGCGAATTGCAAAAAATGTATTTCCTGCCCGAGCTGCGGGGCAAGGGTTTGGGCAAACGCCTGATACTACAGGCCCTGGCCTTTGCCCGTCAGGCGGGCTATCACACCTGTTATCTGGAGACCACGGCGGCGCTAGCACAGGCGACACGCCTCTACGAGCAGTTGGGCTTCACACACCTGTGCGCCCCGCTGGGGAACACGGGACACTGCGACTGCGAAATTCGCATGAGCCTGGCCCTAGAACCGAGCCCAACCTATGCCCCTCCAGTCACTAGCCAGTGTGGTTGCGACGGATGACGCTATTGCGGCCACAAAGTTTCCTCCCACGAAGAAAAAATCTTTCGGCTAATAACGCTGAAGAATCATTGTGAGCCGCCCGATGATAGCTTAGAATTTGCTCAGTTTTGTAACCGGGATCACATGATGGATCTGTTAGCTCTGATACTCGATTTTATCCTGCACGTTGACGTGCATCTGCAAGCATTGATGAATGACTATGGCCTCTGGGTTTATGGCATTCTGTTTCTCATCATCTTCTGCGAAACCGGTCTGGTGGTGACACCCTTCCTGCCTGGCGACTCTCTGCTGTTTGCCGCAGGCGCGTTGACGGTGGGCACGGCTCTTGATGTCAACATGCTGGCAGGCCTACTGATCATTGCCGCCGTGCTGGGTAACCTGACCAACTACACCATTGGTCACTTCTTCGGTGACAAACTGTTCCAGAATCCTGACTCCCGGCTGTTCCGTCGCGATCACCTGGAGAAGACTCAGGTATTCTTCGCCAAGCATGGTGGCAAGACGGTGATTATCACCCGCTTCTTGCCCATCTTGCGCACCATAGCCCCCTTTGTTGCGGGTATGGGCGCCATGCACTACAAGCGGTTCATGGTATTCAACCTGGCAGGTGGGGTCCTCTGGGTTACCAGCTTCATCTATCTGGGCCACTTCTTCGGAAACATGCCTGCGGTAAAACAGAATTTTACTATTCTCATGGTCGGCATCATCATCTTCTCACTGCTACCCATGATCATCGGCTCAGTGCGTCATCGCATGAAGCGCGCTTCGGCATAACGCCTGCGGTTGATAACAGAGAGGGCGGCCCATGGGCCGCCCTCTCTATTTAGGGGTGCAGATTGAATTCCGACTTACTCTTCGAAGTAGGTGCCCCAACCATCATAGTCAACCCCATACTTCTCGCACAGGGGCAACAGGCTCTCGATCTCGGTGACGATACGCGGCGAGGCCAGGGTGCCATCCTTGCTGGCATCAAAGCAGAATATCAGCGAACCATCTTCCAACTCCACCTCTTCAGCATCGGTTACTTCGAATCCGGCCTTGAACAGATCCACCGCCAGCTTCTCCAGACGATCGAAATTATGGCTGGCGAAGTGGTGCTCGATGGTGTACTCGGAATCCGGATTGCTGCCATCTTCCAGCAGCTCTTCAATGATGGCATCCGTCTCTTCACGCCATTCGTTAATTGTGGTCATCTCGCCTCCTGGGGCTTAAGTTCAGAGTCCAGCCAGCTTCTCATCCGGCAGATCAAGATCGGTATTGTGGTTAATGCCGATGCCACGACTGAGTACAGTCTCGGCAATCGCCTTGGCCTCATCCAGTGAGTGCATCACATAGGTACCACACTGGTATTCATTGAGTTCGGGGATTTGGGCCTGACTCATCACCTGGGTCACATCGGCCATGGCATCACGCCAGGCTTTGGCTACCCGCTCTTCACTTGGCGCCCCAATCAGACTCATATAGAAGCCAGTACGACACCCCATGGGCGAGATATCGATGATCTCGACGCCATCGCCATTGAGGTGATCGCGCATGAAACCGGCGAAGAGATGCTCCAGTGTATGGATACCCTTCTCGGAGAGGATCTCCTGATTCGGCCGGCAGAACCGCAGATCAAACACTGTGATGGTGTCGTGACCCGGGGTCAGCATAGTCTTGGCCACACGTACGGCCGGTGCCTGCATACGGGTGTGATCAACTTTGAAACTGTCTAACAGGGGCATAACAAGCTCCTCTAGCTTAAATAACGGGGCAGTGAGATCACAGGGTGCACTGGCGATATTGTGCCGCATAACGGTTGGCACGCGCCTCAACTTTTCGCGCCGTACTCATCAACCAGGCTTTATTTTTGTAGCTGCCACGACGATAACCGCCCCAGCCTTCGTGATAGTTGAGATATTGGCGATAAGCATCCCATTTTGAGACGCCATTGACCTTCTGCGCCTTCCAGGTGTACCAGCCCATGAAGTCGATGGCATCGGCAAAATCATCCCGATCGGCCCAACTATTGCCGGTTTCGCGCTGGTAATCCGCCCAGGTCTCATCCTTCACCTGAGCGAAACCATAGGCTGAGCTGGGACGCCCCAGGGGGATAAACAGGAAGTAACGCATCGGCGGCTGGGCATCATATTTGAAGCTAGACTCCTGATACATCATGGCCATCGGCACCTGAGGCGGGGTTCCCCACTTTTCGCTCATCGCCTGAGCCGCCTCATGCCAATCACTCTTCTCCTGGAAGATGGCACAGAGATCCTCTGGATTGCTGGGCCGAGAGGTACTGGTGCTGCACCCTGCGGTCAGGAGCAGTAACAGCGGCAGACCCAAGCTCACCCACACTGCCCGCAGTCTGGTAGAAAAAAATGCAATAAAAAAGGCCGGCTGCGCCGGCCCTCTGCGCCTAGACATCAAACCGCCTCTTCGTTCTCTTCGCCGGTACGGATGCGGATCACTCGCTCCACCGGCGTCACAAAGATTTTGCCGTCGCCGATCTTGCCGGTGTGAGCACTCTTGACTATGGCTTCAATGCAGCGCTCGACATCTTCGTCCTGCACCACCAGATCCAGTTTCACCTTGGGCAGAAAGTCCACCACATACTCGGCCCCACGGTAGAGTTCGGTGTGCCCTTTCTGACGGCCAAAACCCTTCACCTCTGACACCGTCATGCCGCTGATGCCAAGATCGCCCAGCGCCTCACGGACATCATCCAGTTTGAATGGTTTGATGATGGCTTCAATCTTCTTCATGTGAACTCCTTACTGTTTAATTGGCGCCATAAGTATCTCACCGCGCCGCCCATGGCAGAGGATCTGGCCAATTGGGCTATTCTGACCAACTATCCGTTGCTAATACAACATGATACGCAAACCGGGTGGTAACGACCAACGCACAGAACCCATAATTTTCATCCTGAACGCAAACGGATGAAAGCGGTTATCAGGGATGATAATGAAAACCCCGCCGTATCACCAGCCACTACTGGCCCCGAGGGGGCAAGGTGACCATCTCCCCTTGCTGGGTGATGCTAAGCGCCGACTGGCCCATGGTCTGCCATGTGGCCGTGACCTGGACCGTTTTGAGCCATGCGTCATTCTGTCGATGACTCGCCACCACCCGCCACTGCAACCGACATGGCGAGCCAGAGCTGCTGCACTCTCCCACCGCCAAGGCTCTGGTGCAATCGTCACCTTCGGCGTCGTCGTGCCACTCCATGGCACACGCCTGGAGCCGCTCCAACTGGCTTTGCGCCAGAGCCCGCACCTGCTCTCGCTGAGCGGCTCGTTGCAATGCCTGGCGTAGCTGTAACTCTCCCCGGGTGATAACCAGGATGCCCAGCAACATGATGAGCAGAGCCACCATCACCTCCAGCAGGGCGAAGCCGAGTACCCGCGGGTCTCGGCGTAACATTCGGCTACCAGTCACGCCAACTCCCCGCTACCAATTCAAAGCGCCATAGGCTTGGCGAATGTTGCAACGCCACCAAGATTTCCGGCCTGTGTTCGATGACGGCACCCAGGTCAATGGGCAGGGGGCGTTGACTCACCAAAGCCCCATAGAGTCTCGCCCCTGCCGCCACGTTTACCGAGGGCTCCCCCTCATGACCCAGCAAGACTAGGAGGCCATAGAAGCGAGCATCAGAGGCTAACTGCAGCTCGCCCGAGGTCGACACCAGGATCAGTGGCTGCTCGGCACGTCCCACTTGCCCCTGCAATGCACACCCTCCTGGCACCAGAAGCAATCCACTCGTCTGGCTATCCAGAGTGTGACAATCCCTAATTCGCCGAGTGGCGAGACTCGTCAGTTGCGCAATAGCGTGGGAGGTGGCGGGAATGCCAAACAGATAGTCCAGCGGATCGGCTATGCCAGCCGTGTCTCCGCGTTCAGGAGCGACCACCCCAGAGAGGGGACGACGTAGTAACAGCGGATAGGCCAGCAACTGGCGTCGCACCACGCTATGCGCCTCACTCCCTCCCCCCTGTGCCGACAACTGCCACGCCCACCCTGTGCTAGCCAACGGCTGACTCGTCACATCGACCCGCGCTGGCCACTGGGCCTGATCGGGCGCCGCTTGATGAAACTGCACCAGCAGAGCTATGGCCTGGGCCAGATTAGCCTCTGCCTGACCCAATGCCTCCTGTTGCCGGAACTCGCTAGCCTGGGTGCGCAACTCGCTCACCTGCTGCTGCGCCGAGAAAGCCAGCAGCCCTCCCATCAACAACAGCACAAAGAGCGTCATGCTCAGGGTCACACCGCCGGTTATCGGGCGCCTACCAGCCATTACGCACCCACACCTGCCGCGTCAGAAACAGCGGCTGCTCTGGCACTCGTCTGGAGACCCCCCTCACCACCAATTGCAACAAGGGGGCATCGGCCTGCGGCTTGGTGAAACTCAATTGGGTGATCTGAATATCCCCATCTGAGCTGAGATCCTGCCATCCTCCGCCTGCGCAGCCCTGAGCCTGCTGGCTGGCCAGATCCGGCCACAGCTTTTGTTCGACCGCCTGATGCTCGCCATTGAAACGGTAGCCCGCTAGCTCCTCATCCCCCAGCACACCATCCCCATTGAGATCGCTGCGTAGCAAGAGACAAGTTTCATTCGGCAGCAACACCCCGGCGACGCTAACCTCGGCAGGCCGCCAGGGATAGGGTCGATCCAGTGGCAGCTTCGCCAACTGCTGCGCCAGAGCCTCGCCACTATAGCCAGAGCGACGTATCTCTCCTTCCACGCGATCCAGCAAAGCCACCAGGCTGAGGCGTAACTCCAGCTCAGCCTGTCGCTCGGCATAGCTGCGCACCTCTCCCAGATAGAAACAGAGCAGCGCCAGCAGCACACCCGACCCCAGTGCTATGGCCAACATCAACTCCACCAAGCCAGACCCTCGGCTCGCCCTACTCATGCACATGGCCAGACTCCTACCAGGGAAGCATCGACCGAGCAGAGACGAATACGCCCGAGCCCTGAGGTTTTGACACTGACCTGCATGGCACCACTGGCAAAAGTGACATGACCCGCCCCTAACGTGCCGCGCCGTATGCCAATCCCCAACTCATCCCCCGTATAGGCAATCTCCTGCAGAGTCACATCAGGATAATCGGACCAGTTTGCCCCTCGCAGCAAACCATCTTGGCCTATGTCACAGATAGCCGAGCAGGAGTCGCATTCCCTATCGGACCGGTCCGTGATGCGATAACACCAGCGGTTCCCGGCAAAGAAATAGATATTGATAGCCGGATCCTGTCGCGCCCTGGCCTCATTGCGTGCCAGTTGGATATGACCATACAGGCCATCAGCCGCCGCCAGCAGCTGGTGCGCTTGTCGCTGCTGCTGATAACTCGGCAGGCCCAACCCCAGTAGAATAAGCATGACGGCCAGGGTGGCCATCAACTCCAACAGGGTAAACCCCACATTCCCACTCTTCACCGCACCACTCCCACTCATCCAATCTGGAGCCAAAGAGTGTAGATAGCCCTATCCAGCTAGCCATGTCAGATATGATAGGCGCAGAGGTGAACCGCCATTTCTGTCAGCTCGCTGAAGCGGGGCCGAGCCACTCGCCTATACTGCGGGAAAACAGATGATCCTGATCAATTCACGTCATTTTTTCGGCAAAATTTACCTAACGGCCAGTTATCGACCTAAATAGTATTCCGTATGATGCTATGGTGAACTGTCGTTTCTGGCAGGCAGCAGATTGTTGGCATGGGATCTTGGGAGTATTCAGCAGATGGCAAAAAATAGTCCGACTACGGGCCGGGAGCGTCAGTTCTCCGAGCAACATAATCTCATCTCCACCACAGATGAAAGTGGCCGTATTCTCTACGCCAATGACCACTTTTGCGAGATCGCGGGCTATGAGGGTGAAGAGCTAGAAGGCGAAAACCACAACATAGTTCGCCACCCGGACATGCCCAAAGCCGCCTTCCAGGATCTGTGGACTCACCTCAAGAACAAGAAAAGCTGGATGGGGCTGGTTAAAAATCGCGCCAAGAACGGCGACCACTACTGGGTGAACGCTTATGTCACCCCCATACTCGACAACCAGGATCGACTGATAGAGTACCAATCGGTACGCAGCCGCCCATCACGCGATGAGATTGCTCAAGCCGAGAGCATGTATCAACAGATAAACGCGGGCAAGATCCCACGACGCCTGAAGTATAACTGGCCGGGGATACTCTTCCAGACGCGGTTTCTTCAACTGATCAGTTTGGCCACCCTGGCCATAGGCGCGCTCACCAGCAGCCCGGCTTGGTTGGCCACTACGGCTCTCCTGCTAGGAACACAGCTCTCCCACTCGCTATGGTGGGGTAAGCGCCTGCGCAACCTGGCCAGCATAGCGCGGGAAAACCTGCTCACCGACGTGACTCAGGTACTCTACACCGGCTCTCGGGATGAGCTGGCCGCTATCGAGATGGCGCTGCGCATGAAAAAGGCCGAGCTGAGGGCCATAGTTGGCCGCACCGGGGATACCAGCAACACCATACTGCAGGCGGCCGAGGCCGATGTGGCCAACATCCAGGGTATCACTCAAAATCTGGAGCAGCAGCTGAGCGAGACCGAACAGCTCGCCACCGCCATCAATGAGATGAGTCACTCCATCCGCGAAGTGGCGGGTAACGCCAGCGCCACCTCGGATCTGGTGAGTGGGGTCATGGATACCACTGTGCTGGGCAGACAAAGTGTTGAACAGACCATAGAGGCGGTGAACCGGCTACATGGCGAACTGAGTGAAACCACCCAGATCATTGGTGAACTGGCCAAGAACAGCCAACAGATAGAGCAGATCTTGGAGGTGATCACCAGCATAGCCGATCAGACCAATCTGCTGGCGCTCAATGCCGCCATCGAGGCGGCGCGGGCCGGTGAGCAGGGACGCGGTTTTGCCGTGGTCGCCGATGAGATCCGCGCTCTGGCCATGAAGACCCGTCTCTCGACCCAGGAGATCCAATCCATGATCCATGAGCTGCAGGGCACAGCCGGACGCGCCATGAAAACCATGGAAGCGGGGCGAGAAGGCTCTGCCGAGTGTCGTGAACGGGCGGCGGCAACAGGCACGCAGCTGCAGAGTATCCAGAAACTATTAGAGCGGGTGACCGATGCCAGCCATCAAATCGCCGTGGCGGTGGAGGAGCAGGCCTGCGTGACCGATGAGGTGAATCGCAACATTCACAACATCAAGCACTTTGCCGAGAGCAATACCGGACGCAGCCATGATGCGGTTGATCGGATAGGCCAACTGGTTGAACACCTGCAAGCGCTCTCGCGTCTGATCCAGCAATTTCAACGCTAACGCCGTCAGAGTTCTGGCGCTCGAGTAGTGGCATGCCCTTTGCAGATTCAAGCTACGAGAGTCGCTATCTGTAGAGGGCAAAGCATGAAACATTGGAACTCACACTTTAGTCAATTCCAGACCCTGAACTGGCTGATGGTCTGGACCCTGATGTGCTGTAGCGCCATCCTACTCTTCCCGGTAGAACGGCTGGGCCAGGCTGCCGCTAACTTCGTTCACCCCATGAGCCTCTATCTCTGGCTCGGGGTAATGGCCGCAGGCTCCTACTTCATCAGCCAACTGCTGTTGGTAGGCTGGGAAGTGTTACGAGTGCGTGTGCACACCAAGCTGCAGCAAAACAAGCTGGAGCAGATGATCCAGTGCCTGGACTTCAGTGAACGCGCCATACTGCGGGAGTTTATACTGCAGCGTAAAAGCGTCATCAAGCTGCCAGTGACCGAACCAGCCGTCAAAAATTTGTTGGACGCCGGCGTCCTGACCTATGCCTATGGTCAGCCCTTCTATGAAGATGACACCCAGATCAAGGCACTGATGATTGCCCTCCCAGCCCGCCCACTCATCACCTATCGCGCCGTCGGCCTCAGCAAGAGCAAGATGAGCGACGAACAGATTGAGCAGATCATGAGTTCTCGCCCCAAGTTTGCCGGCAAAAGCACCAGCCGCTGAACGCCACGAGTTAGCTAAAAACGAGGCCGGGTAGTCCCGGCCCGGTTATTCGGTACGATTCTTCAAATAACCGGCATAGTCCGGGATCTCGATGGAAAACTTCTGATCCATATGCGGGCAGTCCATCAGGAAGTCAGCCGTGGCCTCATTAGTCGCCATGGGGATATTCCACACCGCAGCCAAGCGGAGCAAGGCCTTCACATCCGGATCATGCGGCACCGCATTCAATGGATCCCAGAAGAAGATGAGCACATCGATCTTGCCCTCGGCAATCAAGGCGCCGAGCTGTTGATCCCCACCCATGGGGCCAGAGAGTAAACCTGTGATCGGCAAACCCGCCTCACGACTCAATATGGAGCCCGTGGTGCCGGTAGCATAGAGATGATGCAGCTTCAACTGTTCACTGCGCGCCTTCACCCAACGCACCAGATCCATCTTCTTGTTATCGTGGGCGACTAGGGCCAAGCGTTTGTGGGCGGCCATCTCACGGGCAATAGTTGCTTGCATCTTATGTTCCTTATAATTCATAGGCGATCAATTAGTTATCAGATCTCGCGGTAATAGCCAAGCCCTGCCCCGCAAACACAAAAAGAAAAGGGCGACCGAAGTCGCCCTTTTTCTGCATGCGCAGTTAATCGATATTATTCGATAACCTTGGCAACAACGCCGGCGCCTACAGTACGACCACCTTCACGGATGGCAAAACGCAGACCTTCGTCCATCGCGATTGGGCAGATCAGAGTTACGACCATCTTGATGTTATCGCCTGGCATAACCATTTCCACGCCTTCTGGCAGCTCGATGGTGCCAGTTACGTCTGTGGTACGGAAGTAGAACTGTGGACGGTAGCCCTTGAAGAATGGGGTATGACGACCGCCTTCTTCCTTGGACAGCACGTACACTTCAGATTCAAACTTGGTGTGCGGGGTGATGGTGTTAGGCTTAGCCAGAACCTGACCACGCTCAACGTCTTCACGCTTGATACCACGCAGCAGAACACCTACGTTCTCACCAGCACGGCCTTCGTCCAGCAGCTTGCGGAACATTTCCACGCCAGTACAGGTGGTCTTGGTGGTTTCTTTGATGCCGATGATGGCAACTTCTTCACCAACCTTGACGATACCGCGCTCAACACGACCGGTTACTACGGTACCACGGCCAGCGATAGAGAATACGTCTTCGATTGGCAGCAGGAACGGCAGGTCGATAGCACGCTCTGGCTCAGGGATGTAAGAATCCAGGGCAGCAGCCAGTTCGATGATCTTGCCTTCCCACGCTGCGTCGCCTTCCAGCGCCTTCAGAGCGGAACCACGGATGATCGGGGTGTCGTCGCCTGGGAAGTTGTACTCGGACAGAAGTTCACGAACTTCCATCTCCACCAGATCCAGCAGCTCTTCGTCATCAACCATGTCGCACTTGTTCAGGAACACGATGATGTACGGAACGCCTACTTGGCGACCCAGCAGGATGTGCTCACGAGTTTGCGGCATTGGGCCGTCAGTCGCAGCAACAACCAGGATAGCGCCGTCCATTTGAGCAGCACCGGTGATCATGTTCTTCACGTAGTCGGCGTGGCCCGGGCAGTCTACGTGTGCGTAGTGACGAGCCGGGGTGTCGTATTCAACGTGAGAGGTGTTGATGGTGATACCACGAGCCTTTTCTTCCGGTGCCTTGTCGATTTGGTCGAAAGCGAAGGCCTTACCGCCGTAAGTCTTGGCCAGCACTGCGGTGATGGCGGCAGTCAGGGTGGTCTTACCGTGGTCAACGTGGCCGATAGTACCTACGTTAACGTGGGGTTTTGTACGTTCAAATTTTTCTTTAGACACGACGTTGTCCTTCCTATGTTAGAGCCGCCCACCTCGACGGTGGGCGGTGATTACTTACTTAAGATTATTTAGCCTGACGCGCTTCAATCACCGCCAGAGCGATGTTGTTAGGAGTTTCGGCATACTTACCGAATTCCATGGCGTAAGAGGCACGACCTTGGGTAGCAGAACGCAGATCGGTTGCATAACCGAACATTTCAGCCAACGGTACCAGAGCACGGACGATCTTGCCAGATGGGCCATCTTCCATACCTTCGATGATACCGCGACGACGGTTCAAGTCACCGATCACATCACCCATGTAGTCTTCTGGGGTCTCGACTTCGACCTTCATGACTGGCTCGAGCAGAACCGGCTTGGCCTGCATGAAACCTGACTTGAACGCCATAGAAGCGGCGATCTTAAACGCCAGTTCAGAAGAGTCGACATCGTGGTAAGAACCGAAGTGCAGACGAACACCGACGTCCACAACTGGATAACCAGCCAGAGGACCAGACTTCAACTGCTCACGGATACCCTTGTCAACACCAGGGATGAATTCACCAGGAATTACACCACCCTTGATATCGTTGGTAAATTTGTAGCCAGCACCTTCTTCCAGCGGGAAGAGGTCGATCACAACGTGACCATACTGACCACGACCACCAGACTGCTTGGCGTGCTTACCCTGAATATCCTTCGCTTCGACACGAACGGTTTCACGATAGGCAACCTGCGGCTTACCGACGTTGGCTTCAACCTTGAACTCGCGACGCATACGGTCGACGATGATTTCCAGGTGCAATTCACCCATACCGGCGATGATGGTCTGACTGGATTCTTCGTCGGTCCACACGCGGAATGAGGGATCTTCCTGAGCCAGACGACCCAGTGCCAGACCCATCTTTTCCTGGTCAGCCTTGGTCTTCGGTTCAACGGCTACGGAGATAACCGGTTCCGGGAATTCCATACGCTCCAGGATGATAGGAGAAGCTTCGTTACACAGGGTGTCGCCAGTGGTGACATCCTTCAGACCGATGGCAGCCGCGATGTCACCAGCGCGAACTTCCTTGATCTCTTCACGCTTGTTAGCGTGCATCTGTACGATACGACCGATACGATCGCGCTTGCCCTTCACTGAGTTCAGAACGCTGTCACCAGAGTTCACCACACCAGAGTAGCAACGGAAGAAGGTCAGGTTACCAACGAACGGGTCGGTCGCGATCTTGAACGCCAGAGCAGAGAACGGCTCGTTATCGTCAGCATGACGCTCAGCTGGGGTACCATCTTCAAGTTGACCCGCGATAGCCGCGATGTCGGTCGGAGCTGGCAGGAATTCAACCACGGCATCCAGCATCGCCTGAACACCCTTGTTCTTGAATGCAGAACCACAGGTAACCAGGATGATTTCGTTGTTCAGCGCGCGCTGACGCAGAGCAGCCTTCAGTTCAACTTCAGTGAACTCTTCGCCGCTCAGATATTTTTCCATCAGTTCTTCTGATGCTTCTGCAGCTGCTTCGATCAGATTCTGATGCCACTCATCGGCAGCATCTTTCAGCTCAGCCGGGATCTCTTCGTAATCGAAGGTCACGCCCTGGTCAGCTTCGCTCCAGTTGATGGCTTTCATCTTGATCAGATCGATGACGCCCTTGAAGTTTTCTTCAGCACCGATAGGCAATTGCAGCGGAACTGGGTTGCCCTTCAGGCGGGACTTGATCTGTTCAACAGCACGCAGGAAGTTAGCACCGGTACGGTCCATCTTGTTGATGAAGGCAATACGCGGAACCTTGTACTTGTTAGCCTGACGCCATACGGTCTCAGACTGCGGCTGAACACCACCTACCGCACAGTAAACCATGACGGCACCGTCAAGCACACGCATAGAGCGTTCTACTTCGATGGTGAAGTCAACGTGACCGGGGGTATCGATGATGTTAATACGGTGCGGTTGGAACTGCTTGCCCATACCACTCCAGAAACAGGTGGTAGCAGCAGAGGTAATGGTGATACCACGCTCCTGCTCCTGTTCCATCCAGTCCATGGTGGCGGCGCCATCATGCACTTCACCGATCTTATGGCTAACACCGGTATAGAAAAGGACACGTTCGGTAGTAGTTGTCTTACCAGCATCAATGTGAGCACTGATACCAATGTTACGGTAACGCTCAATAGGTGTTGCACGAGCCACGATAGATATCCTCTTACTAAGGTCAGGCCTTAGATAATGAAAAATTGTGCAGACCCGAGGGCCTGCACAGTCGGATTACCAACGGTAATGAGCAAAAGCCTTGTTGGCTTCAGCCATACGATGCACGTCTTCACGCTTCTTGACAGCGGAACCCTTGTTCTCAGCGGCATCCAGCAGTTCGCCAGCCAGACGCTGAGCCATAGATTTTTCACCACGCTTGCGGGCAGCTTCAACCAACCAGCGCATGGCCAGTGCGTTACGACGCACAGGACGAACTTCTACTGGAACTTGGTAAGTAGAACCACCAACACGACGAGACTTAACTTCGACGGTCGGACGGATATGATCTAGGGCTTCTTCAAAGATAGCCATGTGATCTTTACCGCTCTTGGTAGAGATGATTTCAAGCGCACCATAAACGATGCTTTCGGAGACGGACTTTTTGCCGTCAACCATTACGACGTTAATGAACTTAGCCAGCAGCTCAGATCCGAACTTGGGATCCGGCAGAATTTTACGCTGACCAACAACGCGACGTCTTGGCATTTTGTATTCCTCGTAACTTCAGGTTTTACCCAAAACTAGAAAATAAATTTTCTAAATAACGTAATTAACGTTTGGCCTTACTCAACGGAGGAATCCATTAAGACTTAGGCTTTTTCACGCCATACTTGGAGCGGGATTGCTTACGGTCTTTAACACCGGCACAGTCCAGCGCACCACGAACAGTGTGATAACGCACACCCGGGAGATCCTTAACACGACCGCCACGGATCAGCACTACGGAGTGCTCTTGCAGGTTGTGACCTTCACCGCCGATATAGGAGGTGACTTCAAAACCATTGGTAAGACGAACACGGCATACTTTACGCAGAGCAGAGTTCGGCTTTTTTGGGGTGGTAGTATATACGCGAGTACATACGCCACGCTTTTGTGGGCACGCTTCCAGGGCAGGAACGGTGCTTTTCACAACTTGCTTAACGCGCGGCTTACGAACCAGCTGGTTAATAGTTGCCATCAAAAAGCTCCTAATAGCTTTACAAACATATGAAAAATCCTCCCCGCAGACACGGGGACGCGAAATTCTATGCGCAAGTGGTAAGTGAGTCAAGATTTATACAGAATACCACGCAAATGCCACAGAATTGGCGGCCCAAACCTGCAGAGTATAGGTCAACGATGACAATTTGCTGACAAAAGCAGCTACCAACGCAGGGGGCTGCCCTGCTCCGCCACTAGCTGCACGAAACCGGCCATATCGATCACTTGTCCCATGGCTGGACGCAGGCCGCGAGCCAACAGATCTTCGGCCAAAACATACAGGGGCAAACCGGCCTGCTGTAACTGCGGCAGAAACGCGGGAGCACAGGCAGCGATGACCCCATCCTGAGTCAGCAACAGGTGATCGCCCTCCCCGGCGAGCAGCAGACACTGCTCCAACGTCCGAGTGGCAAAGGGTGAGTCACGAACTATATGTAACATGCCAGGCTCCTTAAAACACCAGGCGCGAACGCGCCTGCGCCAGCAAAGAACGGAGCTCACATCGACTGACACTCTGAACCGGGATGGTTAGCGCATCCAGCGTCAGGCCCCGCTCGAGCAGGGAGTCAGCACAGACATAGCACTGCTCTATGTCATATAACGAAAAGAGCTTGAAGGTTGGCGTGTAGTCCCGTCCCAGCACGGCCGCAGGTTGCTGCCCCGCCAATAGCTGGTACACCCCATCCCCGATGAAGAAGACGGCGATCTCATCGCTCAGTGCCGAGCAGGCCAGCACGGCATCCAACCCCTCACGGCCCGCCGCCGAACCATGGGGCGCGGAATGAAACAGTACGGCTATATCACTCATCACCCACTCCTAGAACTGCACCAGGCGATCGACACCCAGAGCGGCTTCAGCCAGCTGTCCCAGCCCAGATAACACAAAGGGAGGTTGGACATTGGCGGCGGGCAATTGGGCCGTCGCCGCCTCGGCGGCATCGACCACCCCCCGACGCAGGGCTGCCGCGACGCAGACATCCAGCTCCACGCTATGCTCCTGAGCCAACCCCTGCCAAGCCGCGATCAGATCTTGCTCATCGCTGGCCGGAGAAGTCAGGGCGTTGGCATTGAGCACCCCCTCCTGGTAGAAGAAGACCTTACGCAGTGTATGTCCCTGAACGAGCAACGCCCGGGCAAACAGATAGGCTTGACTCGACGCCTCACTACCATAAGGCGCACCACAGACCAGCAGGGCAAAACTCAATGCCATCTTGTTACCTCACTTCGCCACGTAGGCAATGGCTTCCACTTCGACCAATACATCCTTGGGTAGACGCGCCACTTCGACGCAGGAGCGGGCCGGCGCGGCCTCACCCAGATATTTGGCGTAGACACCATTGAAGGCGGCGAAATCTTCCATATTCTTCAGGAAGCAGGTGGTCTTCACTACGGTCTGCGCCGTAGCGCCCGCCGCCTCAAGAATAGCCAGCAAATTCTTCATCACCTGCTCGGCTTGAACCTCAACGCTTCCAGTCACCAATTCCATGGTGGTGGGGTCCAGCGGGATCTGGCCCGAGGTGAAGACCAGATCGCCCAAGCGGGTGGCTTGAACATAGGGACCGATGGCGGCCGGGGCCTGATTGGTGTTGATCACCTCTTTTTGCATTCTCTGCTCCTTAGCATGTTGGGGAAAGGCCACTGCCGAACAGGGCCTGCTCAGCGCAGAAGTGTTCGCTTTCAGCGCCCGACTGTCAACCAATGCGCCACTCACTGAGCCGGTTTTAGCGATAAAAAAAGGAGCCCCGAAGGGCTCCTTACTGACAGTGGATTCGATTGACCGATCACTCGGCGTCGAAACTGCCTGCGGCATTCAACAGATCCGCCAGATTTTGCTGGGCCTCGTCCGCTGTCACCATGGGCGCGGGTGCTTGGGCAGCAGCCTTGCGCTTCTTGTGACGAGCTTCGTGGTAGGCAAAACCGGTACCGGCCGGGATCAAACGACCCACGATCACGTTCTCCTTCAGACCACGCAGATCATCCTTCTTACCAGACACGGCGGCTTCGGTCAGCACGCGCGTGGTTTCCTGGAAGGAAGCTGCGGAGATGAAGGACTCGGTGTTCAAGGAGGCCTTGGTGATCCCCATCAGCACGCGGCGATAGGTTGCCGGGCGCTTGCCTTCGGCTTCCAGCTTGCGGTTGGCGATCTTGGCGCGAGCGACTTCCACCTGTTCCCCTTCGAGGAATTCGGTGTCACCGCCGTTGATGATCTCACCCTTACGCAACATCTGACGAACAATGACTTCGATGTGCTTGTCGTTGATCTTAACGCCTTGCAGACGGTAAACGTCCTGCACTTCGTTAACGATGTAGTTAGCCACCGGGCTGATACCACGCAAGCGCAGAATGTCATGAGCAGATTCAGGACCATCGGCCAGCACTTCACCCTGTTGCACCTTTTCGCCTTCGAAGACGTTGAGGTTACGCCACTTCGGAATCATCTCTTCGTAGGCATCGCCACCATCGGTCGGCGTGATGACCAAACGGCGCTTGCCCTTGGTCTCCTTACCGAAGGAGATGGTACCGGAGATCTCGGCCAGAATAGCCGGTTCCTTCGGTTGACGCGCTTCGAACAAGTCGGCTACACGCGGCAGACCACCTGTGATGTCCTTGGTACCGCCAGAGGCTTGTGGAATACGCGCTACCGCGTCACCCACGCTCACCTGAGCACCATCTTCCAACTGGACAATTGCTTGGCCAGGCAGGAAGTACTGGGCGGAGATGTCAGTGCCAGGGATCAATACATCCTTGCCATTGGCATCGACCAGCTTCACGGTCGGACGCAGCTCTTTACCGGAGGAGGAACGCTCGTTGACGTCCAGCACTACGATAGAGGAGAGACCGGTCAACTCGTCGGTCTGACGGCTAACAGTTATACCGTCAACCATGTTCTCGAACTTGATGCGGCCTGCCACTTCCGTGATGATCGGGTGAGTGTGCGGATCCCAGTTAGCGACGATTTCGCCAGCGCGCACCGATTGGCCATCTTTCACTTCCAGTACGGAGCCATAGGGCAGCTTGTGGCTTTCCTTGGTCCGGCCCAGATCATCCATGATGGTCAGTTCGGAAGAACGCGAGGTAATAACCAGCTTGCCGGCACTGTTCGATACGAACTTGGCGTTCTGCAGCTTGATGGTACCCGTGTTCTTGACAGTAGCGCTGCTCTCAGCCGCCGCACGCGATGCCGCACCCCCGATGTGGAAGGTACGCATGGTGAGCTGGGTACCCGGTTCACCGATGGATTGGGCGGCGATAACACCGACCGCTTCACCGGCGTTGACCAAGTGGCCACGGGCCAGGTCACGACCGTAACAGTGACCGCAGATGCCGAAGTCAGTTTCACAAGTGATGGCAGAGCGCACCTTCATGCGGTCAACTGAGTTGGCTTCCAGAATGTTACACCACTGCTCATCCAGCAGAGTGTTACGTGGAATCAACAACTCATTAGTACCAGGCTTGAGCACATCTTCAGCCACCACACGACCCAGCACGCGCTCACGCAGCGGCTCGACCACGTCACCACCTTCGATCAGTGGCATCATCCACAGACCTTCGGAGGTACCGCAATCCGGCTCGGTGATCACCATATCTTGTGCCACGTCAACCAGACGACGAGTCAGGTAACCTGAGTTCGCTGTCTTCAAGGCGGTATCCGCCAGACCCTTACGCGCACCGTGAGTAGAGATGAAGTACTGGAGTACGTTCAGACCTTCACGGAAGTTCGCCACGATCGGCGTTTCAATGATAGAACCATCCGGCTTAGCCATCAGGCCCCGCATCCCCGCCAGCTGACGGATCTGAGCGGCAGAACCCCGCGCACCGGAGTCAGCCATCATAAAGACGCTGTTGAAAGAGGCTTGCTCTTCCTCTTCGCCCAAATGGTTGGTCGCCTTCTCCTTGGAGAGGTTTTCCATCATCGCCTTAGAGACACGCTCGTTGGCACTTGCCCAGATATCGATAACCTTGTTGTAGCGTTCGCCCGCCGTTACCAGACCAGATTGGAACTGCTCTTGAATTTCGGCAACTTCGGTCTCGGCCGCTTCGATGATCTGCTTCTTGGCATCCGGGATCACCATGTCGTTGATACCGACAGAGGAACCAGAGAGTGCCGCGTAATGGAAACCGGTATACATCAGTTGGTCAGCGAAGATAACTGTGTCTTTCAGGCCCAGCTTACGGTAGCAGGTGTTCAACAGCTTGGAGATGGACTTCTTGGCCAGCGGCTTGTTGGACACAAACTTGAACCAAGTTTGCGGACGGGCAGCCAGCTCGGCCTTCTCGGCCTCACTCAACACCTTGGGCTCATCGATCAGCGCATACTCCATGCCCTTAGGCAGGATCAGCGACAGGATGGCACGACCCACTGTAGTGTTCTTCAGCTCGGTGTGTGGCACCAGCTCACCGGCTTCATTCTTGCTGTATTCGGTGATACGGCACTTGACGCGGGCATGCAGTGACGCCAAGCCAGCACGGTAGACCTTCTCGGCTTCCTTCGAGCTAGCCAGCACCATGCCTTCACCCTTGGCACCCACCTTGGAACGGGTCATGTAATAGAGACCCAAGACCACGTCCTGTGAAGGAACAATGATAGGCTCGCCAGAGGCGGGAGACAGAATGTTGTTGGTCGACATCATCAGCGCACGGGCTTCGAGCTGGGCTTCCAGGGTCAGCGGTACGTGGACCGCCATCTGGTCACCGTCGAAGTCGGCGTTGAATGCCGAACAGACCAGCGGGTGCAGCTGAATCGCTTTACCTTCGATCAGGGTCGGTTCAAACGCCTGGATACCCAGACGGTGCAGCGTCGGCGCACGGTTCAGCATGACCGGATGTTCGCGGATGACTTCATCCAGAATATCCCATACCACCGCTTCTTCGCGCTCTACCATCTTCTTGGCAGCCTTGATGGTGGTCGCCAGACCACGGGCTTCCAACTTGCCATAGATGAAGGGCTTGAACAGTTCCAGCGCCATCTTCTTCGGCAGACCGCACTGATGCAGACGCAGAGTCGGGCCTACGGTAATTACGGAACGACCAGAGTAGTCGACGCGCTTACCCAGCAGGTTTTGACGGAAACGACCCTGCTTACCCTTGATCATGTCGGCCAGAGACTTCAGCGGACGCTTGTTCGAGCCAGTGATGGCACGACCGCGACGGCCGTTATCCAGCAGCGCATCGACGGACTCTTGCAGCATACGCTTTTCGTTGCGCACGATAATATCCGGCGCAGCCAAGTCCAGCAGACGCTTCAGACGGTTGTTCCGGTTAATGACCCGACGATAGAGATCGTTCAAGTCAGAGGTCGCGAAACGGCCGCCGTCCAGCGGTACCAACGGACGCAGATCCGGCGGCAACACAGGCAGCACTGTCATCACCATCCACTCCGGCTTGTTGCCAGAGAAGAGGAAGGCTTCCATCAGCTTCAGACGCTTGGTGGTCTTCTTGCGCTTGGTTTCGGAGTTGGTCTGATCCAGCTCTTCACGCATCTGGGCAATTTCTTGCTCCAGATCGATGGCACGCAGCAGCTCGAGGATCGCCTCGGCGCCCATCTTGGCTTCGAACTCGTCACCATACTCTTCCAGGGCATCCAGATACTGCTCTTCGGAGAGCATCTGACCACGTTCCAGCGCCGTCATGCCCGCTTCGATCACCACGAAGGATTCGAAGTAGAGCACGCGTTCGATGTCACGCAGGGTCATGTCCAGCAGCAGACCGATACGAGACGGCAGGGACTTCAGGAACCAGATGTGCGCCACAGGCGAGGCCAGTTCGATATGGCCCATACGCTCACGGCGTACCTTGGTCTGAGTCACTTCAACGCCGCACTTCTCGCAGATCACACCGCGATGCTTGAGGCGCTTGTACTTGCCACAGAGGCATTCGTAATCTTTTACCGGCCCGAAGATACGGGCGCAGAACAGGCCATCACGCTCCGGCTTGAAAGTCCGGTAGTTGATGGTTTCCGGCTTTTTCACTTCACCGAAAGACCAGGAACGGATCATATCCGGGGATGCCAGACCGATTTTGATACCATCAAACTCTTCGGTCTTGCTCTGGGCTTTCAAAAACTTAAGTAAGTCTTTCACGTGTGTCTCCCGTCAGGAGTTCAATCCTGGCGCCCCTTGCGGGGCGCCCTTGTCAATCTCGGCTTATAAGGGGCGCGAACCCCTTATTCTTCTTCCAGCTCGATGTTGATACCCAGAGAGCGGATTTCCTTCAGCAATACGTTGAAGGACTCGGGCATGCCCGGCTCCATGCGGTGATCGCCGTCCACTATGTTCTTGTACATCTTGGTACGACCGTTTACATCGTCTGACTTGACGGTAAGCATTTCCTGCAGGGTATAGGCTGCACCGTAAGCTTCCAGGGCCCACACTTCCATCTCACCGAAGCGCTGACCACCGAACTGCGCCTTACCACCCAGCGGTTGCTGAGTAACCAGGCTGTAGGAACCAGTAGAACGCGCGTGCATCTTGTCGTCTACCAAGTGGTTCAGCTTCAGCATGTACATGTAGCCAACCGTAACTTGACGCTCGAACGGCATGCCGGTACGACCATCAAACAGGGTGATCTGACCGGATTCCGGCAGATCGGCCAGCTTCAGCATCGCCTTGATTTCGTGCTCTTTGGCACCATCAAAGGCGGGCGTAGCGATAGGCATACCCTTGCGCAGGTTCTCGGCCAGGGTACGAACCGCATCATCAGAGTATGTGGAGAGATCCACCTTCTGACGGCATTCGCCCAGATCGTAAACTTGCTGCAGGAATTCACGCTGCTTGGCCAGATCCTGCTGTTCCTTGATCATACGGTCCAGCTTCTCACCTATGCCCTTGGCCGCGAGGCCCATGTGCACTTCGAGAACCTGACCTATGTTCATCCGGGACGGTACGCCCAGCGGGTTCAGTACGATATCGACTGGACGGCCCTGATCGTCATGAGGCATATCTTCGATCGGACAGATCTTGGAGATAACCCCCTTGTTACCGTGACGACCCGCCATCTTGTCACCCGGCTGGATGCGACGCTTAACCGCCAGGTAAACCTTGACGATCTTCAGCACGCCCGGAGCCAGATCATCGCCCTGGATGATCTTCTGACGCTTGGCTTCGAACTTGCGTTCGAAGTCATCTTTCAGCGCCAGGTGCTGTTCGGCGATCTGTTCCAGTTCGATCTGCTTGGTTTCGTCATCCAGTGCCTGTTCCAGCCACTTAACGCGACCCAGGCTTTCCAGCTTGGCATCGTTGAAACCAGATTGAACCAGCAGGGAACGCGCGCGGCTGTAGATACCATCTTCGAAGATCTTGAACTCTTCAGTCAGATCCTTCTTGGCATCACGCAGCTGCATGTCTTCGATCTCTTTGGCGCGCTTGTCTTTTTCCACGCCATCGCGGGTAAAGACTTGTACGTCAACCACAGTACCGTAGACACCGTTTGGCACACGCAGGGAGGAGTCCTTCACATCGGACGCCTTCTCACCGAAGATGGCACGCAGCAGCTTCTCTTCTGGAGTCAGTTGGGTTTCGCCCTTAGGCGTGACCTTACCAACCAGAATGTCGCCACCCTGCACTTCGGCACCCACGTAGACAATACCGGACTCATCCAGCTTGGAGAGTGCGGCTTCACCCACGTTCGGGATATCAGCGGTGATCTCTTCTGGGCCGAGCTTGGTATCACGTGCGATACAAGCCAGTTCCTGGATGTGAATCGTGGTCAGACGATCTTCTTTCACCACATTTTCGGAAACCAGGATCGAGTCTTCGAAGTTGTAACCGTTCCACGGCATGAAGGCGATACGCAGGTTTTGACCCAGCGCCAGTTCACCCAAGTCAGTGGACGGGCCATCAGCCAGCACGTCACCCGCGACAACCGGTTCACCCGGACGGACACAAGGACGCTGGTTGATACAGGTGTTCTGGTTAGAACGGGTGTACTTGGTCAGGTTATAGATGTCGATACCGGCTTCGCCAGCACTCAGCTCATCTTCATTAACCTTGATGACGATGCGTGAAGCATCGGCATAGTCGACCATACCACCGCGGTTCGCCACCACAGTTACACCGGAGTCAACGGCAACAGCACGTTCCATACCGGTACCTACCAGCGGCTTGTCGGCGCGCAGAGTCGGAACGGCTTGACGTTGCATGTTTGAACCCATGAGCGCCCGGTTGGCGTCATCGTGTTCAAGGAACGGGATCAGTGCCGCAGCGACAGAAACCACCTGCTGCGGGCTCACATCCATATACTGGATCTGATCGGCGTTCATAAAGGTGGATTCACCCTTGTGGCGGCACGGGATCAGCTCATCTTTGAGCTTGCCGTTGTCGTCCACGTTGGCGTTAGCCTGGGCGATCACATAGTTACCTTCCTCAATGGCGGAGAGGTATTCCACATCGTCGGTGATCACACCGTCGGTGACCTTACGATACGGGGTCTCGAGGAAACCGTACTCGTTGGTGCGGGAATAGACCGCCAAGGAGTTGATCAGACCGATGTTCGGACCTTCAGGAGTTTCGATGGGGCACAGACGACCATAGTGAGTCGGGTGTACGTCTCGAACTTCGAAGCCGGCACGTTCACGAGTCAAACCGCCCGGGCCCAGCGCGGAGATACGGCGCTTGTGGGTCACTTCGGAGAGCGGGTTGTTCTGATCCATAAACTGGGACAACTGACTGGAACCGAAGAACTCCTTCACCGCGGCCGAAATCGGCTTGGCGTTGATGAGATCCTGCGGCATGACCGCATCCAGATCGCCCAGGGAGAGACGTTCCTTCACGGCACGCTCGACACGTACCAGACCGACGCGGAACTGGTTCTCGGCCATTTCCCCGACAGAGCGGATACGACGGTTACCCAGGTGGTCGATGTCATCCACTTCATCGTTACCGTTACGGATATCGATGAGCTTCTTGATGACTTCAACTATGTCATCCTTGGTCAGGATGCCCAAGCCAGTCTGCTCTTCACGTTGCAGGCGGCTGTTGAATTTCATCCGGCCTACGGTCGAGAGATCGTAACGATCTTCCGAGAAGAAGAGGTTTTCGAACAGCTGCTCGGCCGCATCGCGTGTAGGCGGCTCGCCAGGACGCATCATGCGGTAGATTTCCACCAGCGCCTCGAGGCGACTATTGGCAGAATCGATGCGCAAGGTTTCGGACATGTAGGCGCCGTGATCCAGTTCATTAGTGAACAGAACCTCGAACCCCTTATGACCGCCTTGTGACATGTTGGCAATCGCTTCCAGGCTCACGGCAGAGTTGGCGGCAACAATCAGTTCACCGCTCTGCAGATTGGCGTAGTCCTTGGAGACAACTTTACCAACCACATACTCAAGCGGTACCTCGATCTGCTGCACACCCACCTTTTCCAGGTGACGGATGTGGCGAGCTGTCACACGGCGACCCTTCTCCACCACGACTTCGTTGTTAACAACGATATCGAAAGTGGCGGTTTCACCGCGCAGACGATCAGGCACCAACTCCATCATGAGCTTGCCTTCTTTGATCTCGAACTTGATGGTTTCGAAGAAGGTATCCAGGATCTCTTGAGTAGTGAAATCCAGTGCCCGCAGTATGATCGAAGCCGGCAGTTTGCGGCGACGGTCAATCCGTACGAACAGGTTATCCTTCGCATCGAACTCGAAGTCGAGCCAGGAGCCACGGTAAGGAATTACGCGAGCATTATAGAGCACCTTCCCGGAGGAGTGCGTCTTGCCCTTGTCGTGATCAAAGAAGACACCCGGGCTGCGATGCAGCTGGGAGACGATGACCCGTTCAGTACCATTCACAATGAAGGTACCGTTGTCTGTCATGAGCGGAATTTCGCCCATGTAGACTTCTTGTTCCTTGATGTCCTTGACAGTACCGGCCGCTGCTTCTTTATCAAACAGCACCAGACGCAACTTAACGCGCAGCGGGGCGGAGTAGGTCACGCCTCGGATTTGGCATTCCTTTACGTCAAATACCGGCTCACCCAGGCGGTAGCTCACATACTGCAGGGCGGCCGTACCAGAATAACTGGTGATCGGGAACACGCTGCGGAAAGCGGCCTCAAGCCCATAAGCCCCTTCCGGGTCGGCTTCGAGGAATTGTTTAAAGGAGTCCAGCTGGATGGACAACAGATAAGGCGTATCCAAAACCTGATCGCGCTTACCGAAGTCCTTACGAATGCGTTTTTTTTCGGTATAGGAGTAAACCATAGGGTTCCTCAGCTCGCTGAAAAGTGACCCACGCTGTCCCCGACGAGGACAGTTTCTTTGTATCAACACCGCTTTGTGACCAGGCATTCACCTGGCGCACTGCTAACGACTGATGGACTAAACGGTGCGGAAATCCCATCAGCTTACAGCGCAAAAGGGCCGGTGAATAAATATTCACCAGCCCTAGCCTGAAAAATTTTCAGGCCGCTAATCTGTAGGGATACAGATTACTTAACTTCAACAGAAGCACCGGCAGCTTCCAGCTCTTTCTTCAGAGCTTCGGCTTCGTCCTTGGAGACGCCTTCCTTGACCGGAGTCGGAGCGGCTTCTACCAGGTCCTTGGCTTCTTTCAGGCCCAGAGCGGTAGCGGCACGAACTGCCTTGATGACGGAAACCTTGTTAGCGCCGACAGCAGTCAGGATAACGTTGAACTCGGTTTGCTCTTCAACGGCTTCAACAACAGCCGGGCCGGCAGCAACAGCAGCGGCAGCAGAAACGCCGAACTTCTCTTCCATAGCGGTGATCAGTTCAACTACGTCCATTACGGACATGGAAGCAACGGCTTCGATGATTTGGTCTTTAGTGATAGACATGACAAAAAGTTCCTGTCGTTTGAAGTTTAATGTAAAAACAATCTGTTACAAGAATTAAGCGGCTTCGGCTTCTTTCTTGTCGCGCAGAGCTGCGATAGTACGAACCAGCTTGCCAGCTGCGGCTTCCTTCATGGTAGCCATCAACTTTGCCAATGCTTCTTCGTAAGTCGGCAGCGTTGCCAGACGATCAATTTTAGCTGCAGGGATGAATTCACCCTGGAACGCACCACCCTTGATGGAGAACTTATCGTTCGCCTTGGCAAACTCTTTGAACAGACGAGCAGCAGCGCCCGGGTGTTCGTTAGAGAAAGCGATCAGGGTCGGACCAACAAATACGTCTTTCATGCATTCGAAGTCGGAACCTTCCACTGCACGAGTCAGCAGAGTGTTACGAACAACGCGCATGTAAACGCCTGCTTCACGAGCAGACTTACGCAGAGTGGTCATCTTGGCTACGGTTACGCCGCGAGAATCGGCGGCAACAGCAGACAGTGCGCCTTTGGCAGCTTCGGTGACTTCAGCGACAATCGCTTTTTTGTCTTCGAGTCCTAATGCCATTGGCTTTAACTCCTGGAGTTTAATCTGGGCGAGCCCAGAACTGACAACAACTCCCTTTGTGAGGGAGAACTCGGTGGCAGAATCCAGAAGAAAGTAAATCTTTCTCGCTGGTGTCCGCGGCACCGTCTACGCAGGGGATTAAGGCTTGCGCCACCTGCGGTCTTGGACGGGAGTCGAGACCCCCAACCAAATAAGGGGCGGAATTTTAACTAAATTTCGCCCCTTTGTAAACGCTCAATTAAGCAGCGCTGGTAACCAGAGTAGATTGATCAACGGCAACACCGGCACCCATAGTGGTGGAGATGCTTACCTTCTTGATGAACTGCCCCTTGGAAGTAGACGGCTTGGCCTTTTTCAGGGCGCTCAGCAGGGCTTCCAGGTTTTGTTGCAGTTGCTCAGTGGTAAAATCAACCTTACCCAGAGTGGTATGGATGATACCGTTCTTGTCGTTACGATAACGAACCTGACCGGCCTTAGCGTTGTTCACGGCTTCGGCAACGTTCGGCGTTACAGTACCAACTTTCGGGTTAGGCATCAGGCCACGTGGGCCGAGGATTTGACCCAGTTGACCAACAACGCGCATTGCATCCGGAGAAGCAATAACGACGTCGAAGTTCATTTCGCCTTTCTTGATCTGTTCAGCCAGATCTTCCATACCGACCAGGTCAGCACCGGCAGCCTTGGCGGCTTCGGCATTGGCACCTTGGGTAAATACGGCAACGCGAACGGTACGGCCGGTGCCGTTAGGCAGTACGGTGGCACCACGAACGTTTTGGTCAGATTTACGAGCATCGATACCCAGGTTAACGGCAACGTCAACGCTTTCAACGAACTTGGCAGTAGCCAGTTCCTTCAGCAGGGTAACGGCTTCGGTGATGCCATACTCTTTGGTACCATCAACCTTTTCACGGATCACGCGCATGCGCTTGGTCAGTTTAGCCATTGTCTTAATCCTCTACTACCAGGCCCATGGAACGGGCAGAACCCGCGATACAGCGAGCCATCGCTTCAAGATCAGCACCGGTCATATCCGATTCCTTGGTCTTGGCGATTTCAAGCAGTTGAGCGTGAGAAACCTTACCCACCTTATCTTTGTGCGGCTTGGCAGAGCCAGCGGTGATACCAGCGGCCTTCTTCAGCAGGAAAGATGCTGGCGGAGTCTTGGTTTCAAAGGTGAAGGAGCGGTCGCTATACACGGTAATAACAACCGGAGTCGGGGCACCCTTCTCCAGTTTTTCTGTACGGGCGTTGAACGCCTTACAGAATTCCATGATGTTAACACCGTGTTGACCCAGAGCCGGACCTACGGGTGGCGATGGGTTTGCGCTGCCAGCCTTAACTTGCAGCTTGATATAAGCTGTGACTTTCTTAGCCATTTATAAATTACCTCAGAATGGGTTCTAGCGCCTCGGACCTCTTTCGAGCTCCTCATCGGCTCCCCAAGAAAAAAGGGGCAGCGAATTATAGAGAGATCCACTACCCCTGACAAGCATACCTGCGTAAAAATCAGGCTTTTTCGACTTGACCGAAATCCAACTCCACGGGAGTGGAACGACCAAAGATGAGTACGGAGACCTTCAGGCGGCTCTTTTCGTAATCCACCTCTTCGACCACACCCTGGAAGTCGGCAAAGGGGCCATCGCTGACACGAACCACTTCACCCGGCTCGAACAGGGTCTTGGGCTTCGGCTTATCGATAGACTCTTGCAGGCGATTCAGAATGGCATCCGCTTCCTTATCAGAGATAGGTGCCGGACGATCCGAGGTGCCGCCGATGAAACCCATCACGCGCGGTACGCTACGCACCAAGTGCCAGGAGGTTTCATCCATCAACATCTGCACCAGCACATAGCCAGGGAAGAATTTGCGTTCACTCTTGCGTTTCTGCCCGGCGCGCATTTCGATCACTTCTTCGGTAGGTACCAGTACCTCACCGAATTTGTCTTCCATGCCGTGCATCTTGATATGTTCTTTGAGGGACTTGGCAACCCGGCCTTCATAACCAGAAAAAGCCTGGACCACGTACCATCTCATGCGTTGCTCACTCATGGTTTAACCCTTAACTCCGGTAATCAAATCCACCAACCAGATGAGAGCCCCATCTAACAGGAACAGGAACAACCCCATGACAGCGACAACAGCAAAGATGATCAAGGTTGTCTGAACGCTCTCCTGGCGGGTTGGCCATACCACCTTACGCACTTCACGCAGGGATTCGCGACTGAACAGGATCAGTGTTTTGCCCTTTTCGGTCTGTAGCGCCACTACGGCTGCCACTACCACAGAACCCACTACGCCGACAATACGGACGAACAGTGCGTGCTCGCTGTAAACATAGTTACCCATGATAGCGGCCGCCAGGATGATGAAAACCAGGCACCACAACAGGGTATCTTTGGCCTTGCTGCCGCCCTGGATCTCAGTATTCACACTCATACAACCTACCTGTTTAAAATGACTCATTTAAAGACGCGAAAGCCCCGCACGCGGCGAGGTAAGCTGGCAGGGGCGGAGGGATTCGAACCCCCAACCATCGGTTTTGGAGACCGCTGTTCTACCAATTGGAACTACGCCCCTGCAAAACAAAGCCCCTATTATAGGGGCTTTGTTGCGTTTGTCAGCCTAGATTACTCGATAACCTTGGCAACAACGCCGGCGCCTACAGTACGACCACCTTCACGGATGGCAAAACGCAGACCTTCGTCCATCGCGATTGGGCAGATCAGAGTTACGACCATCTTGATGTTATCGCCTGGCATAACCATTTCCACGCCTTCTGGCAGCTCGATGGTGCCAGTTACGTCTGTGGTACGGAAGTAGAACTGTGGACGGTAGCCCTTGAAGAATGGGGTATGACGACCGCCTTCTTCCTTGGACAGCACGTACACTTCAGATTCAAACTTGGTGTGCGGGGTGATGGTGTTAGGCTTAGCCAGAACCTGACCACGCTCAACGTCTTCACGCTTGATACCACGCAGCAGAACACCTACGTTCTCACCAGCACGGCCTTCGTCCAGCAGCTTGCGGAACATTTCCACGCCAGTACAGGTGGTCTTGGTGGTTTCTTTGATGCCGATGATGGCAACTTCTTCACCAACCTTGACGATACCGCGCTCAACACGACCGGTCACTACGGTACCACGGCCAGCGATAGAGAATACGTCTTCGATTGGCAGCAGGAACGGCAGGTCGATAGCACGCTCTGGCTCAGGGATGTAAGAATCCAGGGCAGCAGCCAGTTCGATGATCTTGCCTTCCCACGCTGCGTCGCCTTCCAGCGCCTTCAGCGCGGAACCACGGATGATCGGCGTGTCGTCGCCTGGGAAGTTGTACTCGGACAGAAGTTCACGAACTTCCATCTCCACCAGATCCAGCAGCTCTTCGTCATCAACCATGTCGCACTTGTTCAGGAACACGATGATGTACGGAACGCCTACCTGGCGACCCAGCAGGATGTGCTCACGAGTTTGCGGCATTGGGCCGTCAGTCGCAGCAACAACCAGGATAGCGCCGTCCATTTGAGCAGCACCGGTGATCATGTTCTTCACGTAGTCGGCGTGGCCCGGGCAGTCTACGTGTGCGTAGTGACGAGCCGGGGTGTCGTATTCAACGTGAGAGGTGTTGATGGTGATACCACGAGCCTTTTCTTCCGGTGCCTTGTCGATTTGGTCGAAAGCGAAGGCCTTACCGCCGTAAGTCTTGGCCAGCACTGCGGTGATGGCGGCAGTCAGGGTGGTCTTACCGTGGTCAACGTGGCCGATAGTACCTACGTTAACGTGGGGTTTTGTACGTTCAAATTTTTCTTTAGACATGCTCGTCCCTCTAACTATCACGGTTCAGGTGGTGGCTAGTTAACCACGGTTTTTTGCGCGCGCAGTATACAACAAAAAGGCATCAGAGAAGCGGAATAGCAGACACAGCACAGACATTCAGCCTATTTTCCCTCTGGGGAGGCATAGACTATGCGAGTAGCGTTCATCACAAGGATTGGAGCGGGCAGCGGGAATCGAACCCGCGTCATCAGCTTGGAAGGCTGAGGTAATAGCCATTATACGATGCCCGCTTGCTCTCTGACCCAGACTCATAAAGCCAGAAATGGTGGAGGGAGAAGGATTCGAACCTTCGAAGGCAGAGCCGTCAGATTTACAGTCTGATCCCTTTGGCCGCTCGGGAACCCCTCCAGACGTGCGACAACAGTTCGTCACCAGACGACCCACTGTACGAGCACTGGCGCATTCTATGAGATCAAAATGGCCGGAGGCAACACCGCCTCCGCTGTTTTTTTAGCTAAACCACGGGGAAAATAGTAAAAGCCCACGGCTCGACTCGCCCTGTCGCTTGTGACAAATACCCCCTTGGTGTAATGTCCCCCCTGCAAAATGAGGGAGTATTGCATGACAATCGACACTGGCCACTTGTCTCCTTATCTGAGTTTTTCCCGTGAACAGTGGTCCGAACTGCGCGCGGCTGTACCCCTTACCCTGACGGAAGATGATCTGATCCACCTGCGTGGTATCCATGATGAACTCTCGCTGGATGAAGTTCGCGACATCTACCTGCCGCTATCTCGCCTGCTCAACCTCTACGTCAAGGCACGGCAGAGTCGCAGCAAGGTCATTGACCAGTTTCTGGGAACGACCCCTTCCCACCTACCCTATGTGATCAGCATTGCCGGCAGCGTCGCCGTAGGCAAGAGCACCACGGCGCGCATCCTGCAAGCGCTGCTGGATCGCTGGCCAGAACACCCCAAGGTAGAACTCATCACCACAGATGGCTTCCTCTACGCTAACGCCGAGCTGGAAGCCCGGGGCCTGATGAAAAAGAAGGGGTTTCCGCAATCCTATGATATGCGGCGCCTGGTCAACTTCGTCGCCGATATCAAGGCCGGATGTGCGAGTGTCAGTGCCCCCATCTACTCTCACCACATCTACGACATCATCCCCGATGCCGAAAAACGGGTGGAGCAACCGGACATACTGATCATTGAAGGGCTAAATGTCTTACAGAGCGGTATGGATTACCCCCATGACCCGCACCATGTCTTCGTCTCGGACTTCGTGGACTTCTCCATCTATGTAGATGCAGAAGAGTCGCTGCTCAAGAGCTGGTACGTGGAGCGCTTCTTGCGATTCCGCAAAGGCGCCTTTGCCGACCCCAGCTGTTATTTTCACCATTATTCGGCACTCACCGAGGCCGAATCGATCGCCATCGCCAGCAACATCTGGGATGAGATCAACTACCCCAATCTGAAGGCCAACATATTGCCAACCCGCGAACGCGCCAGCCTGGTGTTGACCAAGGGAGCGGCTCACGCCATCGAACAGGTCAAACTGCGCAAGTAACCCGCCTCGTCTTGCCGGGGCTTATTCAGCCCCGCGCAATGAGATCTCGCCCCCCACATAGGTTTGTACCCCAGAGCTGGTTTCCAGCACCAAGCCTCCCTGAACATCAATCCCTCGAGCTACTCCACGAATTTCCTGCTCACCCAATAACAGCCGCACCGGCTTGTCACGATAGACATCCAGACCATTCCAACGCTCGATGAACGGCGCCAAACCATTCTGCTCAAATTCCAACAGGGCCCGGCGCAGATGCAGGATGAGATCTGCCGTCAGTCGATTGCGCGGCACAGGGGCGGGAGTGATGGCCGCGAGTGCCGTCCAGGGCTGAGCAATCTCGGTGGCAAATTGCGCAGGCATAGCCAGGTTCACCCCTATCCCTATCACCACATGACAACTGCCACCGGCAATGGCTGACATCTCGACCAGAATGCCCGCTAGCTTTTGCCCTTGAGCATAGAGATCGTTAGGCCATTTCAACCCCACATCCCGATAACCTGCCGCCTGTAGCGTCTCAGCCAGCGCCACTCCCACCACTAGACTCAAGCCCATGGCCGCAGCCATCCCCTCCTCCAGTCGCCAGTAGAGACTGAGGATGAGCTGGCCGCCAAACGGGGAGACCCAGTGGCGCCCGCGTCGGCCTCGGCCGGCGGTTTGACATTCGGCCAAGAGACACTCACCCTTTTGCCAATCAGCCAAGCGGCTCATCATGTAACGGTTGGTCGAATCAATGACGGCGACGCAATGGATGGGGGCTTCACCAGCGTCTTGTTGTAATAGAGCGGGATCCAGCAGTTCCAAGGGCTGAGCCAGGGCATGTCCCTTACCTGAGACACTGTAAATATCCAGCCCCAGGGCCTTGAGCCCCTTGATCTGTTGGCTCACCGCCGCCCGGCTGATGGCCAGGCGCAAACCTATCTGCTCACCAGAGTGAAACCCACCATCGGCCAGCAACTGCAGCAGGGCCAGTTGCCGCTCGCTCAAGCGCTTCATGCCGTCACCTCAGCCAACTTCACCTCTGCCTGAGCGCCGATGAAGCGCACCTCAGGCTCCAGCTGTACGGCAAACTGCGCCCTGACCTGCTGTTGCACCAGGCGCGCCAGATCCAGGATCTCCTGAGCCGAAGCGCCCCCCAGATTCACCAACACCAGCGCCTGCTGACTATGCACTGCGGCCCGCCCCTGGACATGGCCCTTGAGCCCCGCCTGCTCGATGAGCCAACCGGCAGCCAATTTGACGCGACCATCTGGCTGGGCATAGCGCGGCATGGTGGGATAGCGGGCAGCCAGCGCCTCGGCTTGCTCGGCGCTGACGGTCGGATTCTTGAAGAAACTGCCCGCATTGCCCAGCACCTCAGGTTGCGGCAACTTCTCTAGCCGCAAACGGCAGACAGCGTCAAAGATCTGCTGTGGTGTCGGACTCTCCCCCAACTCCCGCAGGGGGCCATAGCCCACCACCGGCTGCCACAGCTTAGGCAAGCAAAGACCCACGGCCGTGATGATATGACTCTGTTGCCACTTGCCTTTGAAGTGGCTATCCCGATAACCGAAACCGCACTCGGCGGCGGGGATCCGCTCCAGCCGGGCCTCGAATAGGTTCCAAGCCTCTACGTAGTCACAGTAACGACAGAACTCGACCCCATAGGCTCCTATGTTTTGCACCGGTGCCGCCCCCACAGCCCCAGGGATCAGCGCCATGTTTTCCAGTCCAGCCATGCCCTGGGCCAAGCTCCAGGTTACCAATTCATGCCAGTTTTCCCCGGCGGCCACCTGCAGATGCCAGTGCGTTTCATCTTCTCGCACCTCAATGCCTCGCAGGCGGTTGAGCAACACCAATCCCTCAAAGTCACACGTAAAAAGCACGTTGCTACCGCCACCCAGGACCAGACGCGGCATGACCAACCATCGTGGCTCCACCAACAGGGCCTGCAGCTCGGCCAAGGAGGTGAAGGGGAAACCCCAGGCCGCATGGGCCTGCATGCCAAAGCTATTACAAGGCGAGAGATCAAATTGCGCGGTTGGGGTCATAGGGGCTCCTCATCAAGACGGGGCAAAGTGTACCCTATTCCCTACGTTGACCCAACGCCGAGGCATCGCGGCTCAGGCGCCGTCCCCCTGTCACTCCTGAGGTGCTTGGGTTTTGCGGCGGCCTCGCCCAGATGGTGCAGCTGTGCCTGTTGTTCCCCTGGCTGAGCGGCTACTCCTAACCGAAGGCCGCCGCTCACCCGCAGCGCTCTTATTGCCAGCCGCCTTATGACCTCTTGCCATCTTGCCCTTGCCACTACGCACAGTGGCCGCTGGCAAGGCTGCCAACAGGGAGGAGAGTCGGGAGTGGCTCTCTTTGGCCTCGCCTATTAGCTGCCCCAACTCCTGTTGCAACGGCTGCATAAAGCCCAGATAGGGCAACTCCCGCTGCTCTATGCTGTTAAGCGCCCGCTCCCAACGCGCCGTCATATCAGGCAGGGAAGCACTCATAGGCAAGGCCTGGATCAGCGCCTGTCCTGTGATCGTCGCCCGGATACTCTTGCCTTGGCGGCTCAAAAAGTTGCGCTTGAAGAGCAGCTCCAGGATCCCGGCCCGGGTCGCCTCGGTCCCCAGACCATCGGTATCGCGAAGGATGCGCTTTAACTCACCATCCTGCACATAGCGGGCAATCCCCGTCATGGCGGCCAGCAGGGTGGCGTCCGTAAACGGCTTGGGAGGCTGAGTCTGCTTTTCCACTAGCTCGCCACGCTGGCACTGCAGGGGCTGCCCCTTCTCCAGCGACGGCAACTGAGCACTCGGCTCTTCGTCGCCCTCTTGGGGCTGACGCTGTGGTAGCAACCCACGCCACCCCAGCACCAACACCTGCCGCCCCTTGGCCAAAAAGCGGCCACCGGCTATCTCGATTTCGGTCCGGGTATCCCGGCTCTGTAGGGCAGGATAGAACTGCATCAAATACTGCCTGGCAATCAAAGCGTAGAGCGCCAGCTCCTCACGGCTTAAGCTCTCGGCCTTACTCTGACGCTCTGTGGGTATGATGGCATGATGGGCCGTCACCTTGGCGTCATTCCAGGCTTGGGAGCGCAAGCTCATATCGCAACCGGTCGCGGCGGCGGCGAGATCAGGCTGTACGCTGGCGATGGCCTGGATGACAGCGCCGGCGCGCCCCAAATGCTCCGCGGGTAGGTAACGGGAATCAGAGCGAGGGTAGGTGATGAGTTTATGCCGCTCATACAGCACCTGGCAGAGATCCAAGACCCGCTGCGGGGTCAGGCTAAGCTGGCGGGAGGCATCTATCTGCAAGGCTGAGAGGTTATAGGGTAAAGGCGGCGCCTGCTTGTTCAGCTTGCTCTCGCAACCCAGCACCCGGCCCGCTTGCCCCGAGATGCGATCCACGACTTTCTGCGCCAAAGGGCGAGAGAGCACCCACCCCTCCTCATCCTGCCAGGGCTGACAGGCCTCCGAAGGGAGCCAGAGCGCGGTAAAAGCGGCACCGGCCTCCGTCAGCAGATGGGCTTTAACCTCGAAGAAGGGTTTACTGACAAAGGCGGCGATCTCGGCATCCCGTCGCACCACCAGCCCCAATACAGGCGTCTGCACCCGCCCCACCGAGAGCAGGGCCTGGCTGCCGCTGTCACGGGCCAGCAGGGTATAGGCGCGGGTCATATTGATACCATAGAGCCAATCGGCACGAGAGCGAGCCAGGGCCGAGGTGCTCAAGGGCAGAAACTCCCGGTTGCTGCGCAGAGACTCCAGGGCCCGGCGTACCGCGGGAGGGTTGAGATCGCTGATCAGACAACGCAGCATGATATCGCGCTTGGGTTTGGCCACCTTGAGGTAGGAGATCACCTCATCCACCAGCAGCTGCCCTTCCCGGTCGGGATCGCCAGCATGAACTATCTCATCAGCCTGCGATACCCAGCGTTTGAGTACACTCAACTGGGCACGACTGGCGGCTCGCGGATTCAGCTGCCACTGTTCCGGAATGATAGGCAGGGTCGGCCACTGCCAGGATTTGAAGCGAGCATCATACTGCTCAGGCTCAGCCTGCTCCAGCAGGTGGCCGATACACCAACTCACCACATCGCCATTGCCCGCACGGATAAAGCCCTCGCCTTTCTCATGGGGGCGCGGCAACACCTCGGCTATGGCTCGCCCCAGACTGGGTTTTTCGGCAATATAGAGACGCATGATCAGGCTCGGCTGGGTTTATCTGTATATAAAAACAGTATCAACCATAGACAGCCATTTGCCAAGCCAACGGAGTCAACTCATCAGTGGTAGTCACCCTCGATGAGAAAATCATCCAGCATTTCCACCAACTCGCCCCACTGCTCCACCGGTACGGGCGCATCAGGATCATCTTCATCCCCTTGCTGCTGCCAATAAAAATGGCGTAAGGCCCGTGCAAATGTCTCATGTCCTGCCGCCAGCTCAGAGAGGGGACCAAACCAGAGGATGTGCCGCAAATCCACCGATAGCTCATTGAGCTCTTCCACCAGCTGCTGATCATCGCCACAGCTTTCGACCAGATCGGTGAAACGCTCCCGGGCCGCTTCGCACTGCTCCTCATCCAGCTCACCGGTATCGGCCAGCAAATCCACATAATCGCTGAGCAGGTAATCCAGCACTTCATCTCGATCATTAAACCAGAGCCACTGATTGCCCTTGCTGCTCAGTACCGAGCCACCAAATGAATCATCGGCATGGCCTAACGCCCACAGGTCTTCCATTTGTCCACTCCCTCATCATGAAAAGCGCACACCCAAGCTCGGGTCGATAACCCGAGCTCATGAGAAAACGTTAACGAGGATAGACAATCGGCGGCGAAAAAACGAGATAAAAGAGGATCTTGAACTAGGAGAAGGCTCGCGCCAGATTGCTGACCAGAAATAACAACAGATAAGCCAAAAAAGGTGGTAAAAACAGATAACTCGACATGATACACCTCGGAATTACGTTCGATTACCTCTTAACTATCTATGCTGGTAGCGATAAATGCCAGCCAGGCTCAGGGGAAAAGAGAGAGGCTGTGAGCCAGGCTACGATTATCCGCGGCAATCAGGCGAACCAACCAGACTGGATCGGCGCCTCATGGCACCACCTGACGGGAAATAGGGTTATGCAAGGAGATCAACGTCTCGGTGGACTGGATCTCCTCTATGGCCTGGATCCGGTCGGTTAGCAGCGTGTGCAGTTCATCTATGGAGCGGGTCATCACCTTGATGAAGATGTTGTAGTGGCCCGTGGTGTAGTAAGCCTCCACCACCTCATCCAGCAGGGTAAGACGGGCCAGGGCGGCACTGTAATCACGGGCACTCTTGAGATTGATACCGATGAAGCAACAGACATCGTAACCCAACTGCCTGGCGCTGACCGTGGCCTGAGTGCCGGTGATGATGCCCGCTTGCCGCAGTTTCTCCACTCGCACATGAATAGTCGCCGGACTGACGGCCAGCCGTTTGGCTAACTCGGCATAGGCAATGCGGGCATCCTGCTGCAGGGCCGAGATAATGCTGCGGTCCAGATTATCGATTCGATGAATATCACCCATTCTGATAGCCTATTTTTAGATAAAACATCAATTTTTGCCGATTTTGTTAAACAAAAAAATGCATTCCTGGTTTTTAATGTATTGAATATTGATCTAAAAGACCAGAATGGTGATGATATGCCTCGTTAGGTTGTTTCAGCATGTTGTTCCGGAGTCACGCCCGCTGAACCTCTTCTCTGGCTACAAGAGCCGGCCGCTGAAGAGAGACTGGATCACCTGGGGTCATCGGCTCTACCCACGTTAGATGACTCTTCATTCCTCATTTTATTGGCCGGTTTTCCGGCCTTTTTCTTTTTCTGCGCCACAAGTTGGCGAATTGCACGGACAAAAAAGCCCCGCACTGGGCGAGGCTCTTCGACTATGCGAACTCTTATTCGCCGTGAAGCCGTTCGATCTGGCCACCCAGACCCCGCAGCTTGCCTTCGATATCTTCATAGCCCCGATCGATATGGTAAATACGGTCGACTATAGTCGTGCCATGGGCCACGAAGCCGGCCAAGACCAGGCTGGCAGAAGCGCGCAAGTCGGTGGCCATCACCTGGGCACCGCTCAGGTGCTCGGTGTCGCGACAGACAGCGGTATTGCCCTGCAGCTCCACGTCGGCCCCCATCCGGACTAACTCGGGAACGTGCATGAAACGGTTCTCGAATATGGTCTCGGTGACCATGCCTGTCCCCTTGGCGACCGCATTCAACACGGTGAACTGGGCCTGCATGTCGGTGGGAAAGGCCGGGTAAGGCGCGGTCGTGATATTAACTGGCTTGAGCGTACGACCGCGCATGTCCAGTTTGATCCAGTTGCTGCCCTTTTCGATCAAGGCGCCGGCATCTTCCAGCTTGACCAGCACCGCCTCCAGCAGGGAGGGATCGGTATCATGGCAGGTGATACACCCACCCGAGATAGCCGCGCCAACCAGGAAGGTACCGGTCTCGATACGATCCGGTTGCACCCGATACTCACCACCATGGAGCTTTTCGACGCCATCAATGGTGAGCGTGTCGGTACCGACACCCTGGATCTTGGCACCCAGCGCGATGAGGAAGTTGGCCAGATCGACCACCTCAGGCTCCCGCGCCGCATTTTCGATCACGGTGCGACCCTCGGCCAGTACGGCCGCCATCATCAGGTTTTCGGTACCGGTCACCGACACCATATCCATCAGGATATGTGCGCCCTTGAGACGTCCCTCGACCCGAGCCTTGATGTAGCCCTCTTCCACCACTATCTTGGCGCCCATCTGCTCCAGACCATGGATATGCAGATTGACCGGGCGCGCGCCGATGGCGCAACCACCCGGTAAGGACACATCGGCCATGCCAAAGCGAGCGGTGAGCGGACCCAGCGCCAGGATGGAGGCGCGCATGGTCTTCACCAGTTCATAGGGGGCTATGTGGTGATTGACCGCGCCGGCCAGCACTGTGACGTTACCGTTGGTTTTAACGGTGGCACCGAGAATTTCCAACAGCTTGAGCGTGGTCGCCACATCCTTAAGACGGGGAACATTGGAGAGATGGATCTCTTCATCACACAACAAACTGGCGAACAGGATTGGTAGCGCCGCATTCTTGGCGCCAGAAATGGTCACATCACCCTGCAGGGTGCAACCACCAGTAATTTTGAATTTGTCCATGAAACCCGTTCCCTCAAGAGGGCAAGATAAATTTCTTTTCGCGCTTCCACTCATCGGGAGTGAAAGCCTTGATGCTCAATGCATGGATGGCATTGGAGGCAATGTGCTCCATCAGGGGGGCATAGACGGTTTGCTGCTTCTTGACCCGGCTCATGCCGTCAAACAGCGCACCGACCACAATCACTTGGAAGTGACTGCCATCATCACCCTTGGCGTAGATCTCATCCAGCGGCAAGGCGGCCCGCAGGATACTCTCAATCTCAGTTGGTTGCATCTTTTCTCATCTCGGAAAATGAAGTGGCTTCCAGTTCAAACAGACCATCAACCCCATACAGGGTGAGCAACCGTTGCAACTGTTGCGGAACCCCCAGCAGACGCAGGCGCCCACCCAGCTGCTGCTGGGCCTTGGCCCACTTGACCAGAAACGCCAAGCCGGCTGAATCCACCGAGCTGACCTCATGGAGCATGAGCTCTGGCTCAGCAAACAGCGCCTCGCGCTCCAGCCACCAGAGCGTTACCTGCCGGGTATCGATGGCACCCTGGAGGATCATGACTTCTTCGCCCCGGTGAGGGGTTTTTTGTTGTGTTCCTCCAGCATCTGGCTGACGGCATCAATCCCCTTGTCGCGGATCATGCCACCCAGTTCGGACTGCTTGGAGGCGAGCAGGCTAACATTCTCGGCCACCATGTCAAAGGCCTTCCATTCACCGGTTTTGCTATTTTGCCGCAGCTTGAAGACCACGCTGATGTCGGGTTTACCCGGGGTAGTCACGGCCACATTCACGGAAACAATCTTGTCGCCATTGAGCGGCTTGGCCGGCTCTACCTTGATGGTCTGATTGTCATACTTGGCCAGCGCATCGGCATAAGTGGCAATTATGTAATCGGTGAAGGCGGCGGTGAAACGATCACGCTGCTCTGGCGTCGTCTCCTTGATATTGCTGCCAATCACCTTGAAGGAGGCAAATTTATTATCCACATAGGGCATCAGCTCTTCGCGGATGACTTGGCGCAGGTAGTCCGGTTCGGCGCGGATGCGCGCCTGGTCCTTATTCAGACGGCCGAAGGTCTTATTGGCCGCCTCGGTGACCAGGGCATAAGGATCGGCTGGGTAAGCCGCAGCCTGGCAACCCATGACCAGGGTCAACAACAGGGAGCAAACCGATAACATCTTTTTCAGCATGGAGCGCTACCTCATTTATTACTTTGGCTATAGAGGAACTTGCCGATCAAGTCCTCCAATACGAGTGCGGACTTAGTGTCTTCAATCCGGTCACCGGATTTCAGAATAGTCGTCCCCATCTCTTCATCCATAAACCCAGGCGTCAGCCCCACATACTGCTCCCCCAGCAACCCTGACGTAAGAATCGAGGCGGTAGAGGTACTGGCCAGTTGGTCGTAACGCTTCTGCACCTGCAGTTGCACCACAGGCGCAAAATTTTTCGTATCCAGGCTGATGTCCGCCACCCGGCCCACCACCACGCCACCGATCTTCACCGGTGAGCGCACCTTGAGACCCCCTATGTTATCGAATCGGGCATAGAGGGTGTAGCTATCGCTCTGGGCCTCAAAGGTAAATCCAGCCACCTTGAAGGCCAGCAATATACCCGCCAGGACACCCGCCAACATGAAGCAACCGACGGTGAACTCTACTTTGCTGAATTTCATTCTTTTCATCCAAACATGACAGCAGTCAAAACAAAATCGAGCCCCAGCACAGCCAGGGAGGAGTGTACTACAGTGCGCGTTGTCGCCTGGGAGATGCCCGCCGCCGTAGGCTTGGCATCATAGCCATTGAACAGCGCAATCCAGGTAACCACCAGGGCAAACATCAGACTCTTGATAAAGCCTTGCACCACATCTTCATTCAAATCCACGGCGGCCTGCATCCCGGACCAGAATGAACCTTCATCGGCCCCCAGCCAGTCCACACCCACCAGCTTGCCACCATAGATGCCAACCAGACTGAACATCAGCGCCAACAGCGGCAAGCTGATGATTCCGGCCCAAAAACGAGGCGAGACAATGCGACGCAGTGGATCTATGGCCATCATCTCCAGGCTGGAGAGCTGCTCGGTGGCCTTCATCAAACCAATTTCGGCTGTCAGGGCCGAACCCGCGCGCCCGGCAAAGAGCAGAGCCGCCACGACCGGGCCCAGCTCACGCAGTAACGAGAGGGAGACTAACGGCCCCAGGCTACTTTCCGCACCATACTCCACCAGCACGTTATAACCCTGCAACCCCAGTACCATGCCAATAAACAGGCCCGAAACCAGGATGATGAGTACCGACTGCACCCCCACCACATAGAGTTGCTGCACCAACAAGGGAAAATGTTTACGTGGCTCGGGCCGCCCCACCAAGGCGTGATACAGCATTATGGTGGCACGCCCTATCGCCAGCAGGTTTTTCATGCCACGACGGCCTAATTGAGAAATACGCTCCACCAACATCTAGAGATCCTGCAGATAATCGTTGGCCGGGTAATGAAATGGCACAGGGCCATCCGGCAGACCCTGAACAAATTGCGCCACCTCGGGGTTGGCTTCGTCACGCAGCTGAGTCGGCGTACCATGAGCTACCACCTTGCGGTTGGCGATGAGATAGACGTAATCGGCAATACTCAATACTTCGGCTACATCGTGAGAGACGATGACCGAGGTAATGCCCAGCGTCTTGTTGAGCTGACTGATGAGCTTGACCAAGACCGCCATGGTGATGGGATCCTGACCAGTAAAGGGCTCATCATACATGATAAGTTCTGGATCCAGGGCAATGGCGCGCGCCAGGGCCGCCCGACGCGCCATGCCGCCAGAGAGTTCGGAGGGCATCAACTGAGCGGCGCCACGCAGACCGACACACTCCAGCTTCATCAGCACCAGGGTGCGGATCAGCTCCTCGGGTAAGGCGGTATGTTCACGCAGAGGAAAGGCCACGTTATCGAAGACATTCAGACCGGTAAACAGGGCCCCACTCTGGAACAGCATGCTCATACGTTTGCGCAGGGTATAAAGCTCCCTGCGGGATAGCGCCGGAACATTCTGACCATCAAACAGAATCTGCCCATGATCGGGACGGATCTGGCCGCCAATCAACCGCAACAGGGTGGTTTTACCAATGCCACTGGGCCCCATGAAGGCCGTGATCTTGCCACGGGGTATGGTCAGACTGACGTTGTCATACAGGAGTCTATCACCGTGGCTGAAACTCAGATCGGAGACCTGGATTAAATCATCACTCAAATGGAGCTCCACTATTCGGTCGATTATCGCGCATAGTATAGGGAGCGTGATCATTCTCGCAACCTTAACCGGCCCTTAACCCGATCTGGTTGAGTTTTTGTTTAGGCCAGGCTGCCCCCCTCAATTCGCATCTGTCGCCCGACTCCCATATAATCGCCAGGTAACGGTTGCGGAGTCCGCGTTAATGTCAGCACAGTTTGATTATCGCCAGAGCGCCAATCGCGTTCTGGATATTGAGATTGCCGCCCTGCAGGGGTTGCGTGAATTCATCAATGACAACTTCGTCCACGCCTGCCAGCGCTTGCTAGCCTGCCAGGGTAAGGTGGTGGTCATGGGCATGGGTAAATCCGGGCACATAGCCCGCAAGATCGCCGCCACCCTGGCGAGCACCGGCACCCCGGCCTTCTTCGTACACCCTGGTGAGGCCAGCCATGGGGATCTGGGCATGGTCAGCCCGCAAGATGTGGTGATCGCCATCTCCAACTCGGGCGAGAGTAATGAAATCATAGCCTTGCTACCTGTGCTCAAACGCTGGGGCAACCCACTGATCTGCATGACGGGCAACCCCCACTCCACCATGGCTCGCGAATCCAACGTGCATCTGTGTATCCAGACCCCCCAGGAGGCCTGCCCATTGGGGCTGGCGCCTACCTCCAGCACCACGGCCACGCTGGTAATGGGCGATGCTCTGGCTGTCGCCCTACTGGAAGCCCGCGGCTTCACCGCAGATGACTTTGCCCTCTCTCATCCTGGTGGGGCCTTAGGCCGCAAGCTGCTGCTGCGCAACAGGGATCTGATGCATAGTGGTGAGCTGCTACCCGCCGTGCCCCGAGATGCCACTATCAGTCAGGCTCTGCTTGAGATGAGCCGTAAGGGACTAGGCATGACAACCGTGATCAATGGGGATGGTACTCTGCTCGGCATCTTCACCGATGGGGATCTGCGACGCATCCTGGATCAACAGCTGGATATTCACCATACTCCCATCTCGCAAGTCATTCATGTCGGTTGCATTACCGTGCCTCCCGATATGCTGGCCGCCGAGGCGGTGCAACTGATGCAAACGCGCAAGATCAACGGCTTGGTCGTGGTCGATGACAACAATCGACCACTGGGAGCCTTCAACATGCACGATGTACTCAAGGCTGGAGTAGTCTAACCATGGTCGAAACCCTATATGGCCCCATCTCCAGCGAGCTCTACACTGCCGCAGGCGAAATTCGGCTGCTGGTCTGCGATGTGGATGGCGTCCTCTCCGATGGCCGCATCTACTTGGGCAATAACGGCGAAGAGCTCAAGACCTTCCACACCAAGGATGGTTTTGGTCTCAAAGCCATCCGGGATATCGGTATCGAAGTGGCAGTCATCACAGGGCGCTCATCGCGTATCGTGGCCGATCGTATGCAGAGCCTGGGGATTGAGCATGTCTATCAAGGCCAGGGCGATAAACTGCCCGCCTTCCAGGATCTGCTGGACAAGCTGGGTCTCACGGCAGCTCAAGCCGCCTATATAGGTGACGATGTCATCGACATCCCCGTGATCCGTCACTGCGCCGTGGGGGTGGCAGTCGCCGATGCCCATCCACTGGTGCGGCGAGCCGCCAGATGGGTCACCACGCTCAAGGGGGGAGAGGGAGCGGTCCGCGAGGTGTGCGATCTGCTGCTGCAGGCCCAGGGGCATCTGGAGTCGGCCAGCGGAGCCTCGATATGAACCGACAGAATCTGGGCATACTGCTGCTGTTTATCTGCGCCTTGGTACTGTGGCGCTGGTTTGATCCGAGTCAGGATGAGCTGGATGGTCATACCCGTGCCATCTTTCAACCCAATTTTACTGCACGCCAGTTGACGACCCTGCACTATGATCAACAGGGGCAACTCAAACAGCGGCTCCAGGCCAAGTATGCCGAACACTACGACCAGCTGGAGATGACCGAGCTGGAACAGCCTGTCATCACAGTCAATGATGCCCAGGGCCGCCCTGATTGGCGCATCACGGGCCAAAAAGGGGTGCTGAATAAGGATGACAATGCCATCCTGCGTGAACAGGTGAAGATAGATAATCTACAGCCTGATAGTGCCGTGACACAGATCCGCACCGAATATCTGGAGATGGACCTAGGCAGCCAGCAGGTTCGGACCAATCTCAAGGTTGAGATGGAGGGCCCGGGTTTTCACAATCAAGGGGTTGGCTTCAAAGGCCAGCTGAAGCAAAAAATTTATCAATTACTGGGTAACAGCCATGCCGTCTATTACAACCCACCCCATTAAGTTGCTCTGTTGTCTGCTGCTATGCGCCTTTGCTGTACAGGCCAAGCAGTCAGACTATAAAGAAAAGATCTATGTAGACTCACTGCGCCAGCAGGCTGAGCTCGCCTCCAACAAGATCACCTTCCTCGATGACGTCATCATCACCCAAGGCACCATCAAGATCACCGCCGACAAGGTAGAGGTCATTCGCCATGGCGAGCAGGGGGCCGAGGAGATGATCGCCTACGGCAAGCCCGCCACCTTCTTCCAGGTGCTGGATAATGGCAAGCCAGTCAATGCCAAAGCGGATCAACTAAGCTACAAGCTCAAAGAAAAACTGGTGGTGCTGACGAATAATGCCGAGCTGAAACAAGAAGATAGCCAAGTTAATGGCGACCTCATCCGCTATGACATCGAAAAGCAACAGATGATGGCCGAAAGTGCCAAGAAGGGCTCCCGGGTGAAGACAGTGTTCCTACCCGAGCAGGTGCAGCAGCAGAACAGCAAGGGGGGTAAATAATAGATGAGCCTGCTCAATGCCCAGCACCTGCAAAAAAGCTACAAGAGCCGCAAGGTAGTCAGTGATGTCAGCCTGCAGGTAGAGACAGGCCAGGTCGTGGGTCTACTCGGCCCCAACGGCGCCGGTAAGACCACCTCATTTTACATGATAGTGGGCCTGGTACCCCAGGATGGCGGCAGCGTCACCATAGATGACATGGACATCACGACGCTGCCCATGCATGAACGGGCCCGCAACGGCATCGGCTATCTCCCCCAGGAGGCCTCCATCTTCCGTCGACTGACGGTGGAGGAGAATCTGATGGGCGTACTTGAGGTTGGCCAGAACCTCAGCAAGGCTGAGCGCTTGGATAAGATGGAGTCCCTTCTCGAAGAATTTCACATTACCCATATCCGCAAGAACCTTGGCATGAGTCTCTCCGGTGGCGAGCGACGACGGGTAGAAATCGCCAGAGCCCTGGCTGCCGAGCCCAGATTTATTCTGCTGGATGAACCCTTTGCCGGTGTGGATCCCATCTCGGTCATCGACATCAAACGCATCATTGAGCATTTACGGGATCGCGGGCTTGGGGTATTAATTACCGATCATAATGTACGGGAAACCTTGGATGTCTGTGAGAAAGCCTATATCGTCAGTCATGGTCAACTGATTGCCGAAGGCACTCCCGACGAAGTTTTGCACAATGAACAAGTGAAACAGGTCTACCTGGGCGAAGGATTCACCCTCTAGCAATTGATGCTGAGACTGATTATTCACAAGTACAGCATAAGGACACACCAACGTCGATGAAACCGACTCTACAGTTGCGACTGGGCCAATCGCTGGCCATGACGCCACAACTTCAGCAGGCCATCCGCTTGTTGCAACTCTCCACCCTGGAGCTACAGCAGGAGATCCAGCAAGCGCTGGATGCCAATCCGCTGCTGGAGCAGGAGGAGAGTGACAACCTGGACGCGCCTCAAGTGTCGGAGGAGCATGACGCTGAGCATGACAACGAACACGATGAGAGCCAGATGGACACAGGCGAGGCACTCAATCAGGATAATATGCCCGATGAGCTGCCCATGGATACCACCTGGGATGAGGTCTATACCGCCGGAGCCAATCAACCCAGTGGCCTGCCCTCCAGTGACGATGACTCCATCTATCAGGGGGAGACCACAGAAACCCTGCAGGACTATCTGCTCTGGCAGATGCACCTGACCCCGTTCAGCGAGCTGGACCAGGCCATCGCCCTCTCTATCATAGATGGCATAGATGAGTCCGGCTATCTGACCACAGAGCTGGACGACATACTGCAGGCGGTGCAGGCCGACGATAGAGAAGTCGATCTGGATGAAGTGGAAGCCGTGCTCAAGCGCATCCAGCACTTCGATCCTATCGGGGTCGCGGCCCGCAGCGTGCAGGAGTGTCTACTCATTCAGCTGGGCCAATACGCCCCAACCACACCCTGGCTCGCCGAAGCCAAGGTTATGCTGCAGGAGCACATGGATCTGCTGGGCAGCCGCGACTACCGCAACCTGGCGCGCAAGATGCAACTCAAGGAGGGGGATCTGAAAGAGGCGCTGGATATCATCCTCAACCTGGAACCTCGCCCGGGTAACAGCGTCATCCAGAGTGACTCCCAATATGTCATTCCCGATGTGGCCGTCAGCAAGAAGCACGGTAAATGGATGGTCGAACTCAACCCGGATGCCATGCCCAAGATCCGCATCAACGAAACTTACGCCGCCATGGCCCGCCATGCCCGCAACAGCAGCGACAGCCAGTTTATTCGCTCACACTTGCAGGAGGCCAAGTGGTTCATCAAGAGTCTGGAGAGCCGTAACGAGACCCTGCTCAAAGTAGCCACCTGCATAGTGCAACAGCAACAAGACTTCTTCGAGTATGGTGAAGAGGCGATGAAGCCCATGGTACTGAACGATGTGGCCGAGTCGGTGGAAATGCATGAATCCACCATATCCCGGGTAACCACACAAAAATTCATGCATACCCCCAGAGGAATTTTCGAACTTAAATACTTTTTCTCCAGTCACGTCAATACTGATAATGGAGGGGAGTGCTCATCCACCGCGATCCGGGCCTTGATCAAGAAACTGGTCGCAGCGGAAAATACGGCAAAACCCTTAAGCGATAGCAAGATCGCGGATTTGCTTACAGAACAAGGTATTATGGTAGCCAGACGGACTATCGCGAAATATCGTGAGTCTCTCTCTATACCCCCGTCCAGTCAGCGCAAACGCCTGCTGTAGACCAACAAAAAGGAAGACGTTATGCAAATTAACCTGTCAGGTCATCATATTGAAATCACCGACCCGCTGCGTGACTTCGTAAATAGCAAATTTGCCAAACTGGAGCGTCACTTCGAACAGATCAATAATGTTCAAGTTATTCTGACAGTTGAGAAGCTCAACCAGATCGCCGAAGCCAAACTCAACGTCAATGGCGGTGAGATCTTCGCTAACTCCCAGCATGAAGATATGTACGCCGCTATCGACGCTCTGATCGACAAGCTGGATCGCCAGATCATCAAGCATAAAGAAAAGTTAAACAGCAAATAAGCATGCTAATTCAGGACTTTCTCAGCAGGGACTGCACCCATGGTGCGGTCCCTTGCTCTAGTAAGAAGCGCGCCATCGAGCTCATCAGCGAGCTGGCCGCTCGCCGCCTGGGTCTCGATGAGCAGGATCTTTTCGAGCGCCTGCTGGCCCGCGAGAAGATGGGCAGCACAGGTATAGGCGGTGCCATTGCCATACCTCATGGTCGCATCCCCGACGGTCACCCGCTGACCGCAGTGTTTCTCACCCTGGAACAACCCATCGCCTTTGATGCCATCGACAATCAACCGGTCGATATCCTCTTTGCCCTGTTGGTGCCCGAGAGCGAGTGCAAGATCCATCTCAAGACCCTCTCCCTCATCGCCAGCAAGCTCAATGACAAAACCTTCTGTCGTCAACTGCGGCAAGCCGCCGATGACGATGCCCTCTACCAACTGATGATCACCCCTTGAGCAGCCTATGAAACTCATAGTCGTCAGTGGCCGTTCCGGCTCAGGCAAGACCATAGCCCTGCGCGTACTGGAAGATCTCGGCTACTACTGTGTCGATAATCTGCCTGTCTCCCTGCTGCCCCATCTGGTGCGGGAGCTGCGCGACAAGTATGACCAATTGGCTGTCAGCATAGATGTGCGTAACATCCCCGAGCAGAGTGACGAGATAGACACCCTGTTGGGGCAGATCCGTCAGGCCAGCGATATCGAATTCTCCAGCATCTTCACCGATGCCGACAACGCCACCCTGATCAAGCGTTACAGCGAAAGCCGCCGTCTGCACCCCCTGTCGCGCAAGCAGCTCTCGCTGGATCAAGCCATCATCTATGAAACCAACCTGCTTGCTCCCCTCTCCTCCAGTGCCGACCTGCGCATCGATACCAGCCACCTCAGCATCCACGAGCTGAGCGAGCAGATCTGCGAACGGGTTCTGGGCAAAAAAGAGAAAGAGCTGGTGCTGGTGTTCGAATCCTTTGGCTTCAAGAATGGCACCCCCAAAGATGCCGACTTCGTCTTTGATGCCCGCTTCCTGCCCAATCCACACTGGGTCCCCGAGCTCAAGCCCCTCACGGGTCTGGATGAGCCGGTGCGCCGTTTCTTCATGGCCCAACCCGATGTGCTGCTCTATACCCAGCAGATCGATAACCTGCTCATCACCTGGCTACCCCATCTGGAGCGCAACAACCGCAGCTACGTGACCGTAGCCATCGGCTGCACCGGGGGCCAACACAGATCCGTCTTCATCACCGAACAACTGGCGGCCAGCTTCCGCGGCCTAGGCAAGAATGTGCAGGTGCGGCACCGCACCCTGGAGAATAAACATGCCCCGCGTTGAGAAGACCCTACCCATCATCAACAAGTTGGGGCTGCATGCCCGCGCCGCCATCAAGCTGGTTCAACTCACCTCTAGCTTTCGCGCCACCATCATGGTGTGCAACGGTGAGAAAGAGGCCAGCGCCGACTCAGTGATGGGTCTGCTGATGCTGGAAGCCGCCCAAGGCCAGACCATACGCGTGGTCTGTGAAGGCGCAGATGCCGAACCCGTGATGGCTGCGGTGGAACAGCTAGTGGCCGCCCGCTTTGATGAAGCGGAATGAGTCTGACCTCCCGAAACGACAAAGGGCTACCCATGGGTAGCCCTTTGTTATGGCTATCATTCAGATAAGCTAGTTACCCGCCACCTTCATGTTTTCCAGCAAGATAGAGCCTGAACGCAGGCTGGAGCGCTCATCCCAATCACTGCCCACGGCGACCATGTTGCGGAACATCTCCTTGAGAGAACCCGCTATGGTGATCTCCTCGACCGGATAGCAGATCTCACCATTCTCGACCCAGAAACCTGCCGCGCCGCGGGAGTAATCCCCCGTGACTATGTTGACCCCCTGCCCCATCAGCTCGGTGATCAGCAAGCCGGTGCCCATCTGCTTGAGTAGCTCAGCCTGGCTTTGGCCCTGACCCGACACCTGCCAGTTATGGATGCCACCCGCATGGCCGGTGGAGCGCATGCCCAACTTGCGCGCCGAGTAGGTGGTGAGCAAGTAACTCTGCAGATTCCCCGCCGCTATGATGGTCATATCCCGGGTGCATACCCCTTCGGCATCAAAGGGGGAACTGGCCAGCCCTCGTGGCAACAGCGCCTGCTCTTCTATGCTCAACCACTGCGGGAAGATCTGCTGACCCAGAGAATCGAGTAAAAAAGAGGATTTGCGATAGAGATTGCCACCGCTGATAGCGGAGACCAGATGACCAAACAGGCTGGTGGCCGTATCCGCATTAAACAGCACAGGCACGCTGGTGGTCGCAATCTTGCGGGCACCAAGGCGCGAGACGGTACGAGTCACAGCCTCATCGGCAATGCGCTCCGGGCTCCAGAGATCCTCGATGGCACGACAGGAGGAGTAGCCATAGTCTCGCTGCATCTCACCCTCCTGCTCCCCGATCAGCACACAGCTCAAAGAGTGGCGGGAGCTGGCATAGCCTTTGACGAAGCCATGGCTGTTGCCATACACCTTGACGCCGTGATGGCTGCTGAAACCCGCCCCATCCGAGTGCTTGATGCGCGGATCCTGCCCCAAGGCATGGGCCTCGCAACGGCGCGCCAGATCCAGACCAAACTCGGGGTTAGGCTCGATGGGATGCAGCAAGTCCAGATCGGGAGCCTCCCACGCCAGCCACTCCGCATCGGCCAGACCCGCATAGGGATCGGCCGAGGTGTGCCGCGAGATCTCGATAGCGGCCTCAACGGCACGACGCACGGCGCCCGCCGAGAGATCGGTGGTGGATGAGGAGCCCTTGCGGCCATCACGATAGATGGCGATCCCTAAGGCACCATCCTTGTTGAACTCTATGCTCTCGACCTCACCACCCCGGGTGTTGACCGACAGCCCAGTCTGTTTACTGATGGAGACTTCGGCATTATCCGCCCCCAATTGACGAGCCGTCGCCAGCGCCTCGGCTACGACCGACTCCAAATGCGTCTGTTCATGACGAACTTGCTGCTGCAGATCCATAGTTACTACTGTCCGTTCTTCGTGAGCCAATCAGACTATCACAGCCCAGCACGCAACGGGAGAAACTGGTAAGATAATAGACATGTGAACAGGATAAGAAACGCCATGACTAATCAATTTGAGCAACAACAAGATGACGAGTGGGAAGATGATCTTCCCAGCAAGAGCCAGCTCAAGCGCGACTCGGACGCGCTGCAGGAGCTGGGGGTGGAACTGGTAAACCTCAAGCCCACCGAGCTGGCCAAGGTGCCGCTGGACGAAGAGCTGGCCGATGCCATCGATCTCGCCCACCGTCTGCGCGGCAAGAAGGAGGCTTGGCGCCGTAATCTGCAGTTCATCGGCCGCCTGATGCGCAGCCGGGACATAGCCGAGATAGAGCAGGCGCTGGATGTGATCCGCAGCCGCCATGTGGCAGGCAATGCGCGGATGCACAAGCTGGAACTACTGCGGGAGAAGCTGATCGAGCAAGGCGATGATGCAATCAATGAGCTGCTGGAGAAGCACCATGAGCTGGATAGGCAAAAACTGCGGCAACTGGTGCGCCAGGCCAAGAAGGAGCGACTGGAGAACAAACCGCCAGCGGCCTTCCGCGAACTGTTCCAATACCTGCGCAGTGAGCTCGAAGAGATCATCTGAGCCGGGAGCAGAGCGAGAGAGAAAAAAGGGCGAAGATTCGCCCTTTTTTGTTGCTTGCGGTATGAAGCCCGAGTGGCGTTAGCGGGTGCCGCCGACCGTTAACATATCCAGCTTGAGCGTCGGCTGGCCGACACCAACCGGCACACTCTGACCATCCTTGCCACAGACCCCCACCCCGGCATCCAGCGCCAGATCGCGTCCCACCATGGAGACCTGCTGCATGGCCTCGGGTCCGTTGCCGATCAGGGTAGCCCCCTTGAGCGGCGCGGTGATCTTGCCATCTTCGATGAGATAGGCCTCGGAGGCGGAGAAGACAAACTTGCCGGAAGTGATATCCACCTGACCACCACCGAAATTGGGCGCATAGATGCCGCGCTTCACCGAGGCGATGATTTCCGCCGGATCGTACTGACCGGCCAGCATATAGGTATTGGTCATCCGCGGCATGGGCAGATGAGCATAGGACTCACGACGGCCATTACCGGTCGGGGCGACCCCCATCAGCCGCGCATTCATCTTATCCTGGATATAGCCTTTGAGGATCCCCTTCTCGATCAGCACGTTGCACTGACCCGGCGTCCCCTCATCATCTATGGTTACCGAGCCGCGGCGACCGGAGAGGGTGCCATCATCCACTATGGTGCAGTGCTCGGACGCCACCTTCTGGCCAATCTTGCCAGCAAAGGCCGAAGAGCCCTTACGGTTAAAGTCCCCCTCCAAACCGTGGCCTACCGCCTCGTGCAGCAGCACACCGGGCCAGCCCGGGCCCAGCACCACAGGCATGGCACCGGCAGGTGCATCTATGGCCTCCAGATTAACCAGCGCCTGACGTACGGCCTCACGCACATAGCCCAAAGCCCGCATCTCGTCGCCGACCGGATCGAAGAAGTAGTCATAGCCGAAACGACCACCACCGCCTGAGCTGCCGCGCTCACGGCGCCCATTGCGCTCGGCCAGCACGGTACAGTTGAGACGCACCAGAGGGCGAATATCGGCACACAGGGTGCCATCGGTTCCTGCCACCAGCACCTCCTCATAGACGCCAGAGAGGGAGGCGATCACCTGATTCACCGCCGGATCCAGGGTGCGGGCGAAGCGATCCATCTGCTCTAACAGCGCAATTTTCTGCTGTTTATCAATGGAGTCTAGCGGGTCTATAGCCGGATAGAGCGCGGGCGGCTGGTGAGGTTGCCAGATACGGATCTCGCCACTGCCACCGCTATCGGCTATGCCGCGAGCAGCGATCACCGACTGGCTCAGGGCCAACAGGGAGATCTCATCGGAATAGGCAAAGCCGGTCTTCTCACCGCTGACGGCACGAACCCCGACCCCCTGATCTATGTTGTAGCTGCCATCCTTGACTATGCTGTCTTCCAGCACCCAGGACTCATGATAACTGCTCTGGAAATAGAGATCGCCGAAGTCGACCCTGTGGCTCATCAGTTGGCGCAGCAGACGGGCCAGCATGGCCTCATCCAGATCATGGGGTAACAGCAGGCGCTCGGTCACTTGGTTTAACAGCATCACTCTTCGTCTCTCCACCCGTTGCGCAATCTGGCATGACGCAACACGGGCATATCATGGCGGATCTTATTGAGGTAGCGCGGATCCAGCTCAGCATGGATCACGCCAATATCGTTTTCTAGCTCGGCCAGCACCTGGCCCCAGGGGTCGATGATCACCGAATGCCCCCAAGTTTGCCGCCCCCCGACATGGGTGCCGCACTGGTTGGCCGCCACCACATAACACTGGTTCTCTATGGCCCTGGCGCGTAACAGCGGCAACCAGTGAGCCTCACCCGTGACCTTGGTAAAGGCCGCCGGGACTAACAGTATCTGGGCACCCGCAGCCCGTAATTGCCGATAGAGCTCGGGAAAGCGCAGGTCATAGCAGATGGAGAGGCCCAAATCACCGAAGGGCGAGGCAACCACCTGCCACTGCTCACCCGGTACAAAACTGGCTGACTCCCGGTAACTGCCATGACCATCGGCCACCGCCACATCAAATAGATGGAGCTTATGGTAATGGCCCTGTAACACACCGCTGTCATCATAAACCAGCTGGGTGGTATGAACCCGTGTCTCGCCCGGGCAGAGGGTGGGCAAGGAGCCCGCCACCAACCAGATGCCATATTCTCGGGCCCAGGCCGCCAATTGTTGCTGGATGGGGCCCGCCCCCAAGGGCTCGGCTAAGGCCTGATAGTCGGCAGGGCCGCCCAAACAGGCAAAGTTCTCCGGCAACAGCACCAAACAGGGGCGACTGGCGGGCAGCGCGGCCAACTGGGATGCGATTTGTTGACGATTACGCTGCCAGTCTGCGGCACCATTGAGCTGGATTGCAACTACTATCATGGCTTGAGTGCCTCCTCATAGGCGCGGGGGATGTTTTTCAGCTGCCCCTTCTCCCGTCCCACCTCAATGACCTGAGGATCGCGGATATCGCCACCGATATGAAAGTTGATACGGGTGATCACATCGATCACCGGGGCCAGCAAAGTGGAGGCGGCCAGCACATAAATGCCGGTCACCGGCGTCACCACAAAGGCGGTCGCCAGTGAGAGGCCATTGGTGAAATTCGGCGTAAAGCTAAGCTGATAATCCAGCTGCTGCGAGTTCAAGTCCACCTGCCCTGCCCCGGTAATATTCCCGGCATCCCCGTCCAGACGAAAATCCTGATTATCTATGACGCCCTGTTTAGCCTTGGCAGTGAAGGCAATGCGCTTAAAGTAGAACCCCTTCTCGAATACGTCGCTGAAATCCAGGTTGAGGCGTCGCAACACGCCATTGAGCGAGAGCAGAGAGAGTAGACGGGTACCGGGCGTATCCAGCTTACGCAACAATCCGCCCTGGGTCGTAAGCGCCATGTCGCCCTGCAGAGTGCCATTATCCACTTGATAGAGCGGTCCCTGCCACTGCAGCGCCAACTTGCCTTGCGCCGGTGTTCCCACTATCCCCTGCCCCACGCCCCAGGAGAGCAGCAGACTCTCCAGACTGCCGGTGCTCAGCTTGACTTCGATGCGGCTGCTAGCCTGTTGCCCTTGTATCTGCCACTGACCTTGCCCCTGCAGCAGAGTGGTACCGTTACGCAGAGAAAAAAGCGGGACCTGCAGGGCATCTGGCTTGGGCCTGAGCTGCAGCTTGACCTCGCCCAGCTTAGCGTCATGCCATTGGCAACGATGACACACCAGATCCAGGGCCGGGATCGCGGCCAATTGTGCCTTCTGCTCTGCCAGGCTGGGCATCTCGACGGGAGGAACCACTTGGTTAATCACACTGGGGGGCATGCCCTCTGTGGTGACAGGGGAAGCGTCCCGCCAATTCAGGTAAGCCAGCTCCAATTGCCAGGGGCGGGTCGGTTGCCAATCCAGCGTGCCGGTGATTTGGTTACCCTGAACGCTAAGATGTCCCTGCTTGCCCTCACGATTGACACTCAGCAGCAGTTTGTCCCACGGCTGCGCGGCCAGTTGCACACTATTGGCGCTCACCCGATAGGCCTGCTGGCTCGGTAGCAGGGCAGGAGCCGCCGCCACCTGTTCGCCGGTTCCGCCTTGAGAGAAATCCTGCCACCAGGCCAGCCAGCCATCCAGATCCAGACGCTCGAAGGCCAGATTGATGGCGAAAGGGGCCGGGGTGAAGGGATGCTGCTGCTCGTCCTGATTGCTTAACCAGAAACGGCTGAAGCGCTGGCCCGCATGATCGAAACGGCTCTCCAGACGCAGGCCATTGTCCCAATCGGCACGGATGCGTGACTCTTTGCTCTCGCCTCTGGCCACTAGGCGTAAGGGCTGGCTCTGAGACGCCAACTTGCCATAGGGTTGTGGCAGCTCCAGCGCCAGACCGGCCAGATCCGAGGAGAGCTCAGCCTGATAGCTAAACTGAGCCTTGGGTTGCAGTCGTAGATCCAGCTTGCCCTGCCAGTTGGTTGCCCCCTGCAGGGTATCGCGCCAACCTTGGCTCCAGTTAGTGGCGCGGGCCTGCTCCCAGCGGCCATGCAACCCCAACTTGACGCGGTACTCCTGGTCTTGAGGTTCTCCCAGGTAATCCAGACGTATCGGCTGCTGCCAGAGCTCGGCCTGCAGGTTGTCGAATCGGGTCAGCCGCTCGGTGAAAAAGAGCTCGCCGCGCACCTTCTCCAGCGGCAGGCCCAGCTGCTTCACTAGCAGGCTATTGTTGGCAAACTGCACATGGCCCAGCACCTGCACCGGCTCCCCATTGATGGGGATCGCCAGTTGCAGATCGCCGGTCAAGGGTTGAGTGATGGGCAGTGCCGCCAGCGCCGCGCCCACTGACTCTTTCACGCCAGAGTGGATCAGATAGTCGCTGACTGCCTGGGCTTGCCCCGCCACATCGGCATTGATGTAGAGCACACTATCCTCGGCCAGCGTCGGGAACCAGGCATGGATATGATCCGAGCGGGCCTCCCCCAGTTTGGCCGATTGGCTCTTCATCTCCAGGGTGTCATTGGCAAATAGCAGATCCAGCGACAGGGCCGAGAGCGGACGCCAGGCCGGATCGAATTGGAAGGTGGCCTGCCGCAGCGGCACCCACGCCTGGAATACGCCACTCCCCTGATGGTAGGGAAACTCACTCAAGCGTCCATCCCAAAGAATGGTGGCACCGCTCGCCTGCCCCTGCTGTAACGCCTGGGTAAGGTAGTCAGTCAGCGGCTGTCCCATCGCTAACCTGGGGTAGTAGCGCCAGGCCTGACTCGCATCATGCAGATCGACCCGGGCCAATAGCGCCAGGTAGGGGCTGTCGTGAGCGGGCAGGGTGAGACGAAAGTCGGTATTGGCATCCAGTGCCGGTGTCACTAGTTGGATCCCCTGGCCACTCAACTCCCAGCCATCGGCTTGCCGTAACCAGCCGAGATTGGCCGTCAGCCCCTTGATGGGGATAGCTTTCGGGAAATAGGGGCCCACCCCTAAGGTCTGAGGCCCCAAGGCCAACTGCAATGCCCCGCCATCCGCCCCCAGGGCAAAATGGCCCTGCAGCGCAGAGATACCGGGTATCATCTGCCAGCGGTGCCAACTCAACTGCTCCAATTGCCCCTGCACCCGCCAGCTATCATCACTGTCACGACGGCTGAATGCTAGATCGGAGACCAGGCCGCTAGGCTGCAGGGTCTGCAAGGCCTGGGCCTGTGGCGAGTCGCCCCCTGCCAGTAGGGCCAGCAGGGGGGCGACCGCCCCCAAAGAGATAGGATCCACCTGACCGGAGAGCTGGGCCTGGCGGTAATCGAGCTGTAGCGCCCAAGGGTGCCAGGCTTGCTCATCGGCCTGCACCACCAGTTCATGACTCGCCAACTGCCAGCCATCGCTCAGGTGCAGCCATTGCAGCCGGCCACCACGCAAGGCCAACTCATGGGCCTGAGCCCCACTCCCCCAACGCAACCGGTTATCCCCCAACTGCAGCAGAGCCAGTTGCCAGGCCCCCTGCTCGCGCTCAAGCCAGAGCTGAAAATCCAGCTGCAGTGGATCCGGCTTGGTTTGAGCCGTAGAGGTTGAGGCCATGGGATCCTGGCTGGCGAGGTAGAAACTGCCCGCGAGCCGGTCAGGCTTGCGGCCATCCCCACTGAAGTCGGCAATCAGGTGGATGGGTTTGCTTACCCCCTGATGGGTCAGCGTCAGCTTACCCTCACCTCGGTGGCGTCCGGTCTGGTTTTGCCAGCGTAGCTCGGATACCTGCAACGAGCTGAGTTCACCCACGCTGGATCGCAGATGCAAGGTGCTCTGCGCGAGCGAGAACGCCTGCAGATCCTCCAGTAACCAACTGACCAAGGGGCGCCAGTCGCTATCCACAGGCGTCTGACTCCGCTCCTCTGCCCCACTTAACAACGCGCTGGAGAGCGTCAGATCGACACCACTAAATTGCAGCTCACTGACGACCCAGCGCCGCTGCACCAGGCTCTGCCACGGATCCAGGTGCAAGTTGGCTTGCTGCACCGTCAATTGCCATGGCTTATCCCCGGTTTGATGTAACGCCAGCCCCTCCAGAGCCAACCTAGGGCCATACTGACTCCAAGTCACACCGAGTCCGGCCACGTCCAGCTGGATTGCCGGATCGGGGATCAGCGCCCGCAGCAGCGGGGTGCGCTGCTCTTGTAGCCAGGGCACACCCCAACGCGCCACCGAGATAGCCAACGAGAGTACAAAGAGAAAAATGCCCAGCAGAAGCCAGGCATGGGAAGCAATACGACGCACCACTTACATCATCACCACATCAAATTGCTCTTGGCTGTAGAGCGGTTCGGCCTGAACCTTCACCTGCTTGCCGATGAAGACTTCCAGCTCGGCCAGACTATGCGACTCCTCCACATGGAGCGCCTCGGCCACAGGGAGGGAGGCATAGACCACAAACTGATCCGCATCATAGGCCCGGTTGACCCGCAAGATCTCCCGCAAGATCTCGTAACAGACCGACTCGATAGTCTTGACCCGGCCACGCCCCTTACACTCAGGGCACTGGGAGCAGAGAATATGCTCCAGACTCTCGCGAGTGCGCTTGCGGGTCATCTCCACCAACCCCAGATGGGAGAAGCCATTGACGCCAGTCTTGGCACGATCTCGCGCCAGAGCCTGCTCCAGACTCTGCAACACCCGCCGCCTATGATCTTCCGACTGCATATCGATGAAGTCTATGATGATGATGCCACCCAGATTGCGCAGCCGCAGTTGCCGCGCTATGGCTGCGGTCGCCTCCACATTGGTGTTGAAGATGGTCTCTTCCAGATTACGGTGGCCAACGAAGGCGCCGGTATTGATATCGACCGTGGTCATCGCCTCGGTCTGATCTATGATGAGATAACCGCCGGATTTGAGCTCCACCTTGCGCTCCAGGGCGCGCTGGATTTCGTTTTCCACATCATAGAGATCGAAGATCGGCGAGTCACCGGAGTAGTACTCCAGCTTGTTGGCCATCTCAGGCGCAAACTCTTCGGTGAAGAGTTTGAGCTGCTCGAAGGTGAGACGGGAGTCGACGCGGATCTTGTCCAGCTCGGCGCCGACAAAATCACGCAGGATCCGAAACGCCAGACTCAAGTCTTCATAGAGCACGCTGCAGGGCTTGTATTTGCCCCGCCGCTCCAGCACCTTGCGCCACAAGCGCTTGAGAAACAGCGTATCTTGCTCCAACTCGCGCTCCCCCACCCCTTCGGCGGCCGTGCGAATGATGAAACCACCCAGCTCATCCACGTGACGGGAGACAATATTCTTCAGCCGCTCCCGCTCCGCCTCGCTGTCTATGCGCTGGGAGACCCCCACATGGGCACTGCCGGGCATGAAGACCAGATAACGGGAAGGAAGGGTAATATCGGTCGTCAGACGCGCGCCCTTGGTACTGATAGGGTCTTTGACCACCTGCACCATGATGTCCTGGCCCTGACGGACCAGCTCGGCAATGTTGCCGACCTGAAAGTGTTCTTTTTCACGCACATCGACACATTCGGTATGCGGCACTATGTCCGAGGCGTGCAAAAAAGCCGCCTTATCCATACCAATGTCGACAAAGGCGGCCTGCATGCCGGGTAACACCCGACTGATCTTGCCCTTGTAGATGTTACCGACCAGACCTCGTTTGGCCTGACGTTCGATATGTACTTCTTGCAATATGCCATGCTCGACCAGCGCTACCCGAGTCTCGGAAGGTGTGACGTTTACCAGCAGTTCGGTCGACATTGTGACTATCCTTTCCTGCTCACAGGTGTTGTTGTAGCAGCAGATCGGTTTCCAGCAAGGGCAAGCCCACCACGGCGGTATAGCTCCCTTCGATGCGGCTGACAAATTTCCCCGCTATCCCCTGAATACCATAGGCCCCCGCTTTATCTGCAGGCTCCCCAGTTTGCCAGTATTCGGTGATCTCGGTGGCACTGAGGGCGCGGAATGTGACCTGAGTGGTCACCAGATGCAGTTGCATGCCCGCTTGGGTCGCCAACGCCACGGCCGTCATCACCTGATGAGTACGCCCGGAGAGCGCCGACAGCATGCGCCGCGCATCGGCTTCATCCATCGGCTTCTCCAGAATGGCATCATCGAGCACCACTATGGTATCTGAACCCAGCACCGGCAGGCGGCCGTCACAGGCATGCCAACCGGCTAACGCCTTATCCTGCGCCAGCCGCTGCACATAGGCTACGGCACTCTCCCCTGGCGCCAACTCCTCTGGCACATGCACGGTCAACACGACGAAGGGGTAACCCAATTGGGTCAACAACTCACGTCGACGAGGCGAGGCCGAGGCCAGATAGAGACGAGGAAGCGGAGAGGTCATGGCCATTTACCGTATATGAAATTTACGTCGCAGCTTACGCAGCGAGAGGAAGACCCAGGGCCAGAGCAGGGTGGTGCTGAGACAAGACCAGAACATGCGGTAATTCATGGTCACCACAGCGAACAGATGCTCAGCCCAAAAGACGGTCAACTGACCTAACAGGCTGATAATGCCCACCACCACGGCCTGTTGCCAGACGGAGAAGTTGCGAACCTTTTGAAACTGCATGGCTGCCACATAGGCCATAATGGCCAGCGCCAGGGCGCGCACCCCCAGGGTCGAGCCCATCAAAATATCCAGCAGCAAACCCGCAATCCAGGCGGTCCCCACATTGACTCTGTGGGGCAGGGCTATGACCCAGTAGACTATGACCAAGGTCAGCCAGTCGGGCCGATAGGGGTCAATAATGGCTGGCAATGGCAAAATCGTCAGCAGCAGCGCCAGTAGTATGGTCAGGTAGATGGAGCCTTTACCATGTCCGGTCAGATTCATTTGCTTTCGACTCCGCCACTGACAGCCGCCGGTGCCAGCGTGCCAGCCACCTCGGGCCGCGCTAGATCCGGCCACAACAGCAGTAGATAACGCAACCGATCCAGAGCGGCCAGAGGTTGTGCCTTGACGGCGGCAAAGGGTTTGCCCTCTTCATAGCTAAACTGGGTGATCTTGGCCACTGGATAGCCCATGGGGAAACGCCCTCCCAGGCCTGAGGTCATCAAGAGATCGCCGGCCTTGAGATCGGCGCTACGCGGGATGTTTTTCAGCTCCAGCTCATCCAGATTACCGGTGCCGCTGGCGATGGCACGCATATCGTTGCGCATCACCCGAACCGGAATGGCGTGACTGACGTCCGTGATGAGCAAGACTCGGCTGGTGCTCTTGCCAACGCTCACGACCTGCCCCACCACCCCTTGGTCGTTAACCACAGGTTGGCCATTGAACACCCCGTTACGTTCCCCGCGATCGATCACTATCTGGTGAATGAAGGGATCAGAGTCAACCGCCAGTATCTGGGCCACCATTTTGCGGGAATCCCCGCGCACGGGGGAGCTGAGCAACTCGCGCAACCGCTCGTTCTCTTGGGTCACCTGTCTTAAGCGCAGCAGATCGCTACGCAGCAAAAATAGCTGCTGCTCCAGCTGCTGATTATCCGCCAGCAGCTGTTCACGGGAACGGAGCTGCTCACCCAGGCCATTCGCCAGTTTACGTGGCGTGTCGGCCAGGTAGATGAGCGGGCTAGCTAGGGTGTCCAGATAGATGCGGATGCCATCAAACAGATGGAAACGGGCATCCGCGACTATGCCACCGAGCGAAAGCAGCACGGCGAAAAATAGCCTGAGTTGCAGGGACAAGCCCCGACCAAAAATAGGATTCATGCCGTCGTTCAGACGAAACCGGCCCCAAGGGGCCGGCTTCAGGGTTATTCGTAGTGGAAGAGGTCGCCACCGTGCATGTCGATGAGCTCAAGGGCTCGACCGCCACCACGGGCCACGCAAGTCAGCGGATCTTCCGCCACCACTACGGGAATGCCAGTCTCTTCCATCAGCAGACGGTCCAGATCGCGCAACAGCGCGCCACCACCGGTCAACACCATCCCCTTCTCGGAAATGTCGGAGGCCAGCTCGGGCGGCGACTGCTCCAGCGCTACCATGACGGCACTGACAATGCCACTTAGCGGCTCTTGCAACGCCTCAAGGATCTCGTTGGAGTTCAGGGTAAAGCTACGCGGTACCCCTTCAGCCAGGTTACGACCGCGCACTTCAATCTCGCGCACCTCATCGCCGGGATAGGCAGAGCCGATCTCGTGCTTGATACGTTCGGCCGTGGCTTCACCGATCAGGCTGCCATAGTTGCGACGCACATAGCTGATGATAGCCTCATCAAACTTGTCACCACCGATCCGCACGGAGGAGGAGTAGACCACCCCGTTCAGGGAGATGATAGCCACCTCAGTGGTACCGCCACCGATGTCTACGACCATGGAGCCCGTCGCTTCGGAGACGGGCAGACCGGCACCGATAGCCGCGGCCATGGGTTCATCAATCAGATAAACCTCACGGGCGCCCGCGCCTTGGGCTGACTCCTTGATGGCCCGGCGTTCCACCTGAGTGGAGCCACACGGCACGCAAACCAATACCCGTGGGCTGGGACGCATGAAATTGTTGTCGTGAACCTGCTTGATGAAGTGTTGCAGCATCTTCTCGGTCACATAAAAATCGGCAATCACCCCATCCTTCATCGGACGAATGGCGGCGATATTGCCAGGGGTACGCCCCAGCATCAACTTGGCTGCATGACCCACGGCCGCCACAGACTTGGCATTGCCGCCGCGTTCTTGACGAATGGCGACGACGGAGGGCTCATTCAGCACAATGCCTTTGCCCTTGACGTAGATCAGCGTGTTGGCGGTACCCAAGTCGATCGACAGATCGTTGGAAAACAGGCCTCTGAGCTTCTTGAACATGGTAGCGGGGGATCCTGGAATAGGGGGACTGGATAAAAACCGGCTAACTTTACCAACCCTGTGGTCATTGGGCAAGCAAACATCCGGCTAGCCTGGGGATTCCCAGGCGGAAATAGCGAGCCGAGTTCAGTTTAACAGCTCACGACGATATATGAGGCGATCATTGCCACGATAAGCGCCAAACGTAGCGCGAGCCGGCGGAAAACCGGAGAGTGAGCTCCCCTGCCAGAGGGCCTTCATCCACTCCGGTAACGTAGTCAGCGGTACCAACTCGACATACCCCCCCTGTCCGGCCCCCGGCGCAGCAAATACCAGAGCATAGCGCCCTGCCGTCGGCATAAAGTAACCCGGCACGGGGGCGCTTACACCACTACTGCCACTGCCATCACGCAGAGGGATGGAGCTCCAACTCGCCACATTCTGACCATTGAGCTGCAGAGCGGCACTGGGCAGTTGGGTGCAATTGTCTACCCCATTCACCTGGAAGCCCTGAGCCGAGCCCTGCCAATACTGCATATAGAGCGGAAGCGTCAGCGTACTCTCACCGGGGCCATTGACACTGCTGGCTAACAGACGACCATAGCGCAGATCCAGAGCCCCCAGGGTCACGGCATCGCAACCGGAGAGGGCACAACTACCCGCTTGAGTCGCCTTCATATCCGGATTGGCAATTCGGCTAAACACGGGTGACTCGTTGTCTGCGACCTGAGCCCCCAGTGCCAGCAGGCTAAAAGGGCCATCTGGCTGACCATTGGTTTGCCGGTGAAATATCAGCGGTTGATTGCTGACACTCGCCATACCGTTTTGCCAAGCCAAGGTGGCGGCGGCACTTAACCGACTAGTGAGCGCCACACCATCATCACCATTTTCCGCCACCAGGCCCAGGCTCCCCTTGGCAAAGGCCCCCCGGTAGTTTTGTGTCATCGCCCCCTTACTGTTGCGCGCAGTCAGGGTCAGGCCATAGCCAAAAGGCTGCTCCATATAGCTAAAGCCAGCACAACTGGGGCTAACCTGCCCCTGGGTCAACAAAAAATCAGTGGGGACAAAACGTCCAACAGCCGCACTGCGAGTCACTGTCGTTGCCAGATCGGCCCTGGGAACCGGCAACAGGGTGGCATCCTGATAACTGGCGTAGGGATAAAAGGTCGGGATCCAGTAACGGTAGACGCCTACCTCATCGCTAGCCACATTCATGGTGACCGTACCCGAGGTTAAATCGAATTTGCTAGTCGGCTGAGCGGGAGTCACCCCTGCTGACGGTGCCAATAACTCATGCTGCCAGCCTAGCGGAGTCGCGGCCGCACCACTGCCATTGGTGGTGAAGTTTGGCGTCACGGTGAAGGTACCCCCTTGCAGGTAACCCGCCTCGGCCGTCAGCGGGAAGGTGTCACCGGTGCGCTGGAATACACTGCAGGCCGCATACTCGGCATCACTGCTGCCATTGCAGACGGGTGCCGTGGCGGCCCGCAAACGGATGAGCGTGGGTAGCACGGCAAACGTGTCGCTACCGCTCAGACTCAAATTGCCACTGCCCCAACTGGCAGTGAGCCCCAGGGCGCCCGCATCGGTATACGCCACACGGATGTACGCTTCCCCACTGCTGCTGAAGGTCACAGGTACCACACTGTTACTGGTCACTGGGGTCGCCGTGGCCGTCGTGTTATTGCGCACGGTCGGATTCCGGGAGCCTGAGGCCGGCTGCGTATAAGTGCGACTAAAGTTGACATTCTGGGGCCCGGTCAACGCCGCCGTACAAACGGACGTTGTGCCTTGCGGCGTAGAACGGATGGCCCGCAGCAGCACATCCCCGCTCTCTTGCCCGGCATAGAGAGTCGGCACGTTGAAGCTCAGCATGCTCTCCACAAAGTTGAGGCTGCAGCTGCTATCGAGTAGACCACCACGGTAGCATTTTAGCCCACTCACAGGGGCGGGGGCTCCCGCACTGATCCCCAGGGTGACGGTGGCCGGCTTGGGGTAGCTCAGGGTGAGGCCGCTACTCTGCTGGGTAAAGGTGACGGGGTTGCTCGACCAGCTCGGGGCCACCCCGCTGACCGGCGAGGGGGTTGCCGTCAGGGTCACCGAGGCTTGGCTGGTATAGAACTGATCACAGGCGCTGTTCTGACACGCCTTGAGGGTGATGGCCGCAGGCTCGCAATTGAGGCTCTCGGTCGGGTAACTCAACTCGTAGTGATCCACCTGGTTCTGCGGCTGACAGCTGCCACCAAAATCACTGTAATTCCCCCAATTTCTCGCATCGATCTCGGCGCCACCAATCATGCGCAACGGGTTAGCTACAGTGACAGGCCCTATCACCTTGCCCTGGATCTCGATATCATTTTTTGCGCTGTAGAGGGCGGAGCTCAGGGTGGCGGTACCATTGATCGTCACCCTATCGTAAGCAATCAGGGCCAGACGTTGCCCGGCACTGATGGTAGTGGGCAGATCCTTGTTCAAGCTAAAATTACTCTGTACATAGAGCACCACCTCCCCGCTACCCTCGATGTAGAACTTGCCCTGATTCATCTGCAGATTACCAATCCAGTACTCGGCGCCAGAGGCCAGATAGAGTGTGCCATCAATGTTCAGACTCTTGATCCGCACTGGATTAGCTGCATTGGCAGGAGCAAGGTGCAATATGCCCTGATTCTGTACGCCTATGTCCCCAAACTCATTTCCACTCACTGTCTGCGTATCATTGACGTAGAGCCCTGTCGTGCTGCTGGATGTATTAAAGGAGGGCAAGATGACCCCCTGCACCGGCTGGTTAACCTTGATACAAGTGGGGCTACTGCTCTGGGAGTCGCAGTACAGCTTGGCATTATTTCCCAGGGTGAATACGGGAAAGCGCAGGCTGTCACCCGTGTTACCCCGAATGATCCCCCCACCGCCCATATCCAAAACTCCCGTGGCCATAAAGGACTGCACCGGACCTGGAAACAGGCGACATGAACCTGAGGGAACCGCAGCAAAACTCTGCGATAACATCAGCCAAGGAAGCAGCCAGATGATTAGCCAGCCGTGAAGCTTTGGTATGCCGCCCACTCTCATTCTGCGTACTCCCGTCGTTCTGCTCACCACACCACCTGACTCTCGACCGTACGGCTGACCACCAAGGTACCATTGTCGCAACGACCAATACTGGTCAGGCGATAGAGTTGCTTGCCCTCCGGCAGGGCCTGCTGCTGACAACTGAGCCGGGCCTGGCAGTGGGACAAACCCGCCTCGCTCCAGTTAAGCGTATCAGTGACGGCACAACTACCGGCCACGCTGCCGGTGGCGGGGCGCAGCAGCAGATAAAGTTGTCGCTCCATGCCACTATTGGCCGCCGCCAGGGCTCGAGCCCCCAGCAGCTCATAGCTGACGCTCTCACTGCTACTGCCCAGCAAGCGGGTCAGGGCCACGGCCAACAGACCGATCACCACTATCAGTACTATGGCGATAACCAGCATGGAGCCCCGCTGGCGGGCGAGGTAAAGTTCAGAGCTCATAGCTTACGCTCTCACTGCTACTGCCCAGCAAGCAGGCCTGGGCCACGGCCAGCAGGCCGATCACCACTGTCACCACTATGGCGATAACCAACATGGAGCCCCGCTGGCCCGCTCGGTGAGGATCAGGGTACATAATTCACCTGCATGCGACGATTAAGCACCTGCTCTCCCCCCTCCACCAACACCCGCAAGGAGAGATCCATTTGCACATTATGATTGAGGCTGGCGGGCACCAGGGAGAAGCGACTGCTGGCAGAGAGCCGCTCGGCCATCAAGCTGCCCGAGGCCGGAAAACCGGCGCTCCAATCCCAGCTCCAAGCCCCGCTGCCGGCATAGAGACTATAACGATAGAGCTGCCCCCCCCGCAGACACCAGGCCACGGGGCCAGACTCATTTAACACATAGTAGCGCCGGGCTCGGGAATCCGCCGCCCAAACAAAGCTGCCGGGTGTCACAGTGGCCGCGCCGGTCACGGTCGCGGTGGCCGCTGACGGCGTAAAGCTGGCAAGGGCCGCCACACTACCGCTGGCCGCCGGCAAGGCGCCATAGAGCTCACTGGCCAGCTGGCTATTGATGGAGAGACGCCGCCCCGGAGCCAGTGCTGATTTCTGGGGTTGCCAATAATCGGCGCCACTGTCGATCAGCTCCAGGCTGGCGTGATCCCGCGCCAATCCCAGATACCCCCCCACCCCCACCACAGGGATGAACTCGATGCAGGAGCCATCCCCCCTAGGTAGTCGCAAGCTGGCCGGATGGGCCCCGGCTACTTCCCGGCTTAAGCGTTCCAAGGCAAAGCGGGTGGTATCCAGAGCGCTCTGTTGCTCCTGGGTATCGCGGTAGAGCTGCACACCACTGCCCATAAACTGAGTGGTCATTATGCCCACCACGCCCAGCAGGATAATCACCACCACCAGCTCGATCAGGGTAAAGCCCGCGCTGTCTCTCATCCGTCTCATCAGTAGTTACTCCGATAGTCGGTCAATACCAATGACTCTTGCGAGGGCATGGTCACCGTCACCCGGATGCGCTTGGCCACATCCCCGCCGTCGCGCTCTGTCAGCCCCAACCCAGCGGGATAACTATCGATACAGAGTTGTACGCCATAGCCCTGATAGAGCGACGTATCCAGGCCTTGCACGGCCGCGACCTGGGCCCCGGTCAGCGGCGCCAGGCAGAAGAGCTGAAAATCGTCCACGTCATTGTAGAGGGTAAAGTTGGGGGTGCCATCGGCCAGCTTGGCATTGAGTTCCGCCCCCTCAGGGCCATAGGCGCTAGGGGCGGTACAGGGGCCACTGCTCTCTTCGAGATTGGCGTTGATGGCTCCGCAGTAGCGATACTTGTTCAGCGTGCTGACCCCCTGGCGATCCGAAAGCTCATCGTAGGAGCGACTCAGCACCTCCTGCAGCATGGTTTGCGCCAACTCCATGGCCCGCGCCTGATAAATGGGCTGGGGGCGGTTGCGCGCCTGCGGCAACAACACCGAGAGCAACATCAGCAAGGCAATCGCCAGCAGCACTATCCCCAGCACCAGTTCCAATAGCGTAAATCCCGACTCTCTGCTGTTAACCGCAAGCATGCAGATAACCCTCCGGCTCCAGACAAAGGCCCAGTGTGGATTCGCCCTGCACCCCGATGCGATAGGTGGCGGCCAGAGCCGTGGCACTACCATTGAGCAGGGGGCGTCCCCAGGTGTCGAAGTCGAGGCGGGTGGGGGCATTCCCCAGAGTAAGGCGCAAGCTGGCCGCCTCCTGTTGCGTCAGCCCCAGGTGAGGTGCCGCATACTGCTCTCCCGCCCCCGGCAGGCTGGCATCGCACCCCTTACTGGCTAACGAACGGCGGGGGATGCCAAACTGCACGCCAGAGAAGAGTAACAGATGGCACTCATCGCTACGGTTCATGGCCTGTATCTGCGTCAGACGCAACAGGCTAAGCAGTTGATCCCGATAGGCTACTTCCGAGAAGCCGGAGCTGGTCAGCATGCGTGGCAACCCATAGACGGCCAGGATCCCGACCAGCAGGATCACCACCACCAGTTCAACCAGGGTAAAGCCCCCTGTTGCTGCGCGCTTGCATGGCATATGAGCACCCATGGGCTAGCCGAAAATAAAACGGGGGGTGACGTTGACCGCCAACCCCCCATTAACCGAGTCGTCCCCTGCCAGCTTAGCTGACCGCCAACCCAGTGACTGGATTAACAGCCAGTTGAGGTCACCCTCACAGTGGGACGAGTACCAGAAACAGTCGGAGCAATATACGTCACGTTGCAAGATGCGGATGCGCCACCAGCCAAACTGGTTGGCCATAATGCCCAATCAGTACCGGAAGCACCTGATGCCCAATCATTGACGGATACATCAACGGCACGCCCGATACCCTCGGCGGCAGCCGTCGGATAACCAAAACCGACCATGATATTGCCGGTTGCTACCGCAACAGAAACAGTTGCGCCCGCAGCCGTATTTTCGATGCCTTGCAGCACAGACTTGGAGTAGACCAGGGAAGAGGCACTCTCCATGGCGGCTTTCATACCACTTAGGGTTGACGTCCGGGCATCACTCTGCAAGTTCAGGAACTTGGGAGCAGCCGTCACGGCCAGAATACCGAGGATGATGATGACGATGACCAATTCGATCAGGGTAAAACCTGCACTACGCTTCATACATTTATCCTTCTACTCTTGAAAAAAATCAGCTGTTATTGATATGACTGACTACCTGTCCCGAGGCGGGACGATAGCTAAAACTCTTGTACTTATCGCTGCGGTTGGCCGGATCTTCATAACGACCGCTGGCATTCTTGCTCAGCGAGTTGACCAGATAGTAACGACACAAGGAGTCGTTGCCATTGACCTCCACCGACACATAAAACTTGATGTCATTGCCAGCATTGGCCACCTGGTTGAAATCGGCTACCGCCTTGGGTGGATTCTGCAACAAGCCGTTCCAGATATTCAGGCAGCGAGTGGCGGTCAAACTACCTGGCGTCACCTCTATGGTGCTACTTGCACTGGTATCCACCGGATAACCGGGGGAGATGAGGCCGCTCTCCTCTTCACTCGAGGTGGGCGTCGTCAGATAGAAGCGGTAGCCATCGTAGAGTATGGTGTTGCGCCCCTCCTCCTTGCTGCGCCCCTTGGCTTCCCATTGGGAGCGCACCAAGAGGACCCCAGTGGCAAAGCCGCCGGCGACGCCCTCTACACTGGCATTCTTCGCCTCTTCGGTGACATCCAAAAAGCGTGGTAATGCCGTCACAGCCAGAATACCGAGCACCACAATGACGATAACCAGTTCAATCAGTGAAAAGCCTCGGGTTCGAGTCATGATCCATACCCCTGTTTCCTTACGCAAATTATAGGGTTAAGCGCCACGCAACCAAGTACTATTTTCATGCCTGATGCGGATTGACGATCACACTCCCGTGTAATTCATTGTAACGGGCAGTCAACTCACCCCATTGGAACTGACACTCACCCGCAGCAGGGGAAGCCACCTGCACCGCTTGCGATGCCAGCTCCGGTCGGTTCCCTAACAACCCCCGCCAGAGTCGCGAACAAGCAGAGTCCAGTTCGGCTTTTCCCTGTGTAGGCCGCCAGTCCTCGGGCCAGCCGGCACGATTCATCATAAACACACCCTCCGCTCCTGCCAGGGTGTGCCACAACTGCCGGGGCCGCCCCTGACTCAACCACAAACCATGCAGCAGTTCGACCCGTTCGCCATAGCTCACCATCAGTTGCTGCCAACTCACCGCCAACGCATCCTGGCGGCGGGAGTTGAACTGGCTGGCCACCCCCCACATCAGCAGTAGCAGCAGGGTCAGCGCCAGCAGGAAATGGAACAGCCCCAACACGGAGGTATCCTGCTCCTCACGTTGCCCCACTAACTGCGCCCTCGCACCGCGTTGATCATGTCCCACATGGGGGTGAAAATCCCCAATGCCAGCACCAACACCATACAGGCCACAACGACCAGCAGTATGGGTTCAATGCGGGCCGTCAGAGTACGCAAGTCATAATCCACCTCGCGCTCATAAAACTCGGCGGCTTCCTGCATCAACTCATCAACCTGTCCCGTCTCCTCCCCCACGGCAAACATCTGCATCACCAAGGGCGTAAACAGCAGGCTGTTGCCCGCGGTGCGCAACAAACTCTCCCCTCGCTCGACGCCGCTGCGCATCTGGCGAATACGTTGCCCGACGAAGGCATTATCCACCGCATCGGCCACCAGAGTGAGCGCCTGGTTCAACGGAATACCCGAACGCAACATCATGGCAAAGCTGCGGGCAAAACGGGCCAGCAGGGAGCGGTTGATGATGCTGCCAATAATCGGCAAGCGCAGTTGCCAGCGGTGCCAAGTCAATCGGCCCTCTGGCGTCCCCACCCACCAGATCCAGAGTAGAGTGACACTAATGGCTCCCGCCAGCAGAGCCCACCACCACTGGACAAAGAAGTGCGACGTGGCCAGCAGGATGCGGGTGGCGAGAGGCAGTTGTACTCCAAATTTGGCAAACATGTTGGCAAAGGTGGGGATCACATAGATGTTGAGAATAAACATGGCCGCCACGATGAAGAGCAGCACCAGGGCGGGATAACGCATGGCGGTCTTGATGCGCTTGCGCGTCTCCAGCTCCAGGGCAAAGTAGTTGGAAAGCTGCAAGAAGGCCTCTTCCAGTTGCCCCGTGTTCTCCCCCACATGGACTATGGCGATGAAGAGGTTATTGAATACTTTGGGGTGCCCCTGCATGGCCATCGAGAGGGCGCGACCATTGCCCAGCTCGCTCTCCAGAGACTGCAGGGCCCGGCGCAGTGGTTTGCTGTGGGCTGTGTCAGCCAAACCATGGATGGCGCGCATGATGGGAATACCCGCCTTGGTCAGGGCATACATCTGGCGGGTAAAGATCACCAACTCTTCCAGCGAGACTCGGCTCTCCAACAACTGCCGCCAGGCGACTCCCGGCCGCGGAGCCCGTCCAGGACGCAAGGCAGTTGGCAATATGCCCCGGCGCAGCAGTTGCTCGCCAGCTGCCTGCTCATTGGTCGCTTCCACCTGGCCACTAACCGCACGGCCTTGGCTATCGCGACCCCGATAGGCAAAAAAGGCCATCAGCTCACGACCTCGGCCAGGCGCAGCACCTCATCCACAGTGGTGATACCCTTGCCAGCATACTCCAGTGCCATCTCCACCAAAGAGCGATACTCCACATGTTCCCGCGCGGCCCGGGCAAAGCCTTCTGGATCGCCGCGCCGCAAGGCATCCATCATGGATTCATCCAGTTCAAGCAGTTCAAAGACCCCGATCCGCCCGGCATAGCCGGTAAAATTGCAACTCTGACAACCGCGACCATGGCTGAAGGTGTGCGTCTTGACGGCCTCACCAAACAGATTGTTCAACCACACCTGTTCGCTCGAGTCCAAAGGGTGGGGCTCGTGACAATCACGGCAGATACGCCGTACCAGACGCTGGGCCACGATAGCCCGTAAGGCACTGGCCACCAGATAACCGGGCGCGCCCATGTCCATCAGCCGCAAGGCACTGGAGATGGCATCATTGGTGTGCAGTGTGGTCAGCACCAAGTGGCCGGTCATGGCCCCACGCAGCCCTATCTCCACCGTCTCCTGATCCCGCATCTCCCCCACCAGCAAAATATCGGGATCCTGGCGCAGGATGGCGCGTAGCACATTGGAGAAATCAAGACCAATCTTGGGATTGACCTGCACCTGGTTGATGCGCGGAAGTCGATACTCTACTGGATCCTCCACCGTCACTATCTTGTGGCTGGGCAGGTTGAGCTCGGAGAGCGCACCATACAGGGTCGTGGTCTTGCCGCTCCCCGTGGGGCCCGTGACCACTATCATGCCGTGGGGACGCTTGAGCTGGCGGCGAAAACGCTGCAACAGCCAGTCCGGCATGCCGATATCTTCCAGACGCAACAGCCCCGCCGAGTGATCCAGCAGGCGCATCACGACCGACTCCCCATGCTGCACCGGCATGGTGGACATCCGCACATCGATCTCGTGGCCGCGCACCCGCATGTTGAAGCGGCCATCCTGCGGCAGCCGCTTCTCCGCTATGTCCAGCCCGGCCACCAGTTTCAGGCGCAACACCAGGGCCGGCGCGATCCGCACCTCGTTAAACACGCTCTCATGCAGCACCCCATCGACGCGCTGCCGGATGCGCAGCACCTTCTCATCGGGTTCAATATGAATATCCGAAGCACGCACCTGCACCGCATCTTCAAACAGGGAGCGCAGCAGTTTGACCACAGTGGCTTCACTCTCACTGCCTACCGCCTCGGCCAGCCCCATATCAAACTCGGAGAGCTGATACTCCTCCAGCAGTTGCTCGGCAAAGTTTTCGATCTCCTTGGTGCGACGATAGAGCTGATCAAAATACTCCAGCAATTGCCCCTCTCGGGCCACGGCCAGCTTGAGGCTAAGTGGTGCCAGCATGGCTTCAAGCGCATCGAGCGCCGCCAGATCCGCCGGATCCGACATCACCACATTGACCTCCAGCTCATTGCTGTTGACGGCCAAAGCGCGATAACGTCGGGCATGCACTTCGGGAATGAGCTGCACGGCCTGCGGCTGAATCGTCAGTTTGGAGAGATCGAAGAAGGGGATCCCCAGCTGCTGAGCCAAGAAATGGAGCAGTTGGGTCTCGGTCAGGAAGCCCAATTCGATGAGGGTAGAGCCTAACTTGCGCCCAGTCTGGCGCTGCTGTTGCAATGCCAACTGCAGTTGGTCATCCGACACTATGCCCTCGGCCACCAACAGGTCACCGAGCCGCATTCTGAGTCTGGGTTTACTCATCAGCCCTGCTCCAGTTGCATGCGCCTTTCGCGCGCAAAATTATGCGCGGCGGCGCTCAGACCAGAGGCAGTCTCAGCCCGTTGGTACGCTTCCCGAGCCGCCAACTGCCGCCCCTGCTTATCATAGGCAATGGCCAAACCCAACCACCAGCGCCCCTCACCCGGTTGCGCCCGGCTCAGTTGCTGATAGCTGGCCGCCGCCGCCGCATACTGACCCACCTCCTGCGCCAAGGCGGCACGAGTGGCGTAATAATCCAGGTTACGGCTCACATCCGGCTCCAGGCTATTGAGATACCCCAGAGCACTCGACTTGTCGCCCATCGACAGCGTGACCCGCGCCAGCAGCAGGCGAAAATCGGCATAGCGGGGAGCCAAGGCCACCCCTTGCTCCAGCAGGGAACGCGCCTCCTGCAGCCGCTCTTCGCCATAGAGCAAACCCGCCAAGCGTTCCCGGGAACCATGATCCAATGGCTCCTGTTGCAACACGCGAAACAGCGCTTGCCGCGCCTGATCCAGCTGCCCCTTGGCAATGGCCTGATTGGCCTTGCGCCGCTCCAGTGCCGCCTCCTGGGCCGCAGAGAGGTGCAGCTCCTCTATATCCAACGAGTTTTGCGGCGGCAGAGCCTGGCCCTGAGTCGATGCGCCCTCGGCGTAAAGATCGGGGCCCAGCAAGGCATCATCGCTGGCCTGAGCCAACGCTTTTTCCTCGGCGGCGGCCGCAGCTGGCTCGGTCGGCTCGCCATGGCTGGACGCCTCACCGAGCACGCTATCGCGTTCAGCGGCAGCTAGGGCAACACCAGCCGATGGCGAAGCCATAAGGCTAGCCTGAGCGCCAGAAGCGGAGGTAGCCGGCTCCGTAGCAAGCAGACCCTTCTCCTGCGCTATGGCAGAGGCTTGATGCGCCGGGGTTGATGTGGTTGATTGGGAGGGCAATAAGGAATAGGTCGCAATAGCCGCCGAGAGCGCAGCTGGCGTCGCTACGACCCCAGCCGACACAGGCTGGGGCACAGGCAGAGCGGCCGGCTGCAGCACACTCCATAGTCGCAACACACCATAGGCCAGCAGAGGCAAGGCCAACACGGGCCAAGCCCGCCACCAGGTAAAGCGGGAGGGGGCCGGCGGTTGATAACGCCCGGCCACGATCGACCCCTGGCGCTGCTCAAGATCCTTGAGCATCTGGTTGATTACACTCATAGCATTCCTCTTGAGAGCCGCCATAGCCCCAACACCAGCAGTGCCAATACGCCACCGAGTAGCCAGTAACCGTAGGGATAGCGAGCGATCACATCGTCGGTATCCGTCATGGCGATACGCACATGCTGGGGTCGAACTAACCGTTCACCGCGGCCATAGGCCAGCATCAGGCTCTTGTGGGCCAATATATTGATCAGTCTGGGAATGCCCCGTCCTGCGCGCCATAGCCTAGCCAGGGCGCGAGGCGAGAAGAGCGGGGCACCGAGATAACCGGAAACCTGCAGCCGGTACTCCAGATAGGCCCTGGTCTCATCCAGCAACAGCGGGCGCAGGCGATAGGAGAAGGTGATGCGCTGACGCAACTGACGTAAGCCCGGCTCCGCCAGGCGCCTATCCAGCTCAGGCTGACCAAACAACACCACCTGTAACAGTTTGCTGGATTCGGTCTCCAGATTACCAAACAGGCGGATCGCCTCCAGGGTCGTATCGGGAATGGCCTGAGCCTCATCCAATAGCAGGATGACGGGCCGCCCAGCCTGACGCAGCTCGATCAAGCGACGCTGGATGGCGTCCGTTACCACCAGATCCTGGGCTGACACCCCAATTCCCAGCTCCAGAGCCAGCGCTTGCCGTAGCTCATCCGGGTTTAAATAGGGATTAGGCAGATAGGCCACCTGATGATTGGCACCCAGCTCACCCAGCAACTTGCGCAGCAACAGGGTCTTGCCCGTCCCCACCTCACCGGTCACCTTGATGAAGCCCTCCCCTTGGGTTAGGGCCACGCGCAATACTTCGAGTGCCTCCTCATGCGGTGGCAGGCCAAAGTAAAATTCCGTGTTAGGAGTGAGGCCAAAGGGCGCTGCACGCAAACCAAAATGGGCTAGATACACGGCTTACGGTTGCTCCGGATACCACTTGTCCAACAACTGACTGGAACGCTGCAGCTCCTGCTGCCAGGTATCCCCCTCCACCACTTGGGGCCGCAACATGATCACCAGCTCGGTCTTCACATTGCTCTCCTGGCGGTTGGTAAACGCCTCGCCAAACCAGGGCACATCACCGAGCCAAGGCACCTTGCTCACCTGCTGCTCCTTGCTGGTTCGCATCAAACCACCGATGACGATCACATCCCCGGACTTGGCCTGCACCACGGTATCGGACTCACGGATCTCGCTGTGGGCCATGGGTAGCTTGTAGACGGTTCCAAGCTGGGTGCCTGTCCCTCCCAGCTCGATGGACTTCTCCTGTTCGGTCACGTCGGTGACCGAGGGGTGCACATGCAGCAGCACATTACCCACTTCATCAATCTGCGGGGTTACGTCCAGGGCTATCCCCGAGAAGAAGGGCGTCAAGTCTATGGAGGGCGAGACCACGGGAGAGCTGCCTGAGCTGGCGACTGTACTGGTGGAGACGCCGGTGACGAAATACTCGTCGCTACCCACCTTGATCACCGCCTTCTGGTTGTTGGTGGCGGTGACTCGAGGGCTGGAGAGGGTATTCACATCCCCTTGGGTCTTCAGCAGATTGACCACGGCGTTGAAATTGCCATCCGAAATCACCAAGCCCGCCCCGCCGCCCAACGCCGTGGCGATAGGATTGGTGACGGCCGGTAGCTTGACCAGACTGCCGCCGGCTATGCCCTTGTTACCATCCCAACTGGCACTCAAACTGCTCCACTGGATCCCCTGTTGATACCCCTCATTCAAGCGCACCTCGAGGATCTTGGCCTCCAATATGACCTGGCGCTTAAGCTGCCGCTCCGACTGACCAAGAAAATCCCGAACTGCTTTCAGTTCATCGGGCATCGCCTTGATGCTCACCAACCCAGCTTGCGGATTAAGGATCACCGCCCGCCCGTTGCCACTCCCCACCAGCCGCTGCAGTGCCACCTCCAGATCGCGCCAGAAGTCGCTCTGACTGCTTGTTTCTATCTGCGTGCCATTGGTATCTGTGGTCGAGCCGGAACCACTGTTGTTGTTATTATTGTTATTGTTGTTGCCGTTGTTGTTGCTGCTATCGCCATTGCTGTACGAGCCACTATTGTTCTGCTGCTCCGTGACCCCCCCCGAAGTGACGCTGGTACGGGACTTACCATGGCGGCTCATCATCAGGTAGTTGACCGAGAAGTTCTCGGTTCTGAGCCCCGCCGGGTAGACATGATAGACACTACCCACCCGACGAATATCGAAGCCATACATGCTAGCGACCGTATCCAGCACTTCACTCTGGGTGACTTCGCGCAGATCCAGGGTGATGAGCCCCTCGACGCCCGGATGGACCGCCACGCTATAGCGCCCCTCCTGCATCAAGGAGGCAAAGAACTCGGCGGCAGGCACCTCTTTGGCGGCAACCCGGAAGCGACGTTCAGCCAACGCAGGTGCAGCCATGGACTGCAAGGGGTTCGCCGGCAAGAGCTCAGCCTGGACCGCAGCGGGCACACTCAGCACCTGACTCGTCTGCTGACTCGCATCCTTCAACACCTGCTTGGCCTCGGTCGGTTGCGGATGCTGATAGGTGACGCACCCCGCCAGCAACAAGGCGAGGGTCAGTAGTGAATAGGGGTAAAAAACGAGAGGAGAGGAGTTATTCATTCGACCTTGACCTTGCTTGAGTAGAGGGGGATGCGATGTTGCTGACCATCCCGCACCAAAATAACGCCACTCGCCTGAATGGATTGCAACCGATACGCCCCGACAGGATCACCAAGATAGTAGCTCTGGCCATCGAGCACCGCCTTGTGGCGAACGGGCCCCAATAGCACAGCCTGCAGCTGGGGTAGTCGGCTGCTCTGGCTACCCTGGGTCGCCGGAACACCGCCCAGAGGAGTGGTCGGATCTTGTAAAGTCTCGGCCCCCAGCCAACAACTGGGCCACAAGGTCAGCCATAGCAACCATCTAGCCACGGATAAACTCCTTACTGGTACTCAGGGTATAGAGCTCCAACGTCACCCGGGCATTAGGGTACTGAGTCACCCGGTAATCCAGACTCCGCCAATAAAAGCGTTCGGGTAGCCCTTCCAAGGCGCGCAGATAGTGGAATAGCTCAAAATAGCTTCCCTCCAGTTGCAACCGCAATCCATGCTGAAACAGATTGCTCAGCTTGCTCCCCGCCAGCAGGGGCTCAGGCGGTAGGGAGGTGAGGCTCACCAACTTCAGGTGGCCAGAGCTGGCCAATACCCGCTCCAACACCAACGGCATCTGCTCGGCGGGGATCAAATCCAGAGTCTGTTGGCGCAAGCGCTGATCCAACTGCTGGAGTCGTTGCTCCAGGCTGGAAAATTGCACCCGCAACGGCTGACTGGGGTCACCTGACAGCCTGCTCTGCCGGGCCAGGTTGTCTTGTTGTAACTGTTGCAAGCTCTGGCTCAGCTCCCCTTCCCTGTGCTGCAGCTGTTGCCACTGCAACCAGGCGGGCTCCAGCCACAGGCTGTAACCTGGCAGTAGCATCAAGGCCGCACCCGCGACTAGCACCAGGACCCGCTCTCGTAAGCTCAGTGCCGCCACCCAAGCACAGCCAGATTGCCAATGGGCGTTCATGGTCGCTTCTCCTGTACCGTATCCTGGGGACGGCTGTTGAGTTGAAACTGCAGGTTACCCTGACTGTCCCGCGACATCAGCAACTCATCGAAACGACGCCCGGAGAGCCCCCGAGTCCCCGCAAAACGGTTCAGCCAGGCCGGCACCTCTTGGCTGCGGCTGGTCAATCCCTGCAAGGAGATCCGCTCCCCCTGCAGTTGGATCCGTTGCAAGGCGATCTCAGGGCTGCGGATCCGCGCCAGCTCTTCCAGCACCAAGGCAAAGCCCTGACTCTTTAGCAAGTTGCGGCCAGCCAGGTTGTCCAGCAGTGACTGTTTAGTCTCCAGCTCGGACTGATGTTCCGCTACCTGTTGCGCCAGGCTGGCATCGGGTTTATGGGCCTCAAGCAGCCGATTCAACCGCTCGACCTCCTGCTGCTGCGTGGTGAACGACAGCTCCAGCGCTTGAGTCGCCTGCTGCTGACTACGGAGGCGATATTGCAAGTAGAGTGCACAACTCAGGATCAACAGCAGCACGGTAGCCCAAATAAGCAATAGCTGTGGCAAAGAGCACCACAACCGTTTGGGACGAAACTCATCGGCATAGAGATTGATGCGCAGCTTCATGAGGCCACCTCACCCTGCAGCAAGGCAAAGGCGGGCAGGTACTCCAACCCAGCCGCCACCGCCGGATTGGCCAGGGCAGCGACCGGCATGGGAAAACTGGCGGCGAGATGCCGCACCAGAGCCCCCAGATCGCCAGAGTTCAGCGCCACCTGCATGCGACTGGCGTCACCTAGCTTGAGCTGAGCCGTCAAATAGTCCAGAGAGCGCTGGATCTGCAGGGTCAGGTTATCCAGCAACTCCGGAGCCTGAGCCACAATGCCCAGCTGATCCAGCTGACTAAAACCCCGCAGTTGGCGATTGAAGCAGAGCTGACCGCCGCTTATGGCCAACAGGCTCAACTCCTGACCTGGCAATTGATAGAGCAGTAATTCCAATCTGGCTGCGCGACCGGGCAAATTGGCCAACGCCAGCTCCTCTGTGGTGATGAGGCTGAGCCGGGCATGGGCATTCACACTGTCGGCGATAAGCTGCAACCGGCTCTTGGGCACGGCCACCACCGCCAGTTTGGGGTGGGAAGCGGGACTGGTAGGAAGATCGTAGTAGTCGCAGGAGAGCTGCAGCACGGGATCGGAGACAAAATCCTTGATGGCCCAAGGCAAGGCCCCCTGCAACTCCTCATCAGGCACATCTGGTTTATCAATCTGTACCTGCTGATAGAAGGCGGGGGCCAGCAAGACCAGCACCTCGAACTCAGGCTGGGCGACTCGGCTCAACAAACTGGCAATGGCTCGGGGCCACTCACCAGATCCCTGACAGGGCTCGCGCACAAAGAGCACAGAGGGCTGACGCTGCACCAGCAGCACGCACTCCTGCCCCAGAGCCAACGCTAGGGTCTGCTTGGGCTGCCTAGGCCGCTGCAGTCGTCTAAGCCATTCCATCATGGGTAAGCCAATCCTTATCATTCAATCGACTGATAATATGCCAAATGGCCCCAGATCTAAATCTTAACCACTCGACACTCCGAGCGCCTCATCTCAGAGTTCAGTTCGATTTTGTGATCTGAGTAGCTAGTGCCGCAGGTTGACCAAACAAAAACCCCTGGGCCCCGCTCACCCCCAGAGACTGTAACACCCGCCACTCATCAGCCGTCTCAACCCCAACGGCAATCACCTGCGTCTCGCCACTGGCACTCCCCCCCACCAGGGAACGCACCGCCATCTGGTTGAGTGGGCGATGACGAATATCGCGGATCAGGCTTGGATGCAGTTTGAGATAGCGCACATCAAACTCTGTGATGTAGTGAATGCTGCTCACCTCCTGGCCCACATGATCCACCGACAGGCGCACGCCCATCAGCCTCAGCTCTCGCAAGGGGATCCGCAACGTGGGCTGGTAACGACAGAGTTGTGCCTCGTTGAGCTCGATGACCAGCTGCGCTGTCTTGCGCTTACCGAGCCGTAGCAATTGCATCAGCAACCAGCGACGATACTCCCGATCCAGCAGGGTCAGCGGGTGCAAGTTGAGGGCAATCGGCAGTCGCTGCCGTTCGGCCTCAGGCAACAGAGCCAACGCCTGCTGAGTCATCAGCCGATCGAAGGGCAGCTGCATGCCGCTCTTCTCCACCATCACCAGGAACTGACTGGCCGAGAGCAGACGCCCCTGCTCGTCGGGTAACAGCGCCAGCAGCTCCTGCAGTATGGGCGCCTCGGGCTGCCCGGCCATGGCCGACTGCAACTGATAGTGCAGCTGTTTGCTGGCAAACAACCGCTCTAACCGGGTCCGCCAGCGCACTGTCCCCTTATCTGTGGCCTCGAAGCGCAATGGTTTGTCATAGAGAAAGTAGCCGCGCTCCTGCTGCAAGCGAGCACTGCGTAACGCCTGTTCCGCCTGCTCCTCCAACTGGGCCAATTGCTCACCAGGCTGGTAACAGACGGCACCTATGTAGAGGCTCTGCTCCACATCCAGATATGCGGGCAGAGGCAACCGCTCCAGGCTGCGCAGCAGCTGCTCCGTCGTCGTCAGGACTTCCTGCTTACTGAGGTTGGGGATGAGCAGGGCCAGCACGTTACCGGCGTAGCGGGCCAGCACTCCGCCATGAAAGCGCTGCAGATGCTGGTTGAGATAGTGGCTACACTCCAGCAGCAAGGCCTGGCCCCGCGCCTCCCCCTCCCGCTGGCTGACCCACTCCACCGCCTCCAACTCCACCAGCAGTATGGCTCCCGTGCTGGTCTCGGCATCCTTGATGGCGGCTTCCAAGCGGTTATCAAAGAAAATGCGATTGCCGATGGCTAGTTGTTTATCGATGAACACATTGCGACGGATGAAGGTATCGAAGCGACTGCGCTCCTTCTTGGCATCCGCCAGCTCACTCTGTAGCTGGCTGAGGGCTTGACTCACAGACTCAGGCCACTCCTCGCTGGGGTTATGACGCAGCCGATGGCTCTGGCCCTGCAGCAGGCTCTGGCCGCGCAGGGCGAGCAATTCCGCCCCACGCAATTGGCGGCGCACCCAGCGCATGGCCCACCAGAGCCCCAACGCTACCAACGCCAGGCCGGCTAGCAGATAGAGCAGTGGCTGTTGCACATAGGTCAGCGTCAGCAAAGGGGGGAGCACGGAAAAGGCCACATGCAATGAGGGGGTATGCCGCCCACTCAGATGCACCGCCCGCAGCCTGTGTTCCACATCCCGATACTGCTCATCCAGGTAGTAGAAGATAGGCACATCCCCCAGATAGACCATCACCTCCTTGACGCCATTGGCCTCCAGTATGGGGGGGATCCAGGCTTGGAGTATGGGGGCATCCGGGTTGTGTAACGCCTCCTGCTCTATGATCTCCACCACAGCCTGCAACTCCTGGCGCTGGTTGCGGCTGGTTAGCTCGTTAAAGCTGAATGAGGCCACCAGCAGCAATAGCACCACACTGCCGATGACGCACAGGCAGAGCAAGGCCACCAGTTGATTGGTTAATTTCATTTGTCATCCCTAACAAGCCCAGCACGGGCCACTCCATTCTAACAGCCAGGATCCCAGCGACCAGCATGAGATGGCCATTGGCCCTCGCAGCGCGTCGCCAGACTGCTGGCAGCGCGGACAGAAAAGCCCCCTGACAGTGCCGAAAGAGGGAGCGCCCAATACCTAATGTGCGCTTGCGCAAAATTCACGCTTGCAGCACAACCTCCTGTGGCTCACATGACTATGCTTGAAACGCTCACCCCATACCATCAGGAAAACCTTATGTCATTTTTTCTCAATCTCTCCATCGGCAAGAAACTGCTGGCGGCGTTTAGTCTGATGGCTCTCCTCGTCATCACTTTGGGTCTGTTCAGCATCACTGAGCTGGATAAGGTCAACTACAGCAGCACAGTCATAGTGGAAGAGCACCTGCCACGGCTGATGTCTGTCAGCACTCTGGATGTAAAACTGTCCGATTTTCGCCGCCGCCAACTGCGTATGCTGGAGAAGCACGACGAAGCCCAGAGCCGACTCTATGCCGAGCGCCTGCAGCAGGATCAAACCAGCATAGAGGCTGAACTACAAAAACTGGCGCAGATTGATGTAGATCCCGCGCAGGCCAAGCAACTGAGCACGCTGCAGAGTCAATGGCAAGGCTACAGCAAGCTGCAGCAACAGATGGTCAATTTCAACCAGCAGGAGCAACTGGACAAAGCCGCCGCCCTGCTCAATGGCCCAGGTGATGAGCAGTTCCGCAGCATCAAGGCGCTGATTGCCGAACTCAGCAAGGCCAACCAACAGGATGCCAAGGCCGCTAGTGACGAGGGGGATCGCCTGTTTGCCAACGCCAAGCTGCTGATCTGGAGCCTGATAGGCAGTGCTCTGCTGCTGGTCGCCTTCTGTGCCTGGGGACTGGGCAATCTTATTCGCAAACCCATACAGCGCCTGGTGGATCAGGCCGAACAGGTAGCCAATGGCGACCTCACCTCGCATCTGGATTACAGCCGCTTCGCCGATGATGAGATAGGCACACTCGCCAAATCGTTCGGTCGCATGCAACAGAACCTGCGCACCCTGGTGCAGGAGCTAGCCTCCGCCGTGGATCAACTCAGCAGTGCCGCCGAGGAGGTGAGCGCCATAGCCGAGCAATCGGCAGGCGGTCAACAGCGGCAGCAGAGCGAGATCACCTATCTGGCCACCGCCATGAACGAGATGAGCAGCACGGTCAATGAGGTGGCCCGCAATACCACCCAGGCCGCCACGGCAGCCCAACAAGCTAATCAGGAAGCGCTGGCGGGTGGCTTGATAGTCAATGAGACACTGCAAACCATTCAGCAAGTGGCCAATGAGGTCGAGCAGGTAGCCAAGGTGGTCCATGAGCTGGAGCAGGACAGTAGCAAGATCGGCGTGGTACTGGAGGTGATCCGCGGCATTGCCGATCAGACCAACCTGCTGGCTCTCAACGCTGCCATTGAGGCCGCCCGCGCCGGTGAGCAGGGGCGTGGTTTTGCCGTGGTAGCCGATGAGGTCCGCACCCTGGCCCAGCGCACCCAGCAATCGACCCAGGAGATCAATAACATCATAGGTACACTGCAGCAGCGCGGCAAACAGGCGGTCGCCGCCACCCAGGAGGGGCAGCAGATGGTCAGCTTGTGCGTACAAAAAGCCGAGCTAGCCGGGCACAGCATTGAGAGCATAGCGACCGCCGTGGCCGAGATCTCCGACATGAGTACCCATATCGCCACCGCCACCGAAGAGCAAAATTCGGTGGCCGAAGATCTCAATCGCAACATCATCAACATTAACACCGCCTGCAGTGAATTGGCGGAAGGCACGAATCAGACATCCAGCGCCTGCAAGGAGCTCAGTGCCCTGGCCCATCGCCTGAGCGAACTGGCTCGCCGCTTCCACATCTGAGCAGATGAGTGACGGGGCGCCCAAGCGAGCCGTCACTCATCAATTTTCGCCCCTTGAGAAAAATCTCATACGGGTCTGGCCACCCAGATCCGTTATGCTCCCCCCTCTCTCTCTCATCCTCGAGTCCCCATGCGCCTGCACCCCCTGCTACTCTGCCTGAGCAGCCTGCTGCTCCCCCTGACCACTCAAGCCAATGACACCACAGCCCGGGTGGGCGCCGGCGGCATCACACTGCTGCAGAGTGCGGATATCCGAATGGCGGAGGAGCAACTGACCATTTCCCCCAAGCGCATCACGGTGCGCTATCGCTTCGAAAACGACAGCAACCAGGGCATAGACGCTACGGTCGCGTTCCCCATGCCCGCCTATAGCTGGAACCCCGGCTTCACCGCCCTGGATGCCAACAACATGCCCATGAGCTCCTTTCTGGCTCGGATCAATGAGGTGCCGGTACAAACCGTACGCCAACGCCGCGCCATGCTGAATGACAGGGACATCACGGTACCATTGCGCGAGGCGGGGCTTAGCGACGCCCAGCTGTTTGATACCTTTGGCGATGCTACCCCCGACGGCAATGGCCTCTCAGCCGAGCAGGCGCAAACCCTGATCCGACTCGGCGCCCTGAGTGACAATCACCCCAACTGGCAGGTGGCCGAGACCCGGACCTGGCAGCAGCACTTCCCCGCCCGCAGCGCGCTCCGGGTCGAGCATCAATACCAACCCTGGGTCGGAACTGTCTATGATGCCCCCTACCAACAGGGGTTCGAATTCAACACCCTGCTACCCATCCCCTCAGGTGTGAGTCGGGCAGACAAGGCTCCAGGCGAAGCCTGTGTCGATGAGGGCACCCGGCAGGCAGTCGAGCGCCGCATCAAACAGTTGGTCGCCAAGGGGGCCAAGATAGTCTGGGTGACACTGCAGGATGTGGAGTACATCTTGGGCACGGGACGCAACTGGAAGGGCCCCATAGGTGACTTCACCCTGACCCTGGAGAAAGAGAGCCCGGATCAGCTGGTCTCGCTCTGTTTTCCCGGCAAACCCCAGCGCCAAGGCAAACAGAAGCTGGTATTCAAGCAGCACGCCTATACTCCCCAGGATCGACTGGTCGTCTACTTCTACACCATTCGCGGCGACTAGCGCTCTCATGTCGCTTTTTTACAATTCAGCCGGCGCACCGTCCCCTACTCTGGAGCTGTCCCTTATATGACAGGAGCCAAGCAATGACGATTAAAGCCGCCTTTATTTTCGTAGCCCCTCAGGCCGATCCGACACAACACAGAACCACAGTCACCACCCCAGAGGTCGAGGTGACCACAGTGGCCGTAGTGAATTACCAGCAAGCCGAAGAGGTTGCCTTAGCCTTGGTCCAGCAGGGCGTTCAAGCCATTGAGTTGTGTGCCGGTTTTGGTGCCGAGGGCTTGGCCAGGGTCAAGAAACGCCTGGGCGCCCAGGCCGTGGTGGGGGCAGTGCGGTTTGATTGTCACCCAGGGCTGGGCTTTCGCAGTGGCGATGAACTGTTCCAGTAAGCAGCCCTTGGGGCAGCCCCTCAAGCAGGGTAAGCTGATCGGCTCTCGCCCATGACAGGGTCGGCCATGACGCCCCAACTCATATCACAGGGAGCCAGCCGTTGGAGCCTACAACCCAACCCTGTGCTGGCCCCCTTCATTGACCGCATCTGGGGCTATGACGCCTCGGTGGTCACCCCCTTTCCCCTCTTGTTGCCCGGCACCGGCAGCGAGCTCTTCTTCCATCATGGATCCCCGCCACAACAGCCCATGGCAGGCCCTCTGCCTGCCGCCTATCTCATCACCCCGCGCCAGCAGAGTGTGCAGTTATCTATAGCTGGCCCGCTGCACTTCATTGCCGTGCGCTTCAAATCTGGCCAGCTACGCCACTTTACCGACCAACCGTTTGCCGAACTGCATGATCAGATCTTGCCCCTCACCCAACTCTGGGGCCGCACCACAGAACAACTCTACGCCCAGCTATCGCCCAACCCGGGGCGGGAGCAGCAGATGAACCTGTTACAACGCTTTCTAATGGCACAGTTGGCACGCCATCACCACGCCGATGCCGGTTTAGATCAGCTGATCCAGCGCCTCTACTATGCCCCTAATCTGCGTATCGAGCAGTTGGCCGATGAATGGGGCTGGAGTCGACGCCATCTGGAACGGCGCTTCATGCATGCCTTCGCCCTGACCCCCAAATATTTTGCCCGACTGGCCAGGCTCCAACACACAGTACGGCAGATGGCGCTCTCTCCCCATCAGGCGCTGTTGGATCTGGCACTAGAGCGTGGTTTCTGCGACCAATCCCATTTCATCCACGAAATGCGCGCCCTGACCGGGCTGGCGCCCCGTCAATTACAGCTGAGCCTCACCCAACCCATACACTACTACCCGCCCTCACACCCACCCGCATAAGCCAAGCGGGAAGTGCTCGGATGAACAAGCAATTCAGCCACCAGCTTCTACACTATTAATCATAAGCTTCAGTCGATGTGACGCGTGACGGTTGACCCAAGAGCAGCATGAGCAGTTTCCCGCCCCATGAATGGAGCTTGTCACTATGCTTAAACAGAACCTGCTGGCCGACCTTCCCAGCGCCCGGCATGCCGAACAGAGTCAGAGCTTGTTCCATGGCCCTCAGGTCAGGATTGAGCGGATTGTGTCACAGGGGCAGAGTTCGCCCTGGTTTGAGCAAGAGTGGGATGAGTGGGTGCTGTTGGTTTCAGGTGCCGCTCGGCTGATTTTCGCCGATGGCAGCGAGTTGGAGTTGGAGCCTGGAGACTACCTGTTGCTGCCGGCCCACACCCGACACAAGGTGAGCTGGACCACACCGGAGCAGCAAACCGTGTGGCTGGCTGTGCATTGTGGAGCCAGCACCAAGCCCCAGCCATAAGCCGAGGAGAAGAGCATGGACTTGCAGACCATATTCCTGCCTAAAACAGGCAAAACAACGACTCGCGTCTCCGCGTTAGCGACCACGGCAGCTGAGCCCAGCACGCCGACCTGGCTCAAGACCATCATGACAGCGCTGCTCAAACTCACCCTCTTGCTCTGCCTGGCGCCTCATGTCATCACTGTCGTTACCATGCAGCAACTACTGGAACAGACCTACCCCTTTGCCCCACTCCCTTTTGCCTGCGCCGGCTGTGGTGTCATGTTGCTGGCCCTGCTGCTCGGGCGGCTGTGTCATGCCAGACAGCTCTGGCTGGTGACCCTGCTGATGCTAGGGTTTGCCTGGATGCTGACCCAGGCGCGAGGCAGCCTGGGAGAATCGGTACTGCCCATGTTGCTCTACCCTGTGCTACTGCTCTCCAGTATCAATTTTATCTATCGTTGCCGGGTGATCGAACCCTTTCTCATTCTGCTGCCACTGCTCATCTGTGCCACCATTTTCCTGCAGTTGATCTACTCTCCCCTGCTGCTGCTCTGGCTCTATCAGCTGGATGAACCCCAAGCCTGGCAATATGCCTGGCCCTGGGCGCTGCTCCTCTTTAGTCAAAGCCTGCTGCCCTGCCTATTTAGCAGCGCCTTGTTGCTATTTTACCTGGCGGGTAAGCACCTCTATTGCTCCTGGTTCCACTGGGCAAACCTCCTGGTTCACCGCCTAAGCTGCCACCTGCCTGCCGTGGCACCCCACCCAGGGTCCACGCTCCACCAATAAACAAAAAGCCCTGTATATACAGGGCTTTTTTATCAATCTTTACACTTTACAAACACCTATCCTAAAACGGTTCAGTTTATCTGATAACGAAAATCAAACAAAAAAACTTAAAAATCATAAAATTACAAAGAATTATCAAAAAAATGTCAAGTTTTCTGTTAAGAATCGAATCACGACAGCTAACATTCTTTACAATTTTCTTAGTCCCAGCCTGAAATTAACAACGCACCTGACCCAAACGAGGTTCTGCTCAAATCAAGCTCGATTATCTATCATTTACCATATAAAATGAGAGAATAATAATTAAACTCATTATAGTAACGCTAGTCTTGAGCCCAACGCCGAAACACCACGCTGGCATTAACGACCCAAAACCAAATCCGTTTGAGAGATGCAAAACGTCACCAGAATTTACCGCCACGATCACTGGCTTCTTACCACTCGTTGCAGTTTCGGCTAACCACCCAAGTCAGCATTCATACAGCTGCCTTCAGGTCCGCTTGCACCAAATAGCCTGAACTGATCCAGTCCCAGCGAACCAGATCAGCCCTCTTATCGCGGCAAACTCAACCTCGACACTACGTTCGCACCTTCGTTTATCCGGGGCTCACTATTGTTCGCTTACTCTGTGTCTACTAATACTGATTTTGGCTTAGTAGAAATTTGGGGCCGCGGCTATGAGCAAAAAGGAGTCGGTCGGATGCGGCCAGAAAATCGGGGCTAATCAGCCCGATATCATTTGCGGATCTTAGCTAACTCTTTAATCAAGTTGACGTGACTAGGATATATCTTAAATTTCATCTCAGGCCCACTCTGGTATCTGGCTGCACTCGATGCGAGTGAGACTAAGTCAATTTCGGCCTGGTTGAGCAAGTCCTTCAAGTATTCCTTTGGGATCTGGTTTTGCACAAACAGGGGTAGCAGGTTTATGAATGAACAGGGATTGCTGGAGACTAAGGCCAATATCTCCCGTGACGTCGGGGAGGCGGCCTTATCCAGCCATGTACTGTAATGGTCATCATTCGCGTTGTTTGCTTCGAAAGTCCACCGTAGTCGGCGAATGACTAGGTGTTGCTGCATGATTGGCCAGAAGTCGTTACCATAGAAGTCAATGCTCAACATCTCAGTGGTAGCCTCCCACAGCGCTTGAAATAGCGCGGCGGATTGCTTAAGTATTTCGGGATTGAGAGTTTCCTGTGCGTTAGCAGTACAGTCCAGAATCCCTAGACCTACGTCAACCAATGTGCGCATCAGTCCTGAAGCATCCGAAGGTTGCCATTCTTTGGAAATTTTATAAATGGGACGGAATTCGAGAATTTCCCTCAGCGCAACGCTAGAGTTCCACATACTCAGCCAGTGACTGGTGAAGTCATCGCTCAATGCGACGGAATACCCGAGCACCCGGCAAGCATAGTTGTTGGGCTGAGTAGCGTGATATTCACTAACATGGCTTCTAAGCAACTTACCTTTGGAGGAGTTCCACTCGGCAGGTGTCAAGTTCCATTCTTTGATGAAAGCTCTGACGTCCGGTGTCGGAAACCTGTCGGGCTCGTTCGAATGTAGAAGTGCTAGCATGGATTGATAAACCCATGGCTCCCAAGAAAAATTCAATTGCTCGGAAACGGTTTGGAAACAGGGAAGTGGGAGTTTATCGGCTAATGCCCATAATATATCTTGGCTGCCCAGAGGTCTTTTTTGATCCGAGTTGTTATCAGAGAAGTTAAGGTGCTGGCGAGTGAGCCATGTGCCCCAACGCTTGAACAGCCCCACGAAATCGGATCTTTTGGCGACGGTATCTACGAAAGAGGCGAGAAGAGATTCGACGTGCGGCTCTAACACAGAGGGAGGATGTCCATGTCCATCAGCAATGTGAATGACTTTCATACTTCCGAGCCAGAGCAAGCTAGGAAGCAATAGGGCACCATTCCACGAGCCATCGCTTTGGAAGCTTGGTGGAGACCTGAGTGTGAACTGCTCCCACAGATCGTAGTTACGGTAAAACTCTGGGCTGTCGAGTACTCGATTGATCAAGAGTAGGCTTTGTGTGGAGTTCATCCATTTGAATAGTTTGTTGGGATCAAGTTTTGCTAGTAATTCAATCCATGGCCAACTGGATTCGTCGACCCGACGTTCCCTAGAATGCCCGGACCAAATTTCATCGAGGGTGGCTGGATGAGATGGATCAACCCCATATTCCTGAAGCAGCTTTTTTTCAGCATCGACGAAATGTTGTTCGGCTAAATTTAAGAGTGCTTCTTTGAATGCATTATTTTTCAGCGCAATAACCAGTGCCACTTCCGTCCACAAATGCTCAACACACCATGAGTTTCGGACGAGAGCTCTGAAAGCGGTGTACCTGTTTTCGGTTTCTGAAGAGGCCCAGGCCGTTACAATCCCAATCACCAAAGCCGCCTGAACTCTCGGATCGTCCGACGCATCGAAGTCCTCGTTAAAACCACCCAGTTGGGTGGCAAACCTCTTAAGAGCATTCTTGGCATCATCCTGGGTGCAGAAGTATTCTGTAACAGACATGACCAATGCGTCGGGAGGTGCGAAGCGGTCTTGTGCGAAGTCTTCAATCACCGATTCGGCGATTAGGAACGATTTGTACAGCTCTGGTTCATAAGCGGGCGGCAACTGCCATTTTTTGATCATGACTATTTTTTTCCGTTGGCGTTGGCCATCTTCCAAGCTGTATCAAAAAACTGGACAGCCTTATGGGTATCAGCACTCCAGCCTCTGCTCGCGGCGTTTACATCTCGGTGGAAGCCGCCTACAGTAGCGCCAAAATGCCATAGCTCGTCATCAATGATTGCAAAGCGATCGTGAATATAATCGAAGTCTTTGAGGGCAAATGAGAGCTCTACCTTTAAGGGAGTGTCGACCTTGGCGCGCTCATCTGTTACATACTCTTCTAAAACCTCAAATTCTTTCTCGATTTCCGCTTGGTCATCATGATGACCTGTTAAAATTCTTATAGTTTGGATCTGGTTTGTGAGAAACCAATTCACAACTTTCTTTATTCTTCGACTGTGGATAGGATTCTTGCCGTCTTCAGAAAATAGATGCTTATCAATTATCCACACCCGTTGTGCAGTACTTATAGCTTTCTCAAATTCTTTGACTATACGTACGTCATCAACTTGATACCGAGCCATAATCGCATCAATCTCTGGGAAATGATGACGGCTTTCGCCCCGGAGAGTCGCCTCACAAGGTATGAGTAATTGCGGAGTGAATTTCGTCTCTACCACCTGTGGGGTCGTATTGATACTGATTCGTGAAGATAGCTTAGCCATTATTCACATCCTGCGCTCCTTGCTTCATCTGCTCTTCAGCTCCGTCCTCCGCTCGTTGCACCTCCTGCACTTCTTTCGCGTCCTCCACGTCAGCACACAGCGCAGGCTTCTTGGGTGCCTCCCGCGGGACTTTGAAATCATCCAGGGGAATGGCGTTGTTGTAGAGGCGCAGAAGGTGACCGAGGATTTTCTCACCATGGGGTATGCGCATGGTAAGTGTTGGCCGTATACCGATAGAGTTCAGAGAGCTGCCGATCATCCATACACGACCATCGATCGCGATGAATCGATCATGAAACAGGCTGTTTTCCGTATTGGCGACTTTGATTTCAATTCTGTTTTTGTGACGGGCTTGGAAGACAGTCAGGTTTTGCAGCAATGTCTGGTATGCGTCCAGCACCACCTCACGATCGGCTTCGATACCAGCCTCCGCTTCATTGATCTGTTTGAAAGCGCTGCTTGAGGTTAGGATTTGTATCTTGATCTCGTTTCGCTCAATAGCAAATAGGTATTGGGGAATTTGGTTTGCGCTGAAGTAGGGATCAGCGATGAAGATGCTTGAGCGAGCATGTTTGAGCTTTTTCCTGATGTGTTCGAGCGCTTCCTTTCGCTGGCCAACCGTAAACCACGTCTGATCATATAATTGGGCGCTGTGATTAAGGAGTCTCTCGCTTTTCGCGTCTAGCAAACGCTGGAAGGCATTTGTTGTATTCGGTGCTTTACCCAATGTTTGTGAGGACGCTAAGGTTTTTTCTTCGGTGAAGTACTCATTGACTGAGCTCTTCTTTTTATCTGTCTCTGGGGCTGTAACCTTGACCCGTCGCTCGACCCCTTCAATACTCATGTTCATTTGTCGAATGAACTGTCGCATGGGCGTTTGCAGCAAGACCCCGCGTTCTGCGTGTGTGAGGATAAGACCGGAGCCATGGATGGAAGACGGTCTTTCAATCACAACCAAGCCATCCTCCGGTATCGGAACTGTATCGAAGGAGGTGAGCATCCCTTCCTGTCCTTCCATCGAGGTCAAGCTTAGGCCTTGGAGTTTACGACCTGGGTGGGGTTTCACATGGAAGTACAAAGATTCGGAACCGTCCTCTTTAGGATCAACGAACTGTCGGACGGAATGAACGTCGCAATCGGGGACAGCGAGCGTCATTCCACCCAAATATTCAGGATACTCCCTAAAATCGACGTGCATGTGGTGCTCTAGGAATTGGAGGGCTTCCTGGCACTGCTTGCTTTGTCCAGCTATGTCAAGGAAGCTCGGCCATTCCTGACTGTCTGAAATTCGACGTGAAAACCTGATAATGCCAAGATTGCGGAAGGGGAGTGAAGAACGCTCAGATTTCAGCGCGATGTCTTCGCTTTCCATGGGTACGCCCATTACAGGCCAACTTGGAAAGTCACTTAATCTACCAACTGAGAGGGGTTCGCCGTCAGAATTCTCCCGGAAACCATTAAAGGGAGCAGGTGTACGAAATTCTTCCGATGCACTTCGATACCACTGGATGGCTTCTTCTGCGGTCATGACTATACGGTCGACCGCAATAACACCTTCTTTGTTAAATTTTTTAATGTAAGGCTTGGGAGGCCTTGAAGGCGCTTGCCTTCCTGATGCAAGCAACCAGACCGATGCGAACAGCAAACGTAGAGGAGTCCGCTCAGATGTAGAGCTTGGAGTTACAACCACAGCGACATGCACGACCGCATGTTTGAAGCCGTAAGTCAATTTACTATAGGGGTTACTGCTTTCGGTACTTTCCATATAGTGCTCGCTATCAGCCGAAGGCGCTGAGTCAAGATATTTCTGTGAACTATCGCTAATAAGTTCACTTAGCTGGACGCATGACAGTGATTTATATAGCGGAACGGAGGGAGGAAGACCGTTAAAATTCGTTAAGAAATTCAGCCACTTCGTCATCCTGCAACCAGCATATAAGCATTCAGAGGTTTCGGAAAGGGAGTTGACGTGGGTATTTATGTTCAGCCTTTGGTATTGCCACCTCCAGTTACTACGAATGTCGGTCACGCCGGCCTGGAATTGATGCCGAACGTCGGCATCTACGGCAAGAGGTGAACCGTCTGTTCACGCTCAGCCGTGGTGCTGCAGGCAGCCGCATATTGGTCGGTATGATGCGCGGGGCTGGGCATGAAATCGGCCGGTACAAGGTCAGACGGCTCATGAAAGAGGCCAATCTGACTTGTAAGCAGCCAGGCCCCCATGCCTACAAGACGGCGACGGTTGAGCGTCCTGACATTCCCAACCGGCTTGCTCGAGCATTTGACGTGAACAGACCCAATACCGTCTGGTGTGGTGATATCACCTACATCTGGGCAGGAAGCCGCTGGTGCTATTTGGCAACCGTGATCGAGCTTTACAGCCGACGAGTCATTGGCTGGAGTATCTCAGAACGTCCAGATGCCGACTTGGTGGTTAAAGCACTCAACATGGCCTACGAGCAACGGGGCCACCCCAGTGGGGTAATGTTCCATTCTGATCAGGGATGCCAGTATGGCAGCCGGAAGTTCCGCCAACGTCTGTGGCGCTATCGCATGACACAGAGCATGAGCCGCCGGGGAAACTGCTGGGACAATGCGCCAATGGAGCGGTTGTTCCGGAGCTTAAAATCAGAATGGATCCCGGCCACTGGATATCTCAGCATGTCGGAGGCCATGCGAGATATCAGCTATTACCTGATGACATACTACAACTGGCAGTGACCCCATCAACACAATGACGGCCTGCCACCTGCAATAGCTGAAAATCGGTTTAATTTACTGTCCGGGATTAGTTGACCACTACATCAAGTACTGCATCAGGAATACTATTGGCTTCGACTTGAAACCCATGATAAATATTACGATCATTGTGTGTTAACTTATATCGATACCACTTATCACTTTTTTGGTGGTAAGCCCATCGATCATTTTCAAACTCAAATGATGTCAACAAAAGTTCTTGAGCAATACAGTCATCCAAAGGCATTGGTGACACATATTCACCTCGCGTATCATAATAATGTTCTTTGCGATGCTTGGCTGATCTCTCATATTGAGGAAGAAGCATTTTTAACAACTCTTTATTATGAGCATTTTTCACACATATATCGTCAACACCTTGGCTTTGCACTGTTAGTGTTGTTGATTCATGAATGCCAACTCCACCAAAACTAAGCCAATATATTCCTTCAGAAACAGTATTACAGCTAACCATTCCAACAAGCGTTTCATCTACTAGATGTTCATTGCTTACAGAGATATTCTCTTCGGGAACATATGGAGCCTCATCAGCTCGATTTTTAGTATAAATGAACCATTTTCTCTTCAAATCGCCAGCATCAACATCTGGCATTGCTGAAAATGAAGAGAATAAATTATTGCCTTCTATTAGCTCACGCTGTTCAATATGTGAATCGTATATTAACTGAACTCTGCCTGATTGGATCGCCGGAAGCATATAGTCAAAACAGCCAACCAAACTATTCAGATGTTGTAAAACTTGCCCAACATTATGGCACTGCCTATTGACTGAAAGAACGTTTAACCCAAAATAGTACATTTATCTATGCAACCTTATAATTTCGACAGATCATTTTCTATTTGATCGAAAAAACCTTCTGGCCAAGGTGTAAGACGTCCATTCGATTGAGGTGTAATAGAAGTAATGGTTGTAGCATCCCCTACTTTTGAACGATTAAAATTATTTATTTTTACTGCTGAGTGAGAAATAAATCCTTTGGCGACAGCCAAACGGATGCCATTTATCACATGGTCACTATGTGTTTCCAAAAATACCTGTTTGCCAGATGCCGCCATCATAGCGATGAAAACACCTATTCTAGATTGACTGAATGGATGTAAATGCGCTTCTGGATTCTCAACTAATAGAAGGCCATTGGAACGTAAAGCTAAGGCTGCTGTAATAATAGGAAGAGTATATATGAGTCCAAAACCAATATGTGTCGATCTGACAGATGTCTTTGTTGAGTGCGGATCTCGAATAAACCTCACCGATGCTGAATCAGAATGATCGTACTCCTGAGCATCAAATTCTGCACCAGGTAGTATCCACCCGAGCATAGCGTTACACACCAAATCGAGACGACCTTGAGTATTATTCAAATTATCTTTAATATCGATGCCATCCAAATTCAGCGGAGCTTGAGCAAGCAGAGACGCCAACTCACAGGACCAACCGTCCAAAATTATTCCTGCCTTAGCTCGAGCTAAAATTGCTGCTGTATATTCACCATATTTACCCACAAGACCACCAAGGTGTAGCTCTTCGGGCGGCAGGGAATACACAACTCTAGGACCCACTCGTTCGGCATTTAAATAGGCAAAACTGGCTGTTCGCTCGTAAAGAGGACCGTCCAGCTTTTGTGGCTGAACAGCTGTCAGCGTTCTCTTGGCCTCTCTAAGCTCCTCATCACGATTATGACGAAAGGTGAAGCTTAAAGAACTTCCATTAACTTTTAGCTCAATTTTTATCTGATGTTCAGATGCGGGATGAAGAGCATCTTGTGCCGTCCCAGCCTCGTATAGTGGACCAGATAAATGCAAGCTATCAATATTGCCATCTTTATCAGCAGACTGACGAAGCAACAATAAAGTCTGCAAAAAACTGGATTTACCTGACGCATTGGCACCGACTAATATGTTTAAATTACCACAACTAAAACTTGCATTTTTTAAACATTTATATCCATCAATGGAAATATATTCTATCATTTGCAGACTCTCTCTAGCAGTTTTTCTATCATAACAAACCTTGTCGAAACAGATGAAAACTTACCAGTGCTTGAGCTGATGGAACGAGAAAAACTGCCATTTGTTGCAGTTATCAACTTGATAAACTCATTTACAATTTCTGATTTATTTGAAATTAGCACTTGTTCGTCGTATTTATGCACACAGACAGTCCACACCTCAAATAGGGCTTTATTTAATGGCGCCCTACGCCCACCCAATGCATTGAACTTCCTAAAGGAATACTTACCAAAAATATTCCTTGTTTTTATTAGAGAGGATTTGAAATCTTCAGCTAATTTCTCTAATTCATTATCGGTCAATTTGTTTAGCTGCGTCATGGAGTAAAGCAAAAAACCATCTAATTCATTAAACTGTTTGTACGCATCCACACCAAAATGCATGAAAGATAGGGATCTCAGAACTAGTTCACGATCGCTCATCCGTTTACTCTCTACCACTCCCTCTGTGGCCATGAGAAACTCAGAACTTTTCGCTAACTTCCCCAGAAGGATGGTTGCTTTCCCTTGATTCAATGCATGACGAATTTCCTGTGGAGTTAGCTGCATTCCACCGGTATTTACTCTAGAAAAAATTGTAAATTTTGCCTCAATTGGCGTCCCTGGCATTAAGTTGTAAAATAATAACTGGGTGTCATCCTCAATTAGAACTTTGTATTTAGGTGGCAAATCATCAAAATGCTTGCCTTCTAGCTCAACCAAGAACTGAAGCCCGGACAAAGCGAATTCTTGTTCACGACAATAGCGATAGAGTGTAGTCAGCCGTTGAAGTCCATCAACAACATTCCAAGAAACTTGATCAGTTGCATCCAAATAAAATGCAGGGAGTGGAATGCGGATCAATACTGATTCAATTAATCGACTCTGCCTAACCTCATCCCAAACGAATGCTCGCTGAAATTCAGGATTGAGACATATTTCATGCTTCTCGATCTTTCTTAATGCTTGGAACACACTTAGATGTTTGGGCTCCATTTTTAGTTTTACAACATCATATGGCTTAAGAGGAACGTTGTTATTACCATCATTGTCCTCCTCCTCAACAGCAAGTTCACTTCCCTTCTGTTCTAACCAGATGAACCCTTCATCAGTTAGGGAATACTCGGTTTCATCCTTTACAACCCATGTTAATAGCAGCATCTTTTGAAGAAGTTCATCGAGCGACTGAGGTACTTCTAGTTGATAGCAAAGCAACCGTTCTAAGTCACCCTTACTTAAAGAAGAGTGATTACGGAGCATTTGCATAACTTTAACAGCCTCGCTGCCATTGATGCTGTTGTTATGCTCTGCATTTGATGGCGGATTTATCTGCAAGTAACCCTCTCCAATCGATTTAGTTTGATGAACTTTTGTGCTCATTTTGACCTGCACCTCCTTTTTAGTCCAACGGAATTGAAGTGCTAAAATGACTCAATGAAGCACCATCGGTTTCCGCGATGCCTTGTAATGCCCACATAACAAACCTGACACGACCGAAGGGCTTTATTTGAGGCCTCAGCTGCCGCCTGAATCGCCACCGATTTTCTAGATGCCTTCTAATAACCACATGATGAAAAGGTTGTCATTACCAATCACTTGCGATTGGAACCTTTAAGGCGATCCATGTCCAGATAACTTACTGTCCTATCGACGATAGACATGAGGGGTCTAGCTCCATCAGCCCATGGATACCGATATTGAAAGCCGAGTTATCGTCGTAACTGAAAGGATCATGATGGTGACCATGGATGATGGTTGTTGACCCGAGCAACTGAGCCAGGTCGTCGATAGCCTGAAAGCCGTGTGGATGAGCGATGGGTGCCTCATGTGTAACAAGGATATCGGCCTGGAGACCATCGAAGCATTGAATATCCTCGGGGAAAATTGAACTCCGATGTTTGCGTGGTAGACCGCCTCGCCAGAGATTCCCTTTCCCACAATTAGCAATAAAGTCTTGCCTAGTGATGTAGCGAGGGGGTTCTGGGGGATACCAGACCTGGCTGCGGAAGATCCCGCCAAGCCCAGCGATCTTTAAACCATCAATCTCGACAACTCGGCCATGAAGGTTTCGCTCAGGGCAAGCGAATAAGTGATCATGATATTGCTCTTTATCCGTGTCATGGTTGCCATGGATGAACCAGACGTCCGTCAGCTCCAGGATGGCCGCGAAAGTTTGCTCAAACGGCTGTTTCAAGCACAGGTCTCCCAGCATGATCACCGCAGCAGGCTTCGACTGCTGAACACGCTGGATGATATGCTCAAACTCCCCGTGGGGGTCACCACAAAACAAGATCATTGAGTTTCCACTGCTACATGACTAGCTCGTTCGCCGATGATAACTAGGCATGCCTACATTGCACATGACGACACAAAGGGGAAGTAATCGGTTTTTTGGGCGATTACCAGTGCTACCTGAGCCCTGTCTGCCAACTTACTTTTCCCCACGTTTCCGCGAAGAAGCATTCTTTACACTGCTGCATGTGTGAGAGACTTTAAATATGCGAGCAACTATTTTTTACATCTCCCAAAAAAAACATAAACCCCCGCAAGCGGGGGTCTAAAGGTAATACTTTACAAACACCTATCCTAGAACGGGATATCGTCATCGAAGTCCATCGGCGGCTCGTTATAGAGAGGTTGTGCCGGGGCTTGGTTGAAGTTGTTCTGGGGAGCGGGTTGACCGTACCCCTGAGGCGCGGCTTGTTGCGGCGCAGCCTGGGGGGCGGCTTGGGGGGCAAAGCCACCTTGAGGCGCAGCGGCAGGCTGCTGCGGGCGCCCCCAATTACCTTGCTGGCCCTGGGGCTGGCTCTGTTGGCCACCCATGCCGGCTGCCGCGCCACTATTGCGGCCATCCAGCATCTGCATCTCGCTGACGATGATCTCTGTGGTATAGCGCTTCTGTCCCTGCTGATCCTGCCATTCGCGGGTCTGCAGTTTACCTTCCATATAGACTTTTGAGCCCTTCTTCAGGTACTCGCCGGTGATCTCGGCCAGGCGGTCATACATGGTACAGCGATGCCACTCGGTGCGTTCCTGCTGCTGACCCTGCTGATCCTTCCAGGTCTCGGAAGTCGCTACCGTGATGTTGGCCACCGCCTTGCCATTGGGCATGTAGCGCACTTCCGGATCTTTACCCAGATTGCCGATGAGGATGACTTTATTGACGCCACGACTGGCCATAGCTGTACTCCACTCTCTTGGTTTGCCAGGCCAGAGCCTGACCAATATTTCAGATGAGCGCTATCTTACCAGCAGACCCGCACTTTGGCATCTGGCCCCGATTATTTCTGGCGGCAGATCTCATGAAACCGCTACCATTGCCATGCTGCTCACAAAGGACAAATGAGGTGAGAGATTACTCAGTAAGGGTGATATAAAGTATGGCAGGAGGGATCAGCCCCCTTGCTGTTAATGCAGAGTAACATACTGAGTGGCCATACTTTTTTCATGCTTAGGCATGAAACCGCGTTGTTATTCTACGACTTGTAATCCGCTGTGACGGTCGGACGCATACTCTAAGGAAATGGTCTATGCAACACGAGAAACGCATCATCCTGGTAACAGAGAACAATCTACAGGCACACAGTTTTTCTGCCACCCTGGCAGATCTGCTGCATCGCCCTATTCACAATGTAGCCCATCCCAACGAGTTGCTGCCGGAGATCAATCGTGACCAGCTGTTTCTGGTGGATCTCGATTACCTGCGCAACCAACCGGCTAACGGCTGGCACGCGGCCCTCACCTGCAACAAGCAGGCGCCGGAGACCGTGCTGCTCAACGCCCCAAACACCGCCGATCAGGGCTTGCTGCTGCTGTGGCCCCACACCCGTGGCCTCTTCTATCGCCATGATCCGCTGGAGCGCCTGATCGAAGGGCTGCGCAAGATACTGGCCGGTGAGCTCTGGCTGTCGCGCCACCTGCTCAGCCACCTGCTCAGCCACTATCGTCAGGAGAAGGGCGTGCCTCAGCACCCCAACATCATTCTGACAAATCGCGAACAGCAGATACTACAGAAGCTGATGACCGGCGCCTCCAACATGGAAATTGCCGATAGTCTGTTCCTCAGCGAGCACACGGTGAAGACTCACCTCTACAACGTGTTCAAGAAGCTGAACGTCAAAAACCGTACTCAGGCCGTCACCTGGGCAAAAGAGTATCTGGGTACCCCGCTGGAATCTGAATAACAGCCGGACTCAGCCACTTGGCTTGCCATCCTAACGTGTTGCATACCATTTGGGCCCCCTCGGGGGCCCAAATTTTTGTCCGCATGACACAGCGCCACACCTCCGCACTCCCATACCAACGCATTAGCCGAGCCTGACCAAGATCACACTAATTTTTATTTTTCGTTACTATTCATGAAGATAGCCGCAACGTAACAGATATGTAACAACACACTAGCCCACTCATGCCTTTCTACAACTATCCATCAAGAAAACGGATTCATTAGCGGCCTGGCGGGATTTTACTGCTAAAAGTAACAGGCGCCGCCCGCTACTCCCCGCATTGGCTGACCAGAAAAACACTGACTTTTCTGCCACGATTAGCTCAGCCCTGAATCGACACTTGGCCCCCTAAAAAGCAGCAAAACCGGCTGCGACTAACGCAGGAGATGCACCCGGATCTCTAGCTTGCTGCCCAGCCCGAGAGGCCGCGGGCGTCAGGGATTGGTCGGGCCACTCAGCCAGCAGGCATAACTGTCTATCCATCCAGTGCCCGCTGTGCCATACTGGCGTTTATTGCTTGTTTTCCTATCAGGTCTGCCATGGACAAGATCGAAGTTCGCGGGGCTCGCACCCATAACCTGAAGAACATCAGCCTGACACTGCCCCGAGATCGGCTGATCGTCGTCACTGGCCTCTCCGGCTCCGGCAAATCCTCACTCGCTTTCGATACCCTCTATGCCGAGGGTCAACGCCGCTATGTGGAGTCACTCTCCGCCTACGCCCGCCAGTTCCTCTCCTTGATGGAAAAGCCCGATGTGGACCACATCGAAGGCTTGTCACCCGCCATCTCCATCGAGCAGAAGTCCACCTCCCATAACCCGCGTTCAACGGTCGGCACCATCACCGAGATCTATGACTACTTGCGGCTGCTCTTTGCCCGGGTCGGTGAACCCCGTTGCCCGGAGCATGACATCCCGCTGGCGGCGCAGACCGTCAGCCAGATGGTCGATCAGGTGCTGGCCCTGCCCGAGGGGCAGAAGATGATGATGCTGGCCCCCGTGGTCCGCAACCGTAAGGGGGAACACAAGCAGCTGCTGGAGAACCTGGCCACTCAGGGCTATATCCGCGCCCGTATCGATGGCGAGGTGTGTGATCTCTCCGACCCGCCCCCCCTGGAGCTGCACAAGAAACACACCATAGAGGTGGTGGTAGACCGCTTCAAGGTGCGGGAGGATCTGCAACTGCGGCTGGCCGAATCCTTCGAGACGGCCCTGACCCTCTCCGGCGGTCTGGTCTCAGTGCTGGAGATGGATAACGCTGCCGCCGCCCCCATGGTCTTCTCCGCCAACTTCGCCTGCCCCGAGTGCGGCTACGCCATCAGCGAGCTGGAGCCACGCATCTTCTCCTTTAACAATCCGGCGGGCGCCTGCCCCACCTGTGACGGCCTCGGCGTGCAGCAATATTTCGACCCCAGCAAGGTGGTGGGTAACAGCGAACTCTCGCTCTCCGGTGGCGCCATCCGTGGCTGGGACAAACGCAGCTTCTATTACTTCCAGATGTTGAAGGCGGTGGGTGACCATTATGGCTTCAATCTGGAGGCGCCCTTCGAGGAGCTAACCAAGGATCAGCAGCGCGCCATTCTCTATGGCACGGGCCAGACCGAGATCGAATTTCGCTATATGAACGACAGAGGGGACGTGGTGGTGCGCCGTCATCCCTTCGAAGGGGTGATCCCCAACATGGAGCGGCGCTACAAGGAGACCGAATCCAACAGCGTGCGCGAAGAGCTGGCCAAATATATCGCCAACCAACCCTGCCCCTCCTGTAAAGGGAGCCGGCTGAAGCAGGAGGCTCGCAACGTCTTCATCCAGGCCACGAACTTGCCGGCCGTCACCGAGATGTCTATCGCCGAAGCGCTCGCCTTCTTCCAGCAGCTGCAACTGAGCGGCCAGAAGGCGCAAATTGCCGAGAAGATCTTAAAAGAGATCAACGAGCGACTCGGCTTTCTGGTCAACGTCGGGCTCAACTACCTCTCGCTCTCCCGCTCGGCAGAGACCCTCTCCGGTGGCGAGGCCCAGCGTATCCGGCTGGCGAGCCAGATCGGGGCTGGTCTGGTGGGGGTCATGTATGTGCTGGATGAGCCGAGTATCGGCCTGCACCAGCGCGACAACGAGCGGCTGCTCAAGACCCTGTTCCACCTGCGGGATCTGGGCAATACCGTCATAGTGGTGGAGCACGACGAGGACGCCATCCGTATGGCCGACCATGTGCTGGACATTGGCCCGGGCGCTGGTGTGCATGGCGGTCATATCGTCGCCCAGGGCACACCGGCGGAGATCATGGCCAATGAAGCCTCGCTCACCGGCGACTACCTCTCCGGCCGCAAGCAGATCGCCATTCCGGCCCAGCGCACCCCGCTGACCGGCAAGTGGTTGAAACTCACCGGCGCCAGCGGCAATAACTTGAAGCGGGTCAACCTGCAACTGCCCATAGGCGTCATGAGCTGCGTCACCGGCGTCTCCGGCTCCGGCAAGTCGACCCTCATCAACGACACCCTGTTCCGCATCGCCCACCGCGAACTTAACGGCGCCACCGTCGAGCAACCGGCGCCCTATCTGGATATTGAGGGGCTGGAGCATCTGGACAAGGTGGTGGATATCGATCAGAGCCCTATCGGTCGTACCCCGCGCTCCAATCCGGCCACCTATACCGGCCTCTTCACCCCCATCCGCGAACTCTTCTCCGGTACCCAGGAGGCGCGCTCCCGTGGCTATCAGCCAGGCCGCTTCTCCTTTAACGTCAAGGGGGGGCGCTGCGAGGCGTGTCAGGGCGATGGCGTCATCAAGGTGGAGATGCACTTCCTACCCGATGTCTATGTCCCCTGCGATGTCTGCCAGGGCAAGCGCTACAACCGGGAGACGCTGGAGGTCAAATACAAGGGCAAGAGCATCCACGAGGTGCTGGATATGACGGTGGAGGAGGCTCGCGCCTTCTTCGATGCCGTCCCGGCGCTGGCGCGCAAGCTGCAGACCCTGATCGACGTGGGGCTCTCCTACATCACGCTGGGGCAGTCGGCCACCACCCTCTCCGGCGGCGAGGCCCAGCGGGTCAAGCTCTCCCGCGAGCTCTCCCGCCGCGATACCGGCCAGACCCTCTACATTCTGGATGAGCCGACCACTGGGCTGCACTTCCACGACATCCAGCAGCTGCTCAAGGTGCTGCATCAGTTGCGGGATAACGGCAACACCATAGTCATAATCGAGCACAATCTGGATGTGGTGAAAACCGCCGACTGGGTGGTGGATCTGGGCCCGGAAGGGGGCTCGGGCGGCGGCCAGATCCTGGTCACCGGCACCCCGGAGCAGGTGGCCGAGTGCCAGGCCTCCCATACCGCCCGCTTCTTGAAGCCCCTGCTCACCCGCGGCTTCTAGCCGGTCACCGCCTCCCCGCCAGCGGGGAGGCTTTACTGTGCAAATAACCGAACCTAATTATGCTACATCGGCAAGGTAGCACACGCTGACACGCCGTGAACCCCTCCCAGGGGGTTCCGCTGCGCCATCCCTGGCGCAGAGGGTCAGCTTAGTGCTACCCCGTCCCTATGGTGAGGGATCTACTTTTCGGAACAGCTAGTTAGCCAGCATCAACTCCGTTCGCCCTGAATCAGCATCAACTCCGTTCGCCCTGAGCTTGTCGAAGGGTGAGGTAAATTCTTTAAAATCAACAAATTAAATTTTGCTTGTTCATGGTTCGACAGGCTCACCACGAACAGGAAAGTAATCTGTCTGGATAGCACATCAACCTGGCGGGGTTGGTGTTGTTCGGGAAAGGATCCGCCAGAGAGAGAACAGCGCAACCAGCACCCCAGCCAGCATCAGATATAGCTGCTGCTGTTGCTTATCCAGTACACCGGACACAAAATGGTGGTACTCCTCGCAGCCCAGTAGTTGCTGCTCATCGGCCTTGAGCCGCACCGGATAGTAGGTGGATTCCCGCAGCGACTCGGGGTGATAGGGGGTCACCCAGATCTGCCAACGGCTAGCCTCAGGCAATGCCCGCAATTCCGCAGGGCGTTGAAATGTCACTCGCTCCCCGGCATCGGAGAGCAGCTCCAGCTTGCCAGCCGCCGCACGCGACTCGGGCAGCAGGGTGCCACTGACTCTGCGGCTCTGCTCGCAGCGAGGAAAGGTGTCCAGCATGGTGGGCGGTATGCTATAGCCGACAAGCGCCACGGCGAGCAGCAAAAGCCCCCACCATAGTTTGCCTGGCGATTCAGGGCGCCCCCTTCGTCGGGATCGATAGATGCAGTAACAGATCAGCAGAAGTAGCCACCACTCCCAGCCCAGCATGTTGGGGATCTGCGCCTCCCTGTCACGGCGAAACTGGTTATAACCATCGCAGGTTAAGGGCATCCGGCCATCCGGCAAGATCACCCGAGCCGGATAGTAATAGGAGAGTGTTGTACTCGACTGGTAACGCACCAGCGCCACCTTCGCCGCTCCCGATACCCCGATAAGTGGCGACTCAGACCACAACATGACGGGGTAAACCGTTTCAGCAGAGTGGAAACGTATGTAGAAGCGCTTATCGCCACGCCTACTATTTTCAGGCTGATGAATAGCCCCGAAATGACCGCTAATCTCCGTAACCTGCTCGCAATCGGGAAACGAATCCGTGAACAGGGTGATGGGAAAAAACAGGTAACACACTGTGATTAGAACACAGATGATAAAACCGTATTCAAACGACCTGACATCCAACATATTGCTGACACGACTTTGCGGTATCATCCCTCTCCACTCCCTGTGAGATATCCGCTTATTGTATCGGCTTCTGCCTCATATGAATATCAAAGTACCCAGCCTCTGTATCGAGCGGACGGCAGGCTGGATTATCCAGGCTAAGGCCAGTGATATATCAACAAGCGCCCCCATAGGGACTGATAGGATGAGACAGAGAGTGGTAGAGTAACCACCACTCAACCTCTTCTTGCACAAGGAGTTTGCATGACGACTGAACTGACTCTTCCCACCCCGCTGGTCAGCGTGGCGTGGTTGGCGGCCCATCTGGGGGAGCCACAACTGGTGGTACTGGATGCCCATATGCAGCCCCCCTCGGCCCCGGCCAGCAGTGGGCCTGTGGTGCAGATCCCCGGTGCACGCCGCTTCGACTTCGACAAGCAGATCTGTGCTCCCGATACCGACCTGCCCCACATGCTGCCCACGCCAGAGCACTTCAGCCAGCAGGTACAGGCGCTCGGGCTGGATAACGACTCGCTGATCGTGGTCTATGACCGTATCGGCCTCTTCTCTGCCCCCCGCGCCTGGTGGATGCTCCGCACCATGGGCCACAGCCGGGTAGCCGTGCTGGATGGCGGCCTGCCCGCCTGGCTGGCGGCAGGGCACGCCACCGAGCCGGAGCGCCCCTATCAGGGAGCGCTCGGCAACTTCGTCGCCCAGCTGCAGCCGGGCCTCTTCTGCGATGCCGATACAGTTGCCCAGGAGCTGGTCAGTGGCCGCCGCCCCGTGCTCGATGCCAGAAGCGAAGCCCGCTTCAAGGGGCTGGAAGCCGAGCCCAGAGCCGGACTGCGCGCCGGTCACATGCCGGGTGCCGTGAATCTGCCCTTTGGCAAACTGCAACAGAACGGCAAGATGCGCGCCGTAGAGGAACTCAAGGCCGAGTTTGCCCCGCTGCTGGCCGAGGGGCAGGCACCCATCTTCAGCTGTGGCTCTGGCGTCACCGCCTGCATCCTGGCGCTAGGCGCCGAGCTGGCAGGCTACCAGGGGCTCACCGTCTATGATGGCTCCTGGAGTGAATGGGGCAGCGATCCCTCCCGCCCCATCATCAACGAGGCGTGATCACCAAGGCCGGGCTCGCCCGGCCTTGCTATTGGGTTCCGTTGCGCTCTTTTATCCTACCGCCTCGCTAGTGGGTGTACCACTCTGCATATCCCATTCATGCGTACGAATACACTTCGCTATTTGTACCTACGGGTTCCAGTGGGTGTACCACTCTACATGTCCCATTCATGCGTACGAATACGCTTCGCTATTCGTACCTACGGGTTCCAGTGGGTGTACCACCCTGCATATCCCATTCATGCGTACGAATACGCTTCGCTGTTCGTACCTACGGGATCGGGTGAGAGTCCTACTCAATGTCGGCCCTCGCCCCCTGATGTGCGCCAGATCACAGCTGATGAACTAGACTTTAAGCTGTGTTCCCCTCTGGAGTACGCCCCATGAAACGCTTCGTTTTTACCAGCCTATCACTACTCCTGCTCGCCGCCTGTGGCGGGGGCGGCTCAAGCACTAGCGTCACCCCCACCAGTTCCAGCAGCAAGCTTACCCTCGCCATCTCCGATGCCCCGGTCGAGCAGGCGCAAAAGGTGTGTATCGCCGTCAGCAGCCTGCGACTAGCACTTGCCGACGATCCAAACGAGCACATCTGGACCCCGCTGCAATTTTTGCCCACCCCCAGCGAGCAGGATGCCTGCCTGCCGGCGGGCTATACCCTACCTCTGGATAGTGCCGGTCAACCCAGGTTTTTCTATCTGGATCTGCTCAACTATCAGGATGGCAAGCGCCATACTCTGCTCAGTGCTGTGGAGCTCACCAGTGGCAACTATGAACAACTGCGACTGCAGGTGGAGGATGGCCGCAAGAACAGCCTGGAGGGAGCGGGGCTACCCGAGTTTCCCAGCTCCTATGTGCAGGATGCCCAGGGCAAGATCTTCGCTCTGGAGGTGCCCAGCAGCGAACTGAAACTGCATGGCTTCACCGCTCCGGCCGACGGGGTCTTGAGCTATCAGCTGGAGTTCAACCTGCGCCACGCCCTGGTGTTACCGGGCCACAACAAGTATTACAAGCTCAAGCCCAATGGCGTGAAGTTGCTCTCCGTCACCACCCTGACCACGCTTCAGGGCCAGGTGGGTGAGACCCTGTGCAACGGCGATCTGAGCCAGGCCGGAGTCTACCTCTATCCGGCCCGGCTGGGCTCGATGCTCGCCTATGGCGGCCTCGCCAGCAGCACCACGGAAGGGGGCCCCGTCGCCACCACTCTGGTGCAAGCGGCCACCACCACCACAGCGGCTGGCTATGCCATCCACTATGTGGAGCCGGGGAGCTACGATGTGGCGCTGATCTGCAATGCCAGCAGCGATGCCGTACCCGATGAGGGCGAGAGCAGCAGCTTCCTGCCAACCCTGGGCGGCCTGACGCTGAATGTCGCTGTTGATCCCACCCTGAGCAACCCGCTCACAGTCGACCTCATCACCCCCTTGGTTGAGTAAACGCCTGGTTGAATAGGCCAGCCCACGCGCAGCCCTCAGGCCGCGCGTGGGCCAGGTCATAGGCTTGGACAAGTCGACCACAAGATGGGATCATTCCCCTCTATGCCGAGCATAGCTTGCTGCGCCGAGCAGGCCTGCTGCTCTCCCTTTGACCCATGAGGCCATCATGAGCTACGACTTGACCGAAACCGAGCGCAACGCCGCGCTGCAACTCAACGCCGACTACCGCTACGACCACTTCATCAACAAGGTGGCTCAACACCAGCTGCTCTGGATCCTGAAAAATGAACAGGGCCCCCTGATGCTGGAGAGTGAAGGGGATACCTGCCTGGCCCTCTGGCCGCACCCAGATTATACCCAGGCCTGGTTGCAGGGTGAGCTGGCCGGCTATCAGCCCCAGTCCATCACCCTCGAGATGTGGCTGGAGCGCTGGTGTGACAGCCTGACCGAGAACCAGATTGCCGTGGCCATCTTCCCCCTGCCGGACGAGATAGGCCTGGTCGAAGAGGCCAGCGAACTGGCCGACACCCTGATCGCCAAGCTCGAACAGCTGGATGAGCAAGCCTGACTTTTCACAACCTGGGAGCCCCCTATGAGCCAAACCTTACCGCCAGAAGAGTACCAGGCCACTCAGGCCCTGGATGCCGATGCCCGCTACGACCACTTCATCCAACAGGTGGTGGCCACAGGCGAGATGTGGATCTTGAAAGATGAGCAGGGCTGCATGCTGCTGACCGCCGAAGGGGATGATTGCATTCCGGTGTGGCCTCACCCCGACTATGCCAAGGCGTGGGCCGCCGAGGAGTGGGACAAGTGTGAGCCCTATGCTATCTCCCTGAAAACCTGGCTGGATCGCTGGGTCAAGGGGATGGAGGAGGATGGCTTGGCCGTTGCCGTCTTCCCGCTGCCGGAAGCCATAGGCGTGATTGAAGATCCGAGCGAGGTGGCCGACAGCCTGCTGCGCCAGATGAACCGGCAGAATCGCAAGAAGTAAACCTGATCACCACCAAACAGCCCAGGCAGTGACGCATGGGCTGTTTGGCAAGTAGGGCTAGTCCCTACCTTTGCCTCCCAGCTGTCACTACTCTCCCCCCTGTTCCAAACTTTGCTGACCCCAACCCAAATGCCATTTGTGAGCCAACACACAGTGCCTCACGATACTGTATTTATATACAGCCTTCATTTGCTACAATGCTGCAGAATAAATCAGCAACGGGAGCAAGTGTATGGATGTGCATGTAATAGACCAAGAGGCCAAAAACCTCGCCTCTATCCGGGTCATTGGCCCCTACGCCGAGACTATGCCGGGCGGCTTCGAGCGCCTGATGCAGTGGGCCGCGCCACGCAACCTGCTCGCGGGTGACTGGCTGGCCCTCTACTGGGACAACCTCCATGTCACCCCCGCCGACCAATTGCGGGCCGATGTGGCGTTGAGTGTACCGCTCGGCACCCCCGCGGCGGGAGAGGTGGCGCTACAAACCCTGCCCGCTGGCTTGTATGCTAGCCATCGCTGCCGGGTGGAGAATGACGACTTCGCCACTCCCTGGAACGCCCTGTTTAGTGACTGGTTACCGAACAGCGGCTACCAGTTGGCCGAGGGCCCCTGTTTCGAGCAGTACCTGAACAATGGTCGGGAAGCGGGCTACTGGGATCTGCTGATCTGTATACCGGTACGCCCTGAGTCATCCCCAAAGCAACAGTAGCCTCAAAGCAACAGTAGCCTCAAAGCAACAGTAGCCCCATAGCAAAACGCCACCCCAAAGGTGGCGTTTTGCGAGTGACCCCAAGCGCAGGCGTTACTTGCTGGCTGGCGCCGGTAGCGTAAAACGGTAGGTGAGGTGGCTCACCCGATCGGCACCATCTAGCTGGCAGCTAAAGGTGATGGGCAGCCACTTATCACCGGCACGCAGCTGGACCGCCCCGCTTTGCTGGTTGCCATGCACCTTGAGCGCCCCCGCCGAGCCGATGATCTTCTCGGCACCGGTCAAGGCATAGAGTTGCCCCATGCAGAGGTAAGCGACCTTATCCTCCCCCTTCACATGCACCTCGGTATTGGGCTTCTGCAACTCGCGGGCATAGGCGCTGGGAGCAAACGCGTTCGCCAGTTGTGTCGCCCGCTTCTTCAACCAGTTCTGCCGCGGCCCCCAGGCCGCCGAGCCCGGCAGCTCGGCACTCTTGCCCTCTTCGTCCAGCCAGAGGATCAGGTTACCCTTCTCATCAAACTGGTAGCTGCCATAGGGCATCTTGACCGCAAAGAGCTTGCCCTGCTTGAAGTAGTAGCGGGTATCCCCCTGCCACTCCTGCTTCTCATTGAGGATCGGCACCTTGATGATCACGGGGACGCCGTCCATCCAGGCGGTGGCATCCAGCTCGCCGATGGTGTAGACAAAGCTATCCAGAGCCTGACTGGCCGCCTGGTCCATCTGGGCCAACTGCTGGCTCAGGGTCTCGGGCTTGGCCCACACACCACCACTGCATAACAAACAGAGGCCCAGTAGGGGAACACCATAGCCAAGTTTCTTCATCATCCACTTCTCTGCTGGGTCGGCACCTGATGCGCTAGGTGCCGAGAATTATAAATAGGTAGCCTCACCGGGCGAGGGCTCAAGGCGGCGCGTGAGCAACAGGCCGGGGCGACCCAAACCATAATAATGGGGCAAAGCCCGCTGTTCGACAAATCCTTGGTGCCAATAGAGGCGCAATGCGCTCTCATTGTCGCAATCCACCTCCAGGCGCAAGGAGTGTAATCCCAGTTGCCTGGCCCTGGGCTCAACCAGCCGCAATAACTGCCGGGCAACGCCCTGCCCCCGCACCTGCCAGTGTACGGCCAAGGCGCTGATGGCCAGACTCTTCCACCCCTTATGCGGCACCAGGCAGAGGTAAGCGAGTAGCTGCTCACCCTGCAGCAGCAGCCACACCTGCACCTGAGGGCGCCGCAGCAGGTAACGCCAACGCCTATGACCAAAGGCCAGCCAAGGGGAGAAGCAGTAGCGCTCCAGCGAGGCCAATGCGGGCAGATCGGCCAGGGTGGCTAACCTCAGCTGGCGATTCACCCCCAGCAGTTGTTGCGATTCGGGGAGCGTCAGCCACCAGCGTTGCAATGCGGCGGCCTCAGCCATGGGCGCGAGCATGCTTGCTCTCCAGATGATCCAGAATACGCTCGCAGATGTTCACGCCGCTGGCATGTTCGCCGCCCTGCAGACCAGGGGAGGAGTTGACCTCCATCAGCAGCGGCCCACGCCGGGAGCGCAAAATATCCACCCCGGCCACATCCAGCCCCAGACTACGCGCGGCGCGCAACGCCACCTGGCGCTCCTCGTCACTCAGCTGCACCGCCGAGGCCGAGCCGCCCCGGTGCAGGTTGGAGCGAAACTCACCAGGCTGGGCCCGGCGCTCTATGGCCGCCACCACCACCTCGCCCACCACCAGGCAGCGGATGTCACTCCCCTCGGCCTCCCGGATAAACTCCTGGACCAGGATGCGCTGCCCGGTGTGCAAGAAGGCTTCGATGACGCTCTCGGCTGAGGTTTGGCTGTCGCACAGGGCCACGCCTATGCCCTGGGAGCCCTCCAACAGCTTGACCACCAGCGGAGCCCCGCCCACAGAAGAGATCAGGGCGGGCACATCCTCCAGCTTATGGGCAAAACCGGTCATCGGCAGCGGCAGGCCGTGATGGGCCATCAACTGCATGGCGCGCAGCTTGTCCCGGGAGCAGGCGATGCCATCGGAGCCATTGAGGCAGGTAATATTCATCAGCTCGAATTGGCGCAACATGGAGACGCCATAGGCGGTGATGCTGGCGCCGATCCGCGGGATCACCGCCTCTATCCCCTCCAGCGGCTCGCCGGCATGAAACAGGCGCGGCCCCTCTGGTGTGATATTCAGATGCAGACGCAAGGTATCCAGAACCCGCACCTGATGTTGGCGGGCCGTGGCCACCTGACAGAGGCGACGGGTAGTATAGGAATCAGGTTCACGCGAGAGAATGGCAAGTTGCATAGGAATAGGATCAGGACCTGTTGGACTCGGTGACCATCACCGAGATTTGGCACTCAACAAAGCAGAAAATCATGACAAGGCGGTGACAAGCCTCCCACCCCGACTGACAGCAGGTTACCACTCTGCCGATCGGGACGCATGAGATTCCTGCGTCACTACGAATCTTCTCGTATGACCCCCATCTTCCACCCCCTCCATCAAGGTCATGCCTCTGCACTCAAGATTCATCACTCAACTGGCGTCAACGGAGTCAACTCAAACGAAACCGCACCTCGGATAAAACCTGCGCCAACCCGCATAAAACCTGGGCGCAGGCGTAAATTACGCCCCCCAATTGCGCCCCCTGGCACCTTCTGATCACCTGTCAGAACCGGCAATAATGTACTGGCAATATCAAGCCTCCCCCTACGCCAAATTTATTAGTTGAGGACTCAAAAATGGAAGAAGCAATCTGCCATCCAAACTGGGTTAACGACACAAATAATATTCCACCAGCAGCGAATGCCAATAAGAGCCTACGCGACATAGACAGAACCGTTCTCTGCTGGGCTGACACGGTTCATTATCAGGATAACCCCATCATAGTCAGCCACTGTCAGGGGGAAATCGTCACCGACTTGCAAGGGCGCCGCTACATCGACACCCAGATGTGGCACTCCAGCTGCAATTTCGGTTATCAGAATCCGGAGATCACCAAGGCGGTTCATCGCCAACTGGATAACTTGCCCCAGGTGAGCGGCGATTTTCTCCATGCCGAGAAGCTACTGCTGGCCCAGGAGGTGGAAGCGGCCATCTTCGCCCGCACCGGCCTGCACGGCCGCGTCTCCTTCAATGTGGGCGGCACCCTGGTGGTGGAAGATGCCCTCAAGATAGTGCGCAAGCAGACCGGCAAGAGCAAGGTCGGGGCCTTCATGGGCGCCTATCATGGTCGCTCCCTCACCGTCAGCGGCCTCTCCTCCAGCCACCGCTATCGCCAGGAGTTTGGCGACTTCCCCCATAGAGCCGAATTCTTCGCCTTCCCTAATCCGGCCGATTGTTACTATGAACTGCCCGCCGAGGTCGATCAGGCTGACTACTATGCCCGCATGATCAACAAACGCTTCGAGAACGACTTTCACGGTATCGCCTCCGAGGCCGATCAGGAGCTGGGAGCCTTCATGCTGGAGCTGTGTCAGGGTCGCGGCTATGCCATACCGCCTCGTCATTTCTATCAGCAGTTTGTCCCCCAACTCCAGGAGCGGGGCCTGCTGATAGTGGATGATGAGATCCAGATTGGCATGTTCCGCACCGGCAAGCTCTTTGCCTTCGAACACTTCGGCATTACGCCGGACATCATCACCCTGAGTAAGTCGTTCACCAATGGCCTGACCCCCTTGAGCCTGGTGTGGGCGCGCGAAGATCTGGTCAATCCTGACCATTACGGCCCAGGCCATGCCCACAGTAATTTCGCCAATCACTCCCTGGGCACCGCCGCGGCCCTGGCCACCTGGCGTTATATGTTGGCCCAAAATTATGAACAGAGCCTCCCCGAGAAGGGGGCCTATTACTTAAACAAGCTAAGAGAGTTACGGGATAAATATTGGTTTATCGGTGCCGTGGATGGCCTGGGGTTATTGCTGAACATGGTCTTCCAGCGCGCCGATGGCACCCCCCTGGCTGGGCTCGGCAAGCTGGCTGTCACCCTGGCCCAGGAGCATGACTACTTCTATCAGGGTGCCGCCTACCGCCTCATCCTCAACGCCGGGGGCTTTAGCTCGGAAGGGCTGAAACTCGCCCCCTACCTGGACATCACTCATGCCGAGATCGACCGCACCGTGGCCCTGCTGGACCAGGTGATGCAACGACTGGCTCACCACCTGGCGGGAGATCACCCATGAGAAGCCTGCGCCTGACCGCACCCGGAAAACTGGTGTTGGATCCTCACACCTCGCTACCCATACAGCCCGGTTTTCACCTCTGGAAGGTGCGCCATGTGGGGATCTGCAAAACCGACTACCAACTGTTTCACCACCCCAGGAGCGTCAACATCACGCTCGGTCACGAGGTGGTGGTGGAGCATGAGGAGCAGACCCTGGTGCTCAACAACGAGATCGCCTGCGGCCTCTGCAGCTACTGCCAGGAGGGAATGCCCCGCCACTGTGTGCATCTGCATGAGCTGGGGATCAATGCCGATGGCGGCTATGCCGATTTCATCGCCGCCCCGCGCAGCCACCTCTACCCGGTGCACGTGGCCGACTCCGGCAGCGCCGTGCTGGTGGAGCCGCTGGCCTGTGCCATCCACTGTGCCGATCGCATCAGCTGTGCCCTGGCACTGCTGCCGCCGGATGTGGCCCATTTCCGCGTGCTGATCATAGGGGCGGGAACCTCGGGGCGCCTGGTCTCCTACGCCCTCAATCAGCTGCAGCTGGATCTGCAGATGCGGCTCTTTGACATCAGCAGCCAGGCCAGTGAGGCCAGCCAGACATCCTACCTGCGCAGCACGGCCGAGCCGGATCCCGAGAGTGCCCATCTGGTGGTGGAGTGCTCCGGTAGTCGTCAGGGGCTGGCCCTGGCCATCTCGGCGGCACGCCGGGGCGGCGTGGTGGTGCTCTACGGCATGCCGGAGGCCAACGCCACCCTGCCCTGTCCCACACTGGAGCTGTTTGCCAAGGAGCTGACTCTGCTCCCCTCCATGGCCGGTTGCGATGACGAGACCATGAGCCAGGCCATCGACTACCTGCAGCAGGATGAAGCCTTCTTCAGCCAGATGATAGGCAAGCGGGTCAATCTGGAGCAGGCCATGGCTGAGATCGCCGGTGGCCTCCCTCATCCGGGCACCCGCACCCTGGTTACTCTACCCCAATGAGGAGAGCGTGATGTTGCAACTCTTTTGCGATTTCGACGGCACGGTTTGCCAGCAGGACACACTACAGTGGCTGCTGGAGCGTCACGCCCCCCCGCACTGGTTACGTCTGGAGCAAGCCTGGCGCGAGGGGCGGCTCGCCACCCAAGAGTGCCTGCAGCAGCAGTTGGCGCTGATCACCCTGACCCCGGCCGATCTGCAAGAGCTGCTACCCCATACCCGCCTGACCCCGGGCTTCACCGAGTTTGATGCGTGGCGCAAGAGTCAGGGCTTGCCCCTGACCCTGCTGAGTGACGGCATGGAGCCGGTGATCCGCGCCGTGTTGGCTCACCATGGCATCAGCCAGGTGACTCTGTGTGCCAACCAATGGCAACTGGAGGCGCGCCCCCAGCAGGTGCGCTTTCCCTTTGCCCATGCCGCCCACCCGGCCTGCGCCATGTGCAAGGGACACTATCTGCAACAGGCCCGCCAGCCGGGCTGCACCCTAGTCTACATAGGCGACGGCCTGTCGGATCGCTGCGCCGCTACCCAGGCCGATGAGCTGTTTGCCAAGCAGAGCCTGGCACGTCACTGCCAGCAACAGGGGATTGCCTACCACCCCTGGCTGGACTTTCACGACATACTGCCTCAGCTGCGCCGCTGGCAGAGTGAAACCCAGGCGGCACACCAACCCCAGGAGTGCTGCTGATGACGACTCACACAGATGTGATCCAGCAGGGCCCCCTGCGCCTGGCCTGGCCGCTCTTTGTCGAATGGCTACTCACCGTCTCCATCGGCATGGTGGATGCCATGATACTGGGGCTGGTATCGGATCAAGCCGCCGCCGCGGTCGGGGCCGTCAACGTAGTGCTGATCCTGGCCATCACCCTGCTGGGCACCCTGGCCAACAGCGGTGGCATAGTGCTGAGCCAAAATCTGGGAGCCAAACGGCTGGCTGAGGTCCGGGAGTTGCAGAACAGCCTGCTGCTGGCCAACCTGCTGCTGGGCGGGGTGCTCAGCCTGTTGCTGCTGGCCAGCAGCCCCTGGTTGCCACGCCTGCTGGCCGCCCCCGCTGAGCTCCATCACCAAGCCAGCCTGTTTGTCGCCATAGTGGGCGGCGGGCTCATGGCTCAAGCCATGGTCTGGAGCTTCTCCTCCATCCTCAACGCCCGTGGTCACACCCGTTACACCATGGTCAATGCCATCGCCATGAACCTGCTCAATGCCGGGCTCAGCTACTATCTGGTGGTCAACACCCACAGCGGCGTCGTCGGTGTCGCGGCGGCCACTGTGCTGGCACGCCTGCTGGGCGCCCTGAGCCTCTACCTACTGCTGCGGCTAAGATTAGGCATACGGGTGACCCCCAATCTGCCTTGGGCTCGTTTCTGCCGGCAGTGGCAACAGATCATCAAGATCGCCCTACCCGCCACCCTGGAGCCCCTCTCCTACTATGGTAACCAGGCGGTGCTCACCCTCATTATCGCCTCCTTGGGGGTGCTGGCCTTGGCCACCAAGACCTATGTGCTAAGCGCCGTGGCCCTGCTGGAGGTCGGCGCCTTCGCCCTCGCCCAGGCGGCCCAGATCCTCACCGGACATCTGGTGGGCGCCGGACGCTGGCAGGAGGCCGATGCCCAGAAGTGGCGCTGCGTCGGCTATGCCCTGGGCTTCACCCTGCTGGTCAGCCTGCCCGCGCTACTATGGCGAGATGCCCTGCTGGGGCTCTTTACCCAAGAGCCGGAGATCATCCGACTGGGCAGCCAACTGCTGCTGGCCGCCCTGCTGGTCACCCTGCTCAAGGCCTACAACTTTGTGGCGGGCTCCTGCCTGCGGGCGGCGGGCGATGCCCAATTCACCGCCTCGGTCTCCCTGCTCTGCATGTGGGTGATCCTGATCCCCCTGAGCTATCTGCTGGTCTTCCCTCTGGGCTATGGCCTGCTGGGGATCTGGCTGGCGCTGGGAATTGATGAACTCTGTCGCGCCCTGTTGATGGGTTTGCGCTGGCATTCCGGCCAGTGGCAGCACAGATCCCTGATCCTGCCATCCTGATAAGGAGTTGCTCATGGCTCAGTCCAATGCCTTCACCCGTTTGACTATCTACTTCGACCTCAGTGGCCCCTCCAGCCGCTACCTGCACACCCTGTGCGATCGCTTCGAACGCGAGCAGGGCGTGCAGCTGGTGCGCCACGAGCTGGACATCCACACCCTGACCCGGCGCCTGTGTGGCCCCGAGCCCCTACCCGATCTGGCGCTGGTGCCCTCGGATCTGCTGGCGTTGGCCGAACGGTTGCGCTTCTCGCCCATACCCGATGAGTGGGCGCTGCCCGCCGTCACCCCCTTGAGCGAGGCCACCCTGCAACTGGAGTATCGTCAACTGGGGGTGCCTATCCTGGCGGGCAACCATCTGCTGCAATTTTATGACAAGCAGCAGGGAGAGCCGCTGCAGGAGTGGTTGCAGCCCGATGAAGCCGGGCTCTGCAGCTGTTGTGGCATAGACTTCGAGGAGCCCTACTGGCTCATCCCCTTGCTTATCCGCTTTGCCGGCTGGCCCCTGGGCCACCAGCGTATCCAGCTGGACTCCCCGGCCATGACCCACGCCCTGCAGTGCCGCCAACGCCTGCAGCGCCAGGGACGCCTGCGCCACTTTCACTATGAGCAGGATCTGGGCTCGGCCCTCATTTCGGGTCAAGTTCCCACTATCATCACCGGGGAGTGGGAGTATGCCGCGTTGCATGAGAGCATGGGAGATCGGCTGGGCATAGCCCCCCTCCCCACCTACGGTGGCCTGCCCTGCCGCTCCTTCTTCTCGACCCTGGGTCTGGTCTTCCCCGGCGAGAGCCTACAGGGGCCTCACGCCCCTCTGCTGCACGCCTTTGCCCAACTACTGCTAAGCCAAGCGGTACAGCAGGGGTGGCTGAACGAAGCGGCCCGCCAACCGGTACGCCAGGATCTGCAGGGTCATGCTACGCAACCGGAACGGGCCATGATCAGTGCCTGCATAGAGCAGTGCTGCATCAGCCCCACGCATCCGCTGATGAACCATGCCTGGCAGGCCATGGCCTCCGGTCTCAAACACTCCCATCTACCGCCACTGGCTCCCCCGGGCCGTCTGGGGCAGCAGATGCAACACTTCGCGCGTCACCAGGAGGTATCCCATGCCCACTGAACCCCGCCGCTCCGGCGTACTGCTGCACCCCACCTCCCTGCCTGGCCCCCACGGCATAGGCGATCTGGGGGCCGGTGCCCGCCACTTCATCGACTTTCTCGCCCACTCAGGCCAGAGCCTCTGGCAGATCCTGCCCCTGGGCCCCGTGGGAGCCGATGGCTGCCCCTACTCGGCCCTCTCGGCCATGGCCGGTAACCCTCTGCTGCTGAGTCTGGAGGATCTGCTGCCCCATGGCCTGCTGTTTGCCGACGAGCTGGCCGCCCTGCCGACCCAGAGTGAAGGCTACATGGATCTCCATCTGGCAGGTCACAGCAAGCTGCCCCTGCTACGCCGCGCCCTGAGCCGGTTGCGGGGCGGATTGCGCCAGGAGTTCTATGCCTTCTGCTATGTGGAGCGCCACTGGCTGGATGACTATGTGCTGTTTGCCAGCCTCAATCATGAACAGGCCGCCCCCTGGTATGAGTGGAGCCCTGAACTTAGAGATAGAGAGCCGCTGGCCATGGCCGAGGCGCGCCGCCGCCTGCAAGAGGAGCGGCGCTTCCACGCCTTCTGCCAATTTATCTTCCAGCGCCAGTGGCAAACCCTGCGCCGCTATGCCCGGGAGCAAGGAGTCGAGATCATGGGCGACATGCCCATCTATGTGGGGCTCAACAGCGCCGATGTCTGGGCCCATCGCCACCTCTTCTGCCTGGATGAGGTCGGTCACCCCAGCCTGGTGGCGGGCGCGGCACCGGACCGCTTCTTCGATGCGCGGGGCCAGCGCTGGGGCAACCCGGTTTATGACTGGACGGCCATGGCCAACGAGGGCTATCAGTGGTGGGTGGAGCGGTTGGCGCAACTGCTGCGCCTGGTGGATCAGGTACGGATCGACCACTTCCGTGGCTTCGAATCCTTCTGGGCCCTGCCCGCCGAGGAGCAGGATGCTCGCCGTGGCTTCTGGTCTCCGGGGCCGGGGCAGGCGCTGTTCAATACCCTGCGTGAACACTTCCCCGAGTTGCCGCTGCTGGTGGAGGATTTGGGCTTCATCACCCCGGCGGTGGAGCAACTGCGCGATGATAACCAGTTGCCGGGCATGGCCGTATTACAGTTTGCCTTCGGCAGCCCGGAACGTGCTAACCCCTACTACCCCCATCTCATTCGGGAGAATCAGTTGGTCTACACGGGCACCCATGACACCAACACCACACTCGCCTGGTATCAGAGCCTGCCCGAGGAACGGCGTCAGGAGCTGGATGCCTACCCGGCGGCATTTGGAGTGACCCCCATACAGTGGCGGCTGATCCAGATGGCCTGGCAAAGCCCGGCCCGTTATGCCATCGCCCCCATGCAAGATCTGCTGGGGCTGGGTGCAGAGGGGCGCATGAACTGCCCCGGTGAGGTGAATGAGTACAACTGGCGCTGGCGACTGACCGAGGCCGTCTTCCCCGATGCGCTCAGCCAGAGACTACGCACTCTGAGTGCCCGCAGCGATCGCCTGCTTACTCCGGCGTCTGCAAGGCATCCGGTAGCTGACATGCACGAGTGATGGCCTGTTCCCGGTTATCCACCTGCAGTTTGCGATAGATACGGCGAATGTGGCTCTTCACCGTGCAGTGGGCCACATACATACCGTCGGCGATCTGCTCATTGCTCAGGCCATTGGCGATACCCTGCAGTACCTGCCACTCCTTCTGGGTCAGGGCCAGATGTTGGGCGGCGGCAGGCAAGGCCTGGGCCAAGCGTACCGAAGAGCCGGAGCCGGCACTCTCCTTGTGGCCGCCCGATTGCAACAGCAGGTAGCGCACGAAGGGCCACTCCCGCTCCTGCTGCAACTGGCGCAGCAGCGGCTGCAGCCCTTCACCATTCAACAGCCAGGGCCCCACACAGCCGGAACTCTCGGCCGCCAACAGCGCCGGTTGCACCACCAGCCGCGCCTCGGCATCCCGCCGCAACCCCTGTAGGGCCAGCGCCTGATAGAGGGCAATCTGCTGTTCAAACAGCGGCAACTGGCGTGACTGGGTCTCGCTCTGCAGCAGCGCCAACTGGCGCAATGCCAGCCGGTACTTGCCCAGGCCCAGCAGGGCGCGCGCCCGATTGATGCCCAACAACTGCAAGAAGTGGTTGCCCGCCAGCAGGACAGGCGCCTGTTGACGCAACCAGTCGCGCACTGTCTGCTGCTGGCCGGTGCGCAGCCAGAGATCCAGCCGCGCCGAATCGGCATTGGCGCGCCAATCCGCATGGACTTGATAACGCGCCCCCAACCGCTCCAGCTCGGCAGCCCAATGCTGGGCCTCCAGCAACCGCTCCTGGCGCATGGCCAGTTGCAAACGCCCGGTATAGAGCGGATAGAGCCAACGCTCCTCCTCTCCCTCAATGATGGTGGCCATACGCTGCAAACAGTGCTCGGCCCGGGGCAGATCCTGGCGCAGCAGCGCCAGCTTGCACCAACAGCGGTAGACAAACTCCATCACCTGCAGTTGCTCCAGGTGCTGGGCCTTGCCCTCGGCTTCAGCCTGCTGCAACCGTTCCTCGGCTCGGGTCAGTTGGGCCAGATTGATCTGCGCCTCCGCCAACTGGCTCAACTGCCACACCACGTTGATGTGTGCCTGCTGGGCATAGGCCAGGGCCAGAGAGCGGCTCAACTGCTCCAGCGCCGCCTCGGATTGCCCCTGGCAGATACACACCTCACCGCGTACGGCGAGGCCGATGGCCAGCTCCCGCTGCTGCTCGGGCTGCAGTTGGGCGAGCACCTGGGCGGCCAGCCGGTCAGCCAGCTCCCACTGTTCACGCTTCAAGGCCAGCTGAGCCTTGAGCAGGGTCATCTCCTGGGCCATGGCCTGCTGGGCCCCGATGGGCAACCGGGGCAACCACTGCTCAGTCTCGGCCAGGGTGCCGCTGAAGTACTCCATGTCGTAGTCGTAGATGGCGCAACGGGTGCGCATCAGCAACAACAGCGGGTTCAACTCTATGACCCGGCGCGGCAGGCTCTGTAGCTGATTGCGCACCAATAGATACTGGCCCTGCTGCATCAGCGCGGCGCCATGTTCGCTGAGTATGGTCGCCAGACGCACCGACTCCTCCGCCCGCTCCGCATGGCGCATGGCCTCCACCACCCGCTGCCGGCTCAACAGTGCCTCGCAGGCTCGCAGGTGTACCTCCCGTTTGCGTTGGGGCTCCCGGGCCAGACGCAGGCGTAAGAAGTCGCCAAATACTGCCTGGTAGCGATAGCTATTCTGCTCGCCATCCACCCGGGCGATGAAGAGACCGTTGCGCTCCAAAAACTCGATCTGCTCGTGGCAGCTGGGCAACGCGGCCACCTGGCAGGCCAGCGCCTCGTCAAACCACTCCAGCACACTGGAGGCCAACAGGAAGTCACAAATCTCCTGGGGCAGCTCGTTGAACACCTCTTCGGAGAGATAGGCGTTGACCGCCTGAGGGTTGCCCTCCATGGCCTCGGCCAGAGCCGAACTGGCCCGCTCCCGCGCCAACAGACAGAAGAGCTTGAGACCACCGGGCCAGCCGGCCAGCTTGCTCCACACCTCTTGCAGCTCTTCGGGTGCCAGGGTATGACTCAACTCCTGATGCAAAAACTGTTGGGCCTCCGGCAGGTTGAACTGCAGATGGCGTGCCTCGATGCAGGTCGCCACCCCCTTGACCTGCAGACCGGCCACCCCCAAGGGCGGCAACAGGCGCGAGGTGATCACCAGCTTGATGTGGGGCGGCAGATGCAGAATGAGCTGGCGCAACAGCTCGTGGATGCGCGCCTCCTGGATCACGTGATAATCATCCAGCACTAACAATAAGGGGGTCTCATCCCGGTTCATCAGTTGCAGCAGGGCCGGCAGATAGGCTTCCAGCGGTTGATTGGGGCCCGGTCCCCCCTCGGAGGAGAGTGCACGGGTGCGCGCCAGTTGCAACGCCCCATACAGGTGGGAGAAGAAACGCACCGGGTCGTTATCGGAAACATCCAGTGAATACCACCCGGCGTGGCCCGTCATCTGCTGAGCCCACTCCAGCGCCAGGGTGGTCTTGCCATAGCCGGCCGGAGCCGACAGCAACCAGAGGGCAGGCGCCGAGGCGCTGGCTAGGGGTGAACCCAGGCGTGTGCGGGGAACAACCAGAGGATGAGCCCGCGGGAGCGAAATTTTAAAGCGCAGGAGCGCCAGGGCACTGTCATCCATGGACCGTCATCTCACCAACTAAAAAATCAAAATTAACCACAGGGCTCACCATCATGGTTTGCACCCACTGGCCATTGCGGTAGGGCAACAGGCGCGCACCGAGTCACGCAACTTCAGCTCCCCGGTAAAGGCCGCCACCGCCATCAGCGTTTCCCCCGCGGCCAGGGCTAGAGCCTGCTGCACCGCCCGAGCCGTCATGGCTTCAATCGGAATGTGTACCGTGCTGAGGCTGGGGCTTAGATAGGCCGAGGCCGGGGCATCATCAAAGCCAAACAGGGAGATCTGCTCCGGCACCCGCTTACCCGCCTCTTGCAGGGCACGCAAGACTCCCAACGCCATGTCATCATTGCTGACAAACAGAGCGCTAAATTTGACATCGCGGGCCAGCAGCTGCCGGCACGCCTGATAGCCACCCGCCACCAGATTATCGCCCTCGACGATCGTCGCCTCATCCGGCGTCAGCCCGGCCTGTTGCAGGGCTTCCCGATAGGCGGCCAACCGCAACTGGGCGGTCAGGGTCGTGCCTGGGCCACTGATACAGGCAATCGCTGTGTGGCCCAGCGCCAGCAGCTGGGCCATGGCCGCCAGCACACTGCCACGCTGATCGAACTCGACGCTGCGCTCCGGGTAACCGGGGACGGGGCGATTCATCACCACCAAGGGGACGGGTAAGCGGGTCATCAGCATCTGCAGCCGCTCTGCTGGCATGTAGCGGCTGTAGAGTATGATGGCATCGCAGCAGCGATCCACCAGCAGCTCCACCGCCGCCTGCTCACGCAGGGGATCATCGTGACCATCGGTCACCACCAGTTGCTTGCCTGCCAACTCGGCCTGCTGGGCCATGCTCTTGAGCAGGCGGCCAAAGTAGGGCCCCTCGAAATTGGAGACCACCAACCCCAGCGTATTGGACTTCTGCTGGGCCAGCGCCTGGGCCAGGGAGTTGACGCGAAACCCCAGCTCATCGATGGCGGCTTGGACCCGAACTCGCGTCGCGTCGCTGATCGCCACCTTGCCGCTGAGCACCCGGGAGACGGTGGACTTCGCCACCCCGGCGCGATCGGCCACATCCTGCATGGTCACCATGACGCCCCCTGATTGGCAAACTCGCTAGCAAAAAGTCCCGGCACAGCGAGGCTGTCCGGGACCTGTCATTATCTACACCAAACCGGTTACCCAGCAAGTTAAGTTAAGCCTCAGCAGAGACTCTGGGGCTAGCGTCGGGCACCATTGCTGGCGATCACCTCCTGATACCAGGCAAAGCTAAGCTTTTTCTTTCGTTTCAGACCCTCAGCCTGATCGATATAGACGAAACCATACTGCTTCTGGTAACCGTTGAGCCAGGAGAGCAGATCGATGAAGGACCAGGGATAGTAGCCGCGCACATCCACCCCCAGGCGGATCGCCTCCGCCACCGCGCCGATATGGCTGCTCAGATAGTCGATGCGCGGCTGATCCAGCACTTCGCCGTTGACGATCGGATCCTTGGCCCCCAGACCGTTCTCTGTGATATAGACGGGCACATTGCCATAGCGCGCCTTGAGCCGCAGCAGAGCCTCGGTCAAGCCTTCCGGGTAGATCTCCCAATCCCAGTCGGTGTAAACCCCCTTGGGATTACGCACCTGCTTGAAGAGCCCCTTGAAGCCAAACTCCTTGCCCGCCCCCTTCTCACCCGTGGTGTTGATGCGGGTATTATCCACATCCGGGTTGGCGGCTATCATCTCGCGCTTGTAGTAGTTGACGCCGATAAAGTCGCAGATGTTGTTCTTCAGCAACTCGGCATCCCCAGGCGCAAACAGCGGCGTCCCGAAATGAGCCTGGGCCATGGCCAGCAGCTCGGCCGGATACTCCCCCTTGAGCACAGGGTCGTAGAACCAGTGGGTGTAAACCCCCTCGGCCAACTGCCAGGCGGCGAGATCCTCGGGCTGCTCACTGATCGGGTCATTGGGCTGCAACACATTCACAAAGCCGATCTGACCCGCCACCTTCATCTGGCGGAAGGCTTGCACCGCCAGGGCATGGGCGACAAAGACATGGTGACAAGCCTGCAGGCCACGTCGGGTATCCTGCACCGCTGGCGGATGCGCCCCGGTCACATAACCCATGCCGATGAAGACCACGGTTTCATTGAAGGTGGACCAGAGCTTGACCCTATCCCCGAAGCGCTGATAGCAGAGGCGGGCATATTCAACGAAGGCCTCGGCGGTCTGCCGAGACTCCCAACCGCCCAGCTCATCCTGCAACGCCTGGGGGAGATCCCAGTGGTAGAGGGTGATCATGGGCTCGATGCCAAACTTCAGCAGCTCATCGATCAAATCGCTATAGAAGCGCACCCCGGCCTCATTCACCGCTCCGCGACCGGCAGGCAACAGGCGGGGCCAGGAGATGGAGAAGCGATAGCTCTTGAGCCCCTGTTCGGCCATCAGGGCCACGTCCTCCCGGTATCTGTGGTAGTGATCCGCCGCCACATCACCATTGGTGCCCAGATAGGTGGTCCCGGGCTGATGGGCGAAGCGATCCCAGATGGAGGGCCCCTTGCCATCGGCGGCAAAGCCACCCTCTACCTGATAGGCCGCCGTGGCGGCCCCCCACAGAAAATCGGCTGGAAACTGACGCATTACCGGACTCCTCGCTATCGGCTTCAGGGGCTAGCAGGCTGGCAACCCCCACTGCTCTCTACCTTAGTACAGGAAAACAGCCAGCGCAACCGGTTGCATCGCCGCAATACCGAGCATTACTCCGGCCTCTCATCGGTTTTTGTTTATTTTAGGTTAAGGCTTTCCCGCTATTTCGCCCTGCGCGAAATGACAATAGTTGTTATCCTCTCTTCACCCCCTACTTCTACCCCATAGCGGTTTCTTTTCACCACACGCCGATACAGCATCGGCGCCCAACATGAGGTGACGGCATGCATCACTCGCTCCCCCTGATCTCCACCCTGGTCGGCTCCCTGGTGCTGGCCTTTCTCTTCGGCATGGTGGCTCATCGCCTGCGTATCTCTCCCATGGTCGGCTACCTGATCGCTGGCGTGATCTGCGGTCCCTTTACCCCTGGCTATGTGGCCGATCAGGCGCTGGCTCCCGAGCTCGCCGAACTCGGCGTCATACTGCTGATGTTCGGGGTCGGCCTGCACTTTTCGGTGAAGGATCTGCTAGCCGTCAAGCGCATCGCCATTCCCGGCGCCCTGGCCCAGATCGCCCTCGCCACCCTGATGGGCATGGGGTTGGCGGCCGCCTTGGGCTGGAACCTGATCGCCGGTCTGGTGTTTGGCTTGTCGCTATCGGTGGCCAGTACCGTCGTCCTGCTGCGCGCCCTGGAGGCCCAAAACAACCTGGAGAGTCCGGAAGGGAAGATCGCCATCGGCTGGCTGGTGGTGGAAGATCTGGTGATAGTGCTGGTGCTGGTGCTGCTGCCGCTGCTGGCCAGTGTGAGCCAGGAGGGGGCCGGCCCCATTGTCTGGTCAACGCTACTGAGTGAAATCGCCATCACCCTGGGTAAGGTAGTTGCCTTCGTCGCCCTGATGCTGATCGGCGGCCGTCGCGCCATCCCCTGGCTGCTGGCGCGCAGTGCCGCCACCGGCTCCCGGGAACTCTTCACCCTGGCGGTGCTGGCCATAGCCCTGGGCATCGCCTTCGGCGCCGCCAAGCTATTTGATGTCTCCTTCGCCCTGGGTGCCTTCTTCGCCGGCATAGTGCTCAACAGCTCTGAGTTGAGTCACAAGGCGGCGAACGATTCCCTGCCCCTGCGCGATGCCTTCGCCGTGCTCTTCTTCGTCTCAGTCGGCATGCTGTTCAACCCGGCTATCCTGCTGGAGGCACCGCTGACTGTGCTGGCAACCCTGGCCATCATAGTGGTCGGCAAGTCTCTGGCCGCCTTCGCCATAGTACGGCTGTTCGGCTATCAGAAGGGGACGGCGCTGACTATCTCCGCCAGCCTGGCCCAGATAGGGGAGCTCTCCTTCATACTGCTGAGTCTGGCCATCACGCTGCAGATACTGCCACCTCAGGCCCGCGACATAGTGTTGGCCGGAGCCATTCTCTCCATACTGCTCAACCCGCTGCTCTTCAGTTGGCTGGGGCGCTACGCCAGCCGCCAGCAGGCCACACCGGAGAATGAGCCGCGACCTAGCCCCACGCCCTATGATGAGGTGCATGAGCAGCCCCCCATGGCTAACCATGTGGTGCTGGTGGGGTATGGCCGCGTCGGCCGTCGGGTGACGAAGCTGCTGCAGGAGCGAGAGCTCCCCTTCGTGGTGATCGAGCATGATGCCCAGCGCGTGGCCGAGCTCAGAGCAATCAAGATCCCGGTCGTGCGCGGCAATGGGGTGCTCCCCTGTGTGCTGGAGGCCGCCCATCTGGCCCACGCCAGCCATCTGCTGGTGACCATACCCAATGGCTTCGAGGCGGGAGAGGTGGTGGCCCAAGGCCATCTCTATCCCGACTTGCAGATCCTGAGCCGCGCTCATCTGGATGAAGAGGTGGAATACCTGCGCCAGCAGGGCGCCCAGCAGGTGATCTTGGGCGAGGAGGAGATAGCCCGGCAGATGGTGCTGGGGCTGACAACGCAGAATAACGCCGAGCGGCATGAAAAAACGGTGCACGCTATGGCCGTCAGCCGAGCCGAGTGAGGGCCGCCGCTACTCCACCAGCGCGACCGATTTCACCTGCAGCCAGATGGCCTGCCCTACCGTCAGCTGCAGGGCATGAGCCGAGCGGGCGGTGAGGCGGGCAATGAAGGCCGACGAATGCTCACCCTCGCCCACCCGCACCCGTACCAGGGTGAGGCCTGGGTGCTCATCGGCCAGCATGGCTTCCACCACACCAGGCAGATGATTCTGGATGCTGGAGTCGTGGTGGGGGAGCAGACAGAGGCTCACATCCCGAGCCAACACCCGGATCCGCGCCTTCTGCCCCAGAGGGCGGCCGGTATCCCGGGCCCAGAGCTGACCACCGGGGAACGCCAGGCGGATGAGATGCCACGCCTCATCCCGCTGACTGATCTGCCCCTCCAGCACCACGCCCGCCTCCTCACCCAGGCGAATGGGTAAGTCCAGACGACTCAAGGTCTCGGCCAGAGGGCCACTGGCCAGTACTCGTCCCTTGGCCATCACCACCAGATGATCCGCCAGTCGCGCCACCTCATCGGGAGAGTGGGTCACATAGATCACCGGGATCGCCAGTTCGTTATGCAACCGCTCCAGGTAGGGCAAGATCTCCCGCTTGCGCGCCAGATCCAGCGCCGCCAGGGGTTCATCCATCAGCAGCAGTTGCGGGCTGACCGCCAGGGCGCGGGCAATGCCGACGCGCTGCTTCTCACCGCCGGAGAGCTCGCCCGGCTTGCGCGCCAGCAAGGGCTCAATGCCCAGCAAGGCGATGGCCTGCTCCAGGGCTACGGTGCCCGGCCCCCCCACCCGCTTCTGACCATACTGCAGGTTCTGCAACACGCTCAGATGAGGAAAGAGGTTGGCATCCTGAAACACATAACCGATGGGCCGCTTGTGAGCCGGCAGCCAGTAGCGGCCCTGTTGCCAAAGGGTTCCCTTGAAGGCGCACTCCCCCTCCGGGCGAGCGCCCAGACCCGCCAGACAACGCAGCAGCGTGGTCTTGCCGGAGCCTGAGTGGCCAAACAGGGCGGTGATCCCCCGCCCCGGCAGGCAGAGATCCACCTCCAGGCTAAAGCCATCCCACCCCTTGCGAAAGCGCGCCCGTATCTGATCCTTGCCGCTATCGCTCATCTTCAACGTCCTCTCCGGGATTGAGGTCGCCAGGCATACACCGCCAGCAGCACCAGGAAGGAGAAGCTCACCATGACCGCCGCCAGACGATGGGCATCCCCATACTCCAGAGCCTCCACATGATCATAGATCTGCACCGAGGCCACCCGGGTGATACCCGGCAGGTTGCCCCCTATCATCAGCACCACCCCGAACTCCCCCACTGTATGGGCAAAGGTGAGAATGCTGGCGGTCAGAAAACCGGGGCCCGCCATGGGCACCACCACACTAAAAAACGTATCCAGCGGCGAGGCACGCAGGGTAGCCGCCGCCTCCAGTGGACCATTGCCAATTGACTCGAAGGCGTTCTGCAGCGGTTGTACCATGAAGGGCAGAGAGTAGAAGACAGAGGCCAGCACCAGCCCACCGAAGGTGAACGCCAGAGGCGCCAACCCCAGAGCCGACATGAGCTGGCCTAGCGGACCATGGGGCCCCATGGCCAGCAGCAGGTAAAAACCCAGCACCGAAGGGGGTAACACCAGGGGCAGCGCCACCACTGAACCTATGATCCCCTTCCAGCGAGAGGGGGTGCGGGCCAGCCACCAGGCCAGCGGCGTGCCCAGCAGCAGCAGGATCAGGGTGACCAGGGTGGCCAACTTCAAGGTCAGGCCTATGGCCTGCAGATCCTCGGCAGATAACAACATGAACATCCTTATGCCTCTCTTCCCAACCCAATGTCGCGACGAGCTGAGACAGCCCGGGTTAACCACCAGTGCACAGTATGACCCGCCTTGGTGACGCCCCTTGGTCGCTTTGCGACAAAACCGCGCTATATAGCCGAGCATACCGCTTGATGGGGAACGAAAAGCAAGGATCAGGCCAGCCTGGCTACCGCTCGCCCTTATCCTGAGGTTGCTTGCGTCTGTATTCCGCCACTTCGCTCAGTTTGAGCTCGGCGGGCAGGGCGCTCAGTTTGCCCGCGCCTACCCGCTGGGAACGGTAGATGCTGGAGTAGCCCGAGAAGAGGTAGCTGACCACGCAGGCGACCCCGGCATAGAGCCCTATTTCCGCACCAAACAACTCCATGGCCATCAGGGTCGACGCCAGGGGGGTATTGGCAGCGCCGGCAAAGACGGCGACAAAGCCCACACCGGCCAACAGGGGAAAGGGCAGATCCAGCAGCGGCGCCAAGGCATTGCCCAGGGTGGCGCCGATGAAGAAGAGTGGTGTCACCTCCCCCCCCTTGAAGCCACTGGCCAGGGAGGCCACGGTAAAGCCCAGCTTGCCGATAAAATCATAGGCCGGCAGGGGCTGCTCGAAAGCCTGGAGTATAGTGGGGATCCCCAACCCCAGATAGCGGTCAGCCTGGGTGAACCAGGCCACGGTCGCTATGGCCAAGCCGCCCAGCAGAGGGCGCAGCGGGGCATATCTGACCCACAGCTTGAAACGGGCGCTGAGCAGATGGGTGGAGACGGCAAACAGTTTACCGGTCAGGCCAAACAGGGCCCCGGCAATCAGCATGGCCAGCAGGCTCCAGTAGGAAAACTCGGGAATGGAGGGGATGAGGTAGTGGGCATGGTGTACCCCCCAGAGCAGCCCCACCTTGTCGGCAACGATGGCGGCGATGAAACAGGAGAGCAGGGCATCGTAGCGCATACGCCCTATGGCCAGCACCTCCAGACCAAACACGGCGCCGGCCAGCGGCGTACCGAATACCGAGGCGAAACCGGCACTGATCCCCGCCATCAGCAAGATGCGGCGCTCTTCGCGTCCCAGCCGGAAGAGCCGGGTCAATTGATCGGCCAGGGCACCACCCATCTGTACCGCCGTCCCCTCGCGCCCCACCGAGGCACCGAACAGGTGGGAGATGACAGTGGCCACCAGCACCAGAGGCGCCATGCGCAGGGGGATCACCTTCTTGGGATCATGGATCTCGTCGATGAGCAGGTTGTTGCCCGCCTCCACCTGTTGCCCCACCTTGAGGTAGATCCAGCCCACCCCGAAGCCGGCCAGGGGCAGCAACCAGAGCAACCAGCGGTAAGCCTCATGGGTGGCCGTTGCCCACGCCAGGGCAAACAGAAACAGGGCGGAGGCCGTCCCCGCCAGCACGGCCACCAGAGTCGAGAGCAGCAGCCACTTGGCCAGATAGGGCAGTAGCGTCAGCTGCGCAGTAAAAGGGTTAGATTTCATCGGCTCACCATAACGCGATCCCGAAACGACGCACCAGCAGAGAGAACAACACAAACGAGACCAGGGTGATCACCACGCTCGCCCCCAGCGTCAGCCAGAAACCGAGCCGCGGCAACAGCAGCGGGAAGAGGAGAAACATGGGCAGGGTCGGCACCACATACCAGAAGGTGTACCAGGCGTGGTTGGCGATCTTCTGCTGGGGTTGCTGCTCCAGATAGAGCCAGATCAGGGCCAATACCGTCACCAGCGGCAAGGCCGCCACCAGGCCGCCCAGCTTGTCGCTGCGCTTGGCCACTTCCGAGACCAAGACCACCACGGCGGCGGTTAACAAGTATTTCGTAATAAGCCAGGCCATCACCCCTCCTTGGGCATGGGGCTAGGCCCCAGGCTAAAACAAACGCCCCGCAACTGCGGGGCGATAGCGATCAGGTACATCCCTAGATGCGCAGTTCCATCGGCACCTCGAACACCACATCCTCGGGCTTGCCGCTGTACTCCTCCACCTCACCGCCGCCTATGGCGCGGATGCGATCGATCACCTGCTGCACCAGCACCTCGGGAGCCGACGCCCCGGCGGTGACGCCAACGGCCTGCACAGAGGCAAACCAGGCGGGATCCAGTTGCGCGGCCTCATCCACCAGGTAGGCCTGCGTGCCCAGGCGCTCGGCCAATTCACGCAACCGATTGGAGTTGGAGGAGTTGCGCGAACCCACCACGATGAAGAGATCCACTTGGCCGGCCAACTCACGCACCGCATCCTGACGATTCTGGGTGGCGTAGCAGATATCATCCTTACGCGGCCCCTGGATCGCCGGGAACTGGCTCTGCAGCGCCGAGATCACCTCTTGGGTCTCATCGACACTGAGCGTGGTCTGGGTAACGAAGTGCAGCTGGCTCGGATCCTTGACCTGCAGGGCGGCCACATCGGCGGCATCCTCCACCAGATACATGCCCGCCGCAGCGCTCTCGTACTGGCCTATCGTCCCCTCCACCTCGGGATGGCCGGCGTGACCTATCATGATCACCTCCTGAGCCTTGCGACTGGCGCGATGAACTTCCATATGCACCTTGGTCACCAGGGGGCAGGTGGCATCATAGACGCGCAGACCCCGCTGCTTGGCCTCTTCCCGCACCGCCTTGGAGACACCGTGGGCCGAAAAGATGACGATCTGCTCATCCGGCACTTCGCGCAGCTCTTCGACGAAGATGGCGCCGGCTTGCCGTAGCGTCTCCACCACGTAGCGGTTATGCACCACCTCGTGGCGCACATAGATGGGGGCACCAAATTTCTGCAGGGCGTTTTCCACTATGGTGATGGCGCGGTCAACGCCGGCACAGAAACCGCGCGGGTTAGCCAGCACTATCTTCATGACTTGGACTCGCTATGGTTAGGCACAGGTTGGGGCTTCTTGCGCAGGCCATCCAGCACTATCATGGCCGCCCCCACCGTGATGGCGCAGTCGGCTATGTTGAAGGCCGGGAAGAAGTGGCCCTGCCAGTAGAAGAGCAGGAAGTCCACCACATGACCATAGGCCAGGCGATCGATGAGATTGCCGATGGCCCCGCCGATAACCAGCACAAAGGCGATATTGGACCACCACTGGCTCGCCGCCTGACGGCGCAGGGCCACCAGCATGGCGGCCGAGACGCCGATGGCAAACAGCGAGAAGAACCAGCGCTGCCAGCCCGGCTGATCGGCCAGGAAGCCGTAGGCGGCCCCCTTGTTATAGACATGCACTATGTTGAAGAAGGGCGTCACGTTGATGCCTGGGCCACCGTAGGGCAGGTAGTGCAGGATCGCCAGCTTGGTCAGCTGATCCAGCACTATCACCAGCGGCACCAGCCAGAGCCAGCGCAGCCCGCTTTGTTTGAGCGTCAGCGGCATCATGCAAAGGCCCTCGTTTCACCAGCGCCTTCCACATTGGTGACACAACGGCCACAGATGCCCTCATGACCGGCAATGGTGCCCACATCGGCCACATGGTGCCAGCAGCGCTCGCACTTGACGGCGGCGGTGGCCGTTACGGTCAACCAGAGACCGGCCAGCTCGGTGGCTTGAGCGTCAGTGGGGGCGACAGAGACCACTTCCAACTTGGCCTGGGAGGTGATGAGCACAAAGCGCAACTCCTCACCCAGACGGGAGAGCTTCTCGGCCAGCGCCGGTTCGGCGTAGAGGGTCACCTCGGCCTGCAAGGAGCTGCCGATACGCTTGTCGGCACGGGCCGCTTCCAGCGCCTTGTTCACCTCGCCACGCACCGCCAGCAGATCGGCCCAGTAGCCATCATCCATGGCTTCGCCATCCTTGAGACCAAACAGCCCATCAAACCACTCTTCGGTGAAGACAAACTTGGCGCGCTCACCCGGCAGCAGCGCCCAGATCTCGTCGGCGGTGAAGCTCATGATGGGCGCCATCCAGCGCACCATGGCCTCGGCGATGAGGAAGAGGGCGCTCTGGCAGGAGCGGCGGGCCAGGCTGTCGGCCTTGGCCGTGTACTGGCGATCCTTGATGATATCCAGGTAGAAGGAGCCCATCTCCACCGAGCAGAACTGCATCAGCTTCTGGGTTACCAGATGGAAGTCATAGTTCTCATACGCTTCCACTATCTCTTGCTGGGCCTTCTGGGCACACCCTACGGCCCAACGATCCAGCACCACCATCTCGTCGGCCTTGACCATGTGCTGAGCCGGGTCGAAACCATTCAGGTTGGCCAGCAGGAAGCGGGCTGTGTTACGGATACGGCGATAGGCATCGGCGGAGCGCTTGAGGATCTCGTCGGAGACCGTCATCTCACCGCTGTAGTCGGTAGAGGCCACCCACAGGCGCAGAATATCGGCGCCGAGTTTGTTCATCACCTCTTGCGGGCTCACCACGTTGCCCAGGGACTTGGACATCTTGCGCCCCTGACCATCGACGGTGAAGCCGTGCGTCAGCACCTGGTTGTAGGGGGCCTGATGCTTCATGGCGACCCCTATCATCAGGGAGGACATGAACCAGCCACGGTGTTGATCCGACCCTTCCAGATACATGTCGGCGCCATGACCGTTAAATTCCGGGCGCACATCCACCACTGAGGCATGAGTCGAGCCGGAGTCAAACCAGACGTCCAGGGTATCCTTCACCTTGTCGTAGTGTGCGGCATCGTCACCCAGCAGCTCGGCGGCATCCAGATCCCACCAGGCTTGAATGCCGGAAACCTCGACGCGCTTGGCCACCTCTTCCATCAGTTCGACGGCACGCGGGTGCAAGGCTTGGGTCTCTTTATGCACGAAGAGGGCAATGGGCACACCCCAGGTGCGCTGCCGGGATATACACCAGTCCGGACGGTTCTCCACCATGGCCTCGATGCGGTTCTGGCCCCACTCCGGGATCCACTTCACCGACTTGATCTCCGAGAGTGCCTTCTGACGCAGACCCGCCTGCTCCATGCTGATAAACCACTGAGGGGTGGCACGGAAGATAATGGGGGTCTTGTGGCGCCAGCAGTGGGGATAGGAGTGCTGGATGGCCTGATGATGCAGCAGGGCACCGCGCTCCTTGAGCACCTCGACCACGGAGGCGTTGGCCTTGAAGACATGCTGACCGGCAAAGAGTTCAGTATCCGGCAGGTAGACGCCATTGCCCCCCACAGGGTTGGCTACTTCCAGACCATATTTCTGGCCTACCACGAAGTCTTCCTGACCGTGACCGGGCGCCGTGTGCACGGCACCGGTCCCTGACTCCAGGGTGACGTGATCACCCAGGATCACCGGCACATCAAAGCTGTAGAAGGGGTGCTGGAAGCGCAACAGCTCCAGATCGACACCCTTGCAGTAGCCCAGGTTGTGGTAATGGGTGATGCCGGCGCGGTCCATCACGGACTTCACCAGATCGGCGGCCAGGATCAGACGCTCCGGCTGTTCGCCCTCCACCTGCACCAAGGCGTAATCGAGTTCAGGGTTAAGCGCCACGCCACGGTTGGCCGGCAGCGTCCAGGGGGTGGTAGTCCAGATCACCACAAAGAGCGGGCCTTGGCCCGGATGCCCGACCGCGCAATCAAAAGCAGCGGCTACCTGAGTCTCATCCACGGCACGGAAACGCACATCGATGGAGGGAGAGCTCTTGTCGTAGTACTCCACCTCGGCCTCGGCCAGCGCCGAGCCACAATCGGTACACCAGTGCACCGGCTTGGAACCCTTGTGCAGGTGGCCGTTGTCGATGATCTTGCCCAGCGAGCGAATGATGTTGGCTTCGGTGTTGAAGTCCATGGTCAGGTAGGGCTTGTCCCATTCACCCAGTACCCCCAGACGCACGAAGTCGGCCTTCTGGGCCTCGACCTGGCTCTTGGCATACTTGCGGCACTCGGCGCGGAACTCGGCGGCAGAGACCTTCTCGCCCGGCTTGCCCACCAGCCCTTCCACCTTCAGTTCGATCGGCAGACCGTGGCAATCCCAGCCCGGCACATAAGGGGAGTCAAAACCCGCCATGCCCTTGGACTTGATGATGATGTCCTTGAGGATCTTATTGACCGAGTGACCGATGTGAATATTGCCGTTGGCGTAGGGCGGGCCATCATGCAGGATGAAGGATTTCTTGCCCTTCTTGGCGCTACGGATCACGCCATAGAGATCCTGCTCATACCAAGCCTTGAGCATATCCGGCTCACGTTTGGCCAGATCGCCACGCATGGGAAACGGGGTTTCCGGCAAATTCAGGGTATGTTTATAGTCGCTCATCAGTCCTGGGTTCCATTACGATTCAATAGGGGTTACCGCGAGGCCGAAATAACGGCGGGCAGTGTCGGCATCCTGGTGGATTTGGACCTGCAGGGCGGCAAAAGAGTCAAACTTCTTCTCGTCTCTGAGCTTATGGCAGAGCCGCACACGAATGTGCCGACCATACAGATCGCCCGAGAAATCGAAAATATGCACTTCGAGTTGTGGCCTATGGCCGTTTACCGTGGGACGGGTGCCCACGTTGGCCACGCCATAATGGGTGTGGCCGGAAAATACCACTTCTACCGCATAGACGCCACTGACCGGGGTGACCCGGCGCTTAAGATGGACGTTGGCGGTAGGGAAGCCAATGGTGCGGCCCAGCTTGTCGCCATGAGCCACCCGACCGCTGACGGTATAGGGCTCACCCAGCATGGCATGCACCTCGGCCAGACGATCACCGCGCAGCGCCTCACGCAACCGGGTACTGCTCACCCTCTGCTCGGCCACGCAGAAGCTCTGGGTGCTGACCACCTCGAAACCAAACCGCTGACCGGCCGCCTGCAGCAGGGCAAAATCCCCGGCTCGCCCGCGACCAAAACAGAAATCATCGCCAATCACCAGATAACGCACACCTAGCCGCGCCACCAGGATCTCCTCGATGAAGCGATCCGGCTCCAGGTTGGCAAAGTCGTGGCCAAAGCGCACGCAGAGCAGGCGATCCAGCCCCAGCGCCTGCAGAGCCAGAAATTTGTCCCGCAAGCGGGTCAGGCGAGCGGGCGCCCCCTCCCGCACAAACAACTCCATGGGCTGAGGCTCAAACAGCATGACGCAGGCAGGCAGCCCTAACTCGGCCCCCTTGAGCTGCAACTGACGCAACACAGCCTGATGGCCCAGATGAACGCCATCGAAGTTGCCTATGGTCAACACGCAGCCGCGATGCCGAGGGCGCAGATTATGAATGCCGCGGATCAACTCCATGAAACGTCCTGTCGTTGCGAAATCGCTGGATTATATAACGAAGCCAGCCAGCAATCAGCCTTCGCTCACAGTTTTCAGGTCGCCGAGCCGCACACCGCTGGCTAACGCCAGCAATAGATAGCAGCCGCCACCCAGCAAGAGCAGCTTGCCCAGCTCCAGACCGGAACGCAGCAGGCTCCAGTTGACCCAAACCTCCAGAGATGGGCTCAGCCAGGCTAACAGGAGATACATGGCCAGGGTCGCCGCAGCCAACCGCAAGCTGAAGATAAGGGTTGCACGACCAGGACGATAGATACCACGGCGATAGAGTCCCTGAAACAGGGAAATGGCATTGATCGTACCCGCAAGAGCGGTCGAGAGCGCCAGACCGATGTAACCGAGGGGATAGATCAATATCAGGTTGAACCCCATGTTGGCGACCATGGAGTGCACACCATAACGCACCGGCGTCTTGGTATCCTGGCGGGCATGGAAGCCGGGCGCCAACACCCGGGCCAACATCAGGGAGAGCAGGCCGGAGGTGGAGGCCAGCAGGCTGGCGCTGGACATCATCACCTCGTGGGGGCCGAACTCCCCGCGCATGAAGAGCACCCGCAGTATCGGCTCGCGCAGCACCATGATGCCGCCCATGGCGGGCAGCCCGAGAAACAGCACCATGCGCACCCCCCAATCCATGGTGTCAGAGAAGCGTTTCGGATCCTGATCTACATGTCCCTTGGCTAGAGCCGGCAGTATCACGGTACTGATGGCCACGGCAAACATCCCCAGCGGAAACTCCAGCAGCCGATCCGAGTAGTAGAGATAGCTGATAGCGCCCGTGGCCAGAAATGAGGCCAGCATGGTGTTGATCAGCAGATTGATCTGGCTGACCGACACCCCGAACAGCGCCGGGATCATCAGGGTACGGATCTTCACTACCCCAGGGTGATGCCAACCCCACTTGGGCCACACCAGCATCTTCATCTGGTAGAGGTAAGGGATCTGGTAGAGCAGCTGCACCAGACCACCGATGAAGATACCGATAGAGAGGCCCACGGCCGGCTCATCCATATGGGGTGCCACCCAGATCGCCACAATGATCAGCACTATGTTGAGAAAGGTCGGAGTAAAGGAGGAGACACCGAAGCGTCCGAAGGTATTGAACACGGCGCCGGACATGGCGGTGAAGGTGACAAACCAGAGATAGGGAAAGGTGATCTTCAGCAGCCAGCTGGCCAGCTCGAACTTAGCCCCATCGGCCTCCCCATGCCACCAGGCCATAAACCAGCCCCAACCAAACAGCGCCGAGACCACAGTTGACCCCAGCACACCGAGAATGGTCACCACAGTGATGACGGCCCCCAGTGTGCCCATGGTGACGGCCAGCAGATCCCGCACCGCAGCCTCATCCCCCTTCGCCTTGTATTCGGTCATTACCGGCACAAACGCCTGATTGAAAGCGCCGTCGGCAAAGAGACGCCGCATGAAGTTGGGGATGCGATTGGCAAAGAAGAAGACATCCGAGGCAACCCCCGCCCCCAGCAGATGAGCGATGACGATATCCCGTACCAGCCCCAGTACCCGCGAGGCCAGGGTGGCGGCCGACACCACTAGCCCGGATCGGATCAGCTTCTTGCTCAAGATAACTCCTTAAAAAGATGACAGCGCGATGAAAGCTGCTAGCAACGACCCGACAGTGCAACCGCTTATCGTGCAGCAAACTTTGCAAAAACGGTGACAGCGCGATGAAAGCTGCTAGCAACGACCCGACAGTGCAACCGCTTATCGTGCAGCAAACTTCGCAAAAACGGTGACAGCGCGATGAAAGCTGCTAAAATCGGCCGACAGTTTAACTAGCCGTTACCTTGTAGTCACTGGGTTGCGGTGGTTATTTGCACAAATCATTTGACATTCTCGGGTTGAGAAGGCATATTTTTTGCCCTTTTCAGCACACTCGCTAAGACAGTTTTAGGAGTTTTACCTTGGCTAACATCAAATCTGCTAAGAAGCGCGCGATTCAGGCAGAAAAAGCCCGCAAGCACAATGCCAGCCGTCGCTCTATGACCCGCACCTACGTTAAAAAAGTAGTTGCTGCCATCGCCGCCGGTGACAAGGCTACCGCCCAAGCCGCTTTCGAAGCTGCTCAGCCTATTCTGGATCGCATGGCCACTAAGGGCCTGATCAGCAAGAATAAGGCTGCACGCCATAAGTCTCGTCTGGCTGCCCAAATCAAGGCACTGTAAGACGTTACTGATGACGAAAAAAAACCGGCTTCTGCCGGTTTTTTTTCGTCTGCGATTGCTGTTGAGAGTACCGCGGTATTACACAGTACGGCAATAGAAACTATGTAACACGCCTATGATGGCCTGTACCTCTTCGCTCTTCAGCGAGTAATAGACTGTCTGGCCCACCTTGCGAGTCGCCACCAGCTCATCCCGCCGCAATACGGCCAGATGCTGGGAGAGCGCCGACTGACTCAAGCCTAACCGCTCGTTGATCTCCCCTACCGACAGCTCCCCGCCCTGCAGATGGCAGAGGATGAGCAACCTGTGCTCATTGGCCAACGCCTTCAATAACCCCACCGCCTTGCCTGCCTGGGTCTGCATCGCTTCGATTTGCATCTACGTCATCCTGCCTCACGCCACTTCCGGCATGATAACAGTATCTACGACTTTAGAAAGAAACCGCCGTCGGAGTAAAAGCGGAGATATCCTCCTCACCACTGAACAGGGCCGAAAAATCACTCTCACAGATTTTCTTCACTGCCGGATGCTGGATCATACGTTCGGCGAAGATGACGTAGTACTCCTCTTTCAACTCCTGGGTCTGGCCGATCAACTCGACCTCCTCCCCATCCAGTATCTCGCCCTGGTAGATGGAAGGAGCCACGAAGATACCCTGATTGAAGTAACCAAAGGCCTTCATCAGCGCCGCATCATCAAACTCGCCCAAGATCTGCGGGGAGAGCCCCTTCTCCTCGAACCAGCGAGTCAGTTGACGCCCCATCGCAGTGCGTCGCCCCGGGATCAGCAGCTTGCGCTCTGTCAGACAAGCCGGGAACGGCGTCTGAGGTCGGGGAGCCTTACAGAAGAAACTCACCCCACACTCGCCTAACTTCTTGGAGAGCAGGCCCCCATGCTGGGCCGAATCCACCGGGCAGTCCGAGAGGATCATATCCAGCTTGTGCTCGCTTAACTGCTCTAGCAACAGTTCATGGGTTGATTCAAAGCAGCGCAGGTGGATGGAGCCATCGGTGGGGATCACCGAGAGCAGTACCCGGCTGGCCAACCGCTTGGAGAGTGCATCGGCAATGCCCACATCAAAGATGATCTGGTTTTCCTTGCGGTAATTAACGACGTCCATCATCTCGTAGGAGAGCGAGAACATCTTGTCGGCATACTGGTAGATGAGGTGCCCCAACTCGGTCGCCTCCAGCTGACGCCCCTTGCGCTTGAACAATCGACCATTCAACCGCTGCTCCAGTAGGCGGATCTGCCCGGTGACGGTCTGGGGCGTGAGAAACAGCGCCTCCGCAGCGCCTGTGATGGAGCCCTTCTTTTGGGCCATCCAAAAATAGTAGAGGTGATTGTAATTTAAATGAGACATAGAGCCGCCCTCACCCTGCAAAGGCCATGTGGGCCTGCGTTATCAACATAGAGGCTTCTCGCACTAGGCGAGAAGCCTGATGATGCACCCAGTTGGGTACACACCATTTAGCCACAGGTCGGCTTAACCTGAGCTAAACGAGCAGGATGAAGGGAAAACCGCAAGATCAGATAGCCGACAATGGCCGCCAGCGTAGAGCCGACCAAGATCCCCAAGCGCGACAGGGTGGAGAAATCGGCGCCTTCGGCGGTGAAAGCCAAGGAGGCGATGAACATGGACATGGTAAAGCCGATACCACACAAGACACTCACGGCCATGATTTGACGGAATGTGCTCCCCTCTGGCAGTTGCGCAATCTTCAGGCGGATCGCCAACCAGCTGATGAGGGTGATACCGACTGGCTTACCGATGAAGAGGCCCAGCATGATACCCAGCGGCACAGGCGAGAAGAGGCTAGACGGGCTGACCCCGGCCAGCGAGACCCCGGCATTGGCAAAGGCAAACAAGGGGAGAATGAAGTAAGAGCACCAGGGATGCAGCTTGTGCTCCAGATGCTTGAGCGGCGAGACATAACGTTTACCCTGGTTGGGGATCACGAAGCCCACGACCACACCCGCCAGCGTCGCATGCACACCAGACTTGAGCACAGCCACCCAGAGCACCAACCCCACCAATATGTAGAAGGAGAGGCGATCCACACCGCGACGGTTCATCCAGAACAGCAGGGCTGTGGCCCCTGCGGCAATGCCCAATGCCGGTAGATTGATCTCACTGGTGTAGAAGAGGGCAATGATGAGGATCACCCCCAGATCATCAATGATGGCCAGCGCCAGCAGGAAGACCTTGAGACTCACCGGCACCCGATTGCCGAGCAGCGCCATCACGCCCAGAGCAAAGGCAATATCGGTAGCAGCCGGTATGGCCCAACCACTCTGGGTCATGGGGTCGCCATGGTTGAACAGCAGATAGATGAGGGCTGGCGCCAGCATGCCGCCTAACGCCGCCACCGCAGGAAAGGTGGCCTGCTCTCGGCTGGAGAGGGCGCCATCTATCATCTCCCGCTTCACCTCAAGGCCGATCAACAGGAAGAAGAGGGCCATCAGGCCATCGTTGATCCAGAGCAGCAAGGGTTTATGCAGATCCAGCGAGGCTATCCGCACCTGCACATCGGTGTCGAGGAAGCTCTGGTAATAGTGAGAGAGGGGGGAGTTAGCCAGCAACATGGCTAGCAGCGCCGCCAATATCAATATAATGCCGCTGGCCGACTGCAACTTGAGAAACTTCTTGATCGCATTTGTCATGGTGTTGGGCTCACAGAAAAAAGCTAAGAGTTAGTGTATGCCGCTTAGAGAGTAAGCTTAAATCGATTATAGCGGTACGATAGCTCGGTTTTACCGAGCTAATTAGTTAGCTACACGCCCAAAAAAGGCCGCATATGCGACCTTTTCACCTCAAATAGCCACAGGCGCCTTGATCCCGGGGTGTGGGTCATAGCCCGTCACTTCGAAATCCTCGAAGCGATAATCGAAGAGGGAGTCCGCCTTGCGTTTGATAAGCAACTGGGGCAAGGCTCGGGGTTCGCGGCTCAACTGCAGTCGGGTCTGCTCAAGATGATTGCTATAGAGATGCACATCGCCACCCGTCCAGACAAAGTCCCCTACCTGCAGATTGCACTGCTGGGCCACCATATGGGTCAGCAGAGCATAGCTGGCGATATTGAAGGGCAGCCCCAGGAAGACATCACAACTGCGCTGGTAGAGCTGGCAGGAGAGCTTGCCATCGGCCACATAGAACTGGAAGAAGGCGTGGCAGGGTGCCAGTGCCATCTTATCTAGATCCGCCACGTTCCAAGCGGAGACTATGATGCGGCGGGAGTTGGGGTTATGAGTCAAATCATCGATCACTCGCTGGATCTGATCGATATGGCCACCATCCGGCGTGGGCCAGGAGCGCCACTGGTGACCATACACAGGCCCTAGTTCGCCCTGTTCATCCGCCCACTCATCCCAAATAGATACGCCATTCTCCTTGAGATAACGGATATTGGTGTCACCTTGCAGGAACCAGAGCAGCTCGTGGACTATGGACTTGAGATGGCACTTCTTGGTGGTGACCAGAGGAAAGCCTTCCTGCAGATTGAAGCGCATCTGATGGCCAAACAGCGAAAGGGTACCTGTGCCGGTTCTATCCCCCTTCTGCGAGCCTTCGGTCAGGATCTTCGCCATCAGGGCTTGGTAATTTTTCATGGTTCGCCTCTCCTCGCCCCGCCAATCGCTTATCTGCCGGGCACACAATAAAGTCAGGCCAGCATTCTACCTAGGCCATCAAAGTAGGGAAAGCGAAAGCGCCTGACCAGCAGGCGCGAGAAGCGGTGGGGATCAGCTGGGTTTATTAAGTTGCTGTTGCCGCGGCAACAGGCCGGAGAGACCAATCTGCTCCAGATAACCGGCGAACAGCCCCTTGAGGGCCGCCGAATCATTCTGCTTGAGCCCCAACTCCAACAGGGCAGTCAGATCGCTCAGGCGAGTACGGCGGATCACATACTTGATCTTGGCGATATTATTCAGGTTCATGCTAAAGCGACGATAGCCCATGGCCATCAGGATCAACACCCCCAGCGGGTCACCCGCCAGTTCACCACAGATGGAGATGGGTTTGCCCTGAAGATGGGCCTCATTTACCAGTTGCTGCAATACCCGGATCACGGCCGGATGAAAGGCATCATACAGCGCCGCCACGCGGGCATTATTGCGATCCACCGCCAACAGATATTGGGTCAGATCGTTGCTCCCCACAGACCAGAAATCCACATAGGGGGCCATCTCCGGCAGTATGTAGAGAATGGCGGGCACCTCTATCATGGCGCCTAACATGGGGTAACGTATGCTGCTGCCTTTACGTCCCAGCTCTTCGGAGATCTCCAGCCAGGCCTGATCCAGCAGACGACGCGCCGCCTGCATCTCCCCCACCGAGCTGATCATGGGCAACATGATGGAGAGGTTGTCATGGTGCTCGCTGGCCCGCAGCATGGCTTTCAATTGCGCCAGGAAGAGCTCCGGGTGATCCAGGGTCAGGCGAATGCCTCGCCAACCTAGGAAGGGGTTGTCCTCGACAATCGGAAAATAGGGCAACGGCTTGTCGCCACCTATATCCAGGGTACGCATACAGACCGGACGATCCGTATAGTGGGCCAGGATCTCGCGGTAGCGACTGGTCTGCTCCTGTTCGGAAGGGAAGCTATCATGCAGCATGAAGGGGATTTCGGTGCGATAGAGACCTATGCCATCGGCCATGTCCCGCACCGCACTCTCGGAGTCCATATTCAGTCCGGCATTGAGCAATACCGACATCCGCTCGCCATCCAGGGTCTCGGCGGCCAGATGACTCTCGGTGCTGACCAGATCGTTGAAGGCCTTGGCCTGCTGCATCAGCTGTCGATACTCATCCAGCACGGCAGGAGCCGGCTCAATGATCACCTCACCACTGGTACCGTCCACCACCAACAGGCGGTGATCCAACTCGGCCAGGGGCAACTCTAAGCCCATTACGGCGGGGATCCCCATGGCCCGCGCCAGGATGGAGGCGTGGGAGTTAACCGCACCGCGCAGGGAGATCATGGCGACCAGGCGCTCCCGCGGCACCTCGGCCAGCAGGGAGGCGGTCACCTCTTCGGCCAGCAGCACAACCGGCTCATCAAAATCAAACTCGTCAATCTGGCTATGAACCAGACGGCTCAGTAACCGTTGCGCCACATCGCGCACATCCAAGGCACGCTCACGCAGGTAGGCATCACTCATGGTGGCAAACTGCTCAATGAAGCGTTCGCTGGTGCGCCGCACTGCCGAAGCGGCACTCCAATGCTCCTGGAGTATCCCCTCTTCGATCTGTTGCAGATAGGCGGGGTCGCTCAGCAGATGCTGGTAGATCTCGAAGATGGCCATGGAGTCCTGGCTCACCGACTCACGAAAACGCAGCGCCATGGCATCCAAATCCATTTGCACCTGTAACATGGCCTGATTGAATAACTCGAGCTGCAACTCGGGATCATCGCTCTTCTTCATGGCGACCTGTTGCAGCTCCATCTTGGGCTGCCATACCCAGGCCCGGGCAATGGCCACACCGCCAGAAGCGCCCACACCGCGCAAGGTACGGTGCAATTGTGGCTCAGCCTGATGAAGTATCCCCTTCATCTCGGCGTGGATCACCCGCGCCGCCAACTGGGCGGCCAGTGTCACCATGAAAGACTCATCGCCTTCATCGAACTGACGGGAGTCCCGCTGCTGCACCACCAACACACCCAGCACCTGACGCTGCTGCATGATGGGCACGCCGAGGAAGGAGTTGAACTCATCCTCGGCGACTTCAGGCAGGTATTTAAAATTGGGATGCGAAGGGGCATCGGCCAGGTTGATGAGCTCCTCACGGCGCCCGACTAGACCGACCAAACCCTCATCAAAGGGGAGGGCCACCTTGCCCACGGCACTCTGGGCCAACCCTTCGGTGGCGACCAGACGATAACGACGACGTTGGGGCTCGGCGAGATAGACGGAGCAACAATCGACCTGCATAGCGGAACGGGTCTGACACACCAAGACTCGCATCGCATCATATAATGATGCCGCTTGAGTCACCCCTTCCACGATTTGCCGCAGTGTTGTCAGCACCGACTCCCCTCCTATCGCTTATAGTTATTTCGCCGATTCTCTCGTTTAACCTGAAACGGCATAGCGACGGAGACAAACTCCTTCATCACCCGCCGATAGACTTCCCGTTTGAAAGAGACGACCTGTCGCACCGGGTACCAATAACTCACCCAGCGCCAATCATCGAACTCAGGTTGCCCATGGCAACCAAACTGAATGCAGGATTCACTGCTCTCATCCAGCCGCAGCAAAAACCATTTCTGCTTCTGCCCGATACACACGGGCGAGCTATCCCAACGGATCAGCCGCTTGGGTAACCGATATTTCAACCAGTTACGGCTAGTGGCCAGAATCGTAACATGTTCTGGTTTTAGGCCTATCTCTTCGTACAACTCTCGGTACATGGCCTGTTCCGGCGTTTCGCCATCATCCACCCCGCCTTGGGGGAATTGCCAAGAGTGTTGCCCGAAACGTCTGGCCCATAAAACCTGTCCATTGCGATTGCAGATCACGATTCCTACATTGGGACGAAAACCGTCGCCATCAATCACGCAATCACCCACACATCTTAATCTTTATCTGATAGGGATTTTTTCACATTCAGCGCAAGGCAGCAAACAGGACTGCACCCCGATCCATGGGATAACTCATGTTAATTTATATAGTTATAAACAAGCCCCCCCCACACCTTCCCCACTTTTCGCACTGTTCCTGTGGATATCCTTTTGTATAACTCTGTATATGCACAAGTTGGTGTCTGATAACCATGCTGCGCCCCTAAAAAGCCCGGTGTATAAAAATATAAAATATTGTTCATTTTCATGATGGTAACCTTGTTTATGCCACTGTAATCCCACTTGAGATCCGAGGATCTTGGCCCAGGATCCTTGTGCAAGAAATTCACTGCCTGTTTTTCAACCACTGGTCGGTTATCCACAAACCTTGCCCCAGATCTCAGTAGCAAAGAGGTAACATTTCTGTGCGAACTCACAGCAAATTGCTAATTGCGCGAAAAAACGGAGAGACCATGACAGTTATTCAGTATTTTTGTGGATAAGTATGTGAACCAGAGTGTTGATGGATTGGGATAACCCAAGATCCTGAGATAGCGACAGAATGCAACAGAAGAAATTCAATAAAAAACTATAAATATCAGATAGATACTATAATCTATTTTCAACTACCGCCTCAGGTTCTGTATGTGATAAAAACGTCTAAAAAATCAGCAATCAGGAGTCTGGCCCCATGATCCTCCCCTCTCGCCCCACCCCCCCCACCAGCGAGCAAGCGCTGATGGAACGTGCCCAACGGCTCGCCGGAGAGACACTCAGCTCACTGGCTACCCAGGCGGGCATCACCATTCCCCGTGATTTGCGCCGGGAAAAAGGGTGGGTCGGCCAGCTTATCGAGTGGCATCTGGGGGCCACAGCGGGCAGCAAGCCGGAGCAGGACTTTCAGGAACTGGGCATTGAACTCAAGACTCTGCCCATCGATCCTCATGGTAAGCCCCTGGAAACCACCTTCGTCTGTGTCGCCCCGCTACTGGGGATCACGGGGCTGAGCTGGGAGCAGAGCAATGTACGCAACAAGCTCTCCCGCGTGCTCTGGCTACCGGTTGAAGGGAGCCGCGACATACCGTTGGGAGAACGCCGAGTGGCCAGCCCCTTTATCTGGAGCCCGAGCGCGGAGCAGGAGGGGCAGCTACGTCAAGACTGGGAGGAGTTGATGGAGCTGATCGCCCTAGGCGAAATAGAACGTATCACGGCGCGCCACGGCGAAGTGCTGCAGCTCAGACCCAAGGCAGCCCATGGCCGCATCCTGACCTCGGCCATTGGCCGCAAGGGGGAGTTGATCCAAACCCGGCCCCGTGGTTTCTATCTAAAGATCGGCTTTACCCAGGCACTACTGCGTCAAGCTTTCGGATTTTTTTAGCTCAAGATGATTTTTTAACTAAATTGTTGCACTAATCCTAGGCACATTGCTGCTTTTTTGTTTTATGATACTCAGTGGAGGCCACACCAGCCCGCCAATTTTTGACACTGGCTTAACCTTTCAAGGAGATCACATGCCTGTCACTAAGAAATTTCTCAAGACCAAACCCGAAGTCCAGGTGACCTTTGAGGTGACAAAAGATGCAGCCAAGGAGGCACACCAGGTGTTTTTGCTGGGCGAGTTTGCCGGATGGGAACCCGTAGAATTGAAGAAGCAGAAGAGCGGTCTCTTCAAGGCAACGGTCAACCTACCCACTAACGAAAAAGAGAACTACCAGTATCGTTTCCGCCTGGTTCTGGCTGATGGCCAAGAGGTGTTTGATAACGATTGGGAGGCCGAAAGCTATGCCACTAACCCCTTTGGTGGCGAAAATTCCGTGGTTTCTGTAGTGCAATAAACCGAAGCAGCAACAAAAAAGGCTCGCCATTGGCGAGCCTTTTTCTTACAACAACTAAGGCTATTAGTTGAGCTTTTCGCGGATACGAGCCTTCTTACCTGTCAGGTTGCGCAGGTAGTACAGCTTGGCGCGACGAACCACACCACGACGCTTCAGCTCAACGCTGGAGATCAGTGGGCTGTGAGTCTGGAATACACGCTCAACGCCTTCGCCATTGGAGATCTTGCGAACGGTGAAAGCAGAGTGCAGACCGCGGTTACGCTTGGCGATTACAACGCCTTCGAACGCCTGCAGACGCTCCTTACCACCTTCTTTAACGCGTACTTGTACACGTACGGTATCGCCCGGGGCAAAAGCCGGGATATCAGAACGCAGTTGTTCTTGCTCGAGTTGCTGAATAATTTTGCTCATTGTCTCTTCCTACCTAGGATAAACTGAAAACTCTACTGCTGTTCGTCTCGTTGTTCACGAACAAACTGGGCAAGAAGTCTCTCTTGCTCGTCAGTCAGAGCTAGGTTATTTAATAGTTCCGGTCTTCGTAACCAAGTCCGACCCAAGGCCTGTTGTAGGCGCCATGTGCGAACACTCTCGTGGTTACCGCTCAGTAACACCTGGGGCACAGCCAATCCTTCCATCACCTCAGGTCGGGTGTAGTGCGGGTGATCCAGCAAGCCATCCGTAAAGGAGTCCTGCTCGGCGCTTGCCATATCGCCCAAAACCCCGGGGATCAGACGCGAAACCGCATCGATCAGGGTCATGGCCGGCAACTCGCCACCACTCAACACATAATCCCCTACAGACCACTCTTCATCGATATCAGCCTGTATCACGCGCTCATCAATACCTTCGTAGCGTCCCGCCACCAGAATCAACTTCGGATATCTGGCGAGTTCAGCCACCCCGGCCTGAGTGAGCTTGCGTCCTTGAGGAGAGAGATAGATGACTCTGACTCCCTCACCCGCTGCATCGCGTGCGGCTTGAATCGCATCGCGCAGGGGCTGCACCATCATCAGCATTCCAGGCCCACCGCCATAGGGTCTGTCGTCGACAGTCCTATGCTTGTCATGGGCGAAATCCCGAGGAGTCCAGCACGCTATCTGCAGCAAGCCTTGCCTTGAGGCCCGGCCCGTCACTCCGTAGTCGGTTATGGCTCGGAACATCTCCGGGAAGAGGCTGATCACCCCAATCCACATAGGGAACCTCCGATTAACACCAACAACGGGAGCGATTAAAAATCCGGATCCCAATCGACTTCTATGGAACGGCTTGCCAGGTCAACCTTCTTGATGACCTGCCCTTCCAGATACGGGATTAACCGCTCTTTCATTCCATAGGCATCATTCAGTTTGGCTTTGACTACCAACACATCGTTGGAGCCGGTTTCCATCAGCTCTGTCACTTCGCCCATCTGATAGCCATTGAGGTTAGCTACCTGGCAACCAATCAGGTCACTCCAGTAGTATTCCCCTTCGGGCAGATCAGGCAGGTGTTGTGGCATGACACCGATATCCACGCCAGCCAAGGCTTGGGCGTCTTCACGCAAGTCGACACCGTCAAGCTTGCAGACTAACCCGTTGTTGTGACGCTTCCAGCCAGAAATCTGGATTTCACGCCACGTCCCACCTTGCTGTATCAGCCAGGGGGCGTATTCGAAGATGCGCTCGGCATCGTCGGTGAAGGAGTGTACCTTCAGCCAGCCTTTGATGCCGTAAACGGCCCCCAGGCGACCAATGACTACAGGTTTATCCACCTCGGCTCCTTACCGGTATTCGAACATTAAGCCGCTTTAGAAGCGTCTTTAACCAGCTTGGCAACACGATCAGACAGGCAGGCACCTTGACCGATCCAGTGTTGGATGCGGGTCATGTCCAGATTGATCTTTTCGGCTTGGCCAGAAGCCATCGGGTTGAAGAAGCCAACGCGCTCGATGAAACGACCATCACGAGCGAAACGGCCATCAGCCACAACTACTTGGTAGAACGGACGCTTCTTAGCGCCACCACGTTGCAAACGAATGGTTACCATATCGTCCTCATTAACTTTGAAAGAATAAGGTCCGCGAGAAACGCGGACCCGAGCTTAAAATAAGCCGCGTAATTTTACTTACATCTGCGGCAAATGCAACCAAACCCGCCGTTTTTCGCCACCATAGCGGCGAGTTTGTTGTGCAAGAGTTGACCAGCCGAAGGGGATCGGTAACTGGCCGTTAGAAAGGACCGCGACCAAAACCACCGGGTGGCATCATATTCTTCATGCCACTCATCAACTTACGCATACCGCCCTTGCCGGAGATCTTCTTCATCATGCGCTGCATCTGGTCAAACTGCTTGAGCAGGCGATTCACATCCTGGATCTGCATACCCGAGCCTGCGGCAATACGGCGCTTGCGCGACCCCTTGATGATTTCGGGATTGCGGCGCTCGGCGGCGGTCATGGAGCTGATGATGGCCTCCATGCGATGGGTCAATTTATCGTCCAGCTGACCTTTTACGCCATCGGGCAAGCCTGCCACACCGGGCAACTTGTCGAGCATGCCCATCATGCCGCCCATGTTACGCATCTGCACCAGTTGCTCGCGGAAATCTTCCAGATCGAAGCCCTTCCCCTTTTGCACCTTCTGGGCCAGCTTGGCCGCCTTCTCCTTGTCGACGTTACGCTCCATCTCCTCAATGAGCGAGAGCACGTCACCCATGCCGAGAATGCGTGAGGCGATACGATCCGGGTAGAAGGGCTCCAGGGCGTCGGTCTTCTCGCCGATACCGATAAACTTGATAGGAGAGCCTGTGATATGGCGTACCGACAAGGCCGCCCCACCGCGTGCATCACCGTCGGCCTTGGTGAGGATCACCCCGGTCAAGGGCAGTGCCTCGCTGAACGCCTTGGCGGTGTTGGCCGCATCCTGACCCGTCATGGCATCGACCACGAACAGGGTTTCAATGGGCTTGATACGCTGATGGAGTTCCTTGATCTCATCCATCATCTCGCTATCGACGTGCAAACGACCGGCGGTATCGACGATCAACACATCAAAGAATTGCTTGCGGGCATGGTCTATGGCCGCTTCGGCAATCGCCAGTGGCTTCTGCTCCGTGCTGCTGGGGAAGAATTCGACCCCAATGTCGTGAGCCAGGGTTTCCAACTGCTTGATGGCCGCCGGGCGATAGACGTCGGTACTGACCACCAACACCTTCTTCTTCTGGCGCTCCTTCAGAAACTTGGCCAGCTTGGCAACTGACGTGGTCTTACCCGCCCCCTGCAGACCCGCCATCAAGAGGATGGCCGGTGGCTGGGTTGCCAGGTTCAGCGACTCATTGGCCTCGCCCATGACGCTGACCAACTCGCTTTGTACTATCTTGATGAAGGCCTGGCCTGGACTCAGGCTCTTGTTGACCTCCTGACCGACGGCACGCTCCTTGACCCGATTGACGAACTCCTTGACCACGGGCAACGCCACGTCCGCTTCGAGTAGCGCCATGCGTACTTCGCGCAGGGTATCCTTGATATTCTCTTCGGTCAGACGGCCCCGACCACTGATGTTGCGCAGCGACTTCGACAGACGCTCGGTTAGATTCTCAAACATGACGCTATCCAAACTGTTGGCGTAATTACCCCCAGTATACCGCAACTTGTCCCCAGATCTTAAGCCTTGCTGGCAGCAAAGCCGGGAGCGGGATATACTGTGAACTCAGTCCATTAATGACCGTCAATTCAATAGATTACGCTATGGTCATCCCATCCTTGCTCGCTCTGCTCTTCTATCTGGTTGCCAGCATGGCGGCTTTGCATCGCCTGTTGACCCCTAAAGCCCCGCTCTGGCCCCTGCTCGGCAGCGGTTGGATAGCCATGGCATTGCACGCCACCAGCCTGGGTCAGGAGATAGTTCGGTTGGATATAGGCCAGGATCTCAGCCTGCTGAATGTGGCCTCTTTTGTTTCGCTACTCATCAGTCTGGTGATGAGCCTCATAGTCCATCGTTTCAATGGCTGGTTGTTGTTACCCGTGGCTTATGGCTTCGCGGCCCTGCTACAGGTGGCCAATACCCTGATCCCCAGCCACTATGTGGTGCATCTAGAGCACAGGCCCGAGCTGTTGTTGCATATTGGCCTCGCCCTACTGGCCTTCTCTTTGCTGATGATTGCCAGTCTGTTTGCCCTGCTGTTGGCCTATCTGGAGTACCATCTGAAGGCGCGCAAACGACTGAACTTGCCCCACCTCCCTCCCCTGCTGACGGTGGAGAAGCGCGTCTATCAACTCATTTTGCTAGGGGTGGTGTTGCTCACCCTCTCCATCGGCTCCAGCCTCTTTTTCTGGCAAGATCTGCTGGCCCCGGAGCAGCGTTACAAGGTGCTCCTGACCCTGCTGGCCTGGTCGGTTTATGTCTTGTTATTGTGGGGGCACTACCAGCATGGCTGGCGCGGCAAACGCCTCATCAGCCTGTCGTTACTGGGCAGTCTGCTGTTGGTACTCGCCTATTTTGGCAGCCGCTTCATTCAGGAAGTGCTGCTGGGCTAATCCAGCCCAGCGTATTATAGGAACCTCTGCGTGGACACCATCTCAACCAAGGCCCTGCTGATCAGCCTGCTCATCCTCTTGCTGGTTTCCGCCTTCTTCTCGGCAGCCGAAACCGGCATGATGTCGCTCAACCGCTACAAGTTGCGCCATCTGGCAAAGAGTAAAAACAGAGGTGCCCTAAGAGTACAAAAACTACTGCAACGCCCGGATCGCCTGCTGGGACTCATCTTGATCGGTAACAACCTGGTCAATATTCTCGCCAGCTCCATCGGCACCCTGCTGGCCATCCGTCTGTTTGGCGGATATGGCATTGTCATCGCCACCACGCTGCTGACGCTGATCATTCTCATCTTTGCCGAAGTGACCCCCAAAACCTTGGCGGCCCTGAATCCGGAGCGGGTCGCGTTCTCCACCTCCCTACTGCTACGCCCCATGATGGTGCTGTTTTACCCACTGGTCTGGCTGATCAACACCATAGCCAACGGCATGTTGGAGCTCATGGGTATCAAGGTGCATCGCCCACGAGATGAGTCCTTGAGCAGTGACGAACTGCGCAGCGTACTCCACGACTCCGCCAGCCGCCTGTCGCACTCCCACCAGGAGATGCTGATGGGGGTGCTGGATCTGGAGCAGATCGCCATCGAAGAGATCATGGTGCCGCGGGCCGACATCTACGCCATCAACATCAACGATGATTGGAAGACCATACAGCGCCAACTCACTCACACGCCTCACACCAAGGTGCTGCTCTACCGCGACTCACTAGACGATGCGGTGGGCTTCATCCATGTACGGGATGCCCTACGGCTGCTCACCAAGGATCAATTCTGCAAGGAGTCGCTGTTGCGTACCGTGCATGAGGTCTACTACATACCCGAGGGCACTCCACTCGGGGTGCAGCTCATCAAGTTCCGCCGCAACAAGGAACGCATCGGTCTGGTGGTGAATGAGTATGGCGATATCCGGGGTCTCACCACATTGGATGATATTCTCGAGGAGATAGTGGGGGACTTCACCACTAGCTTGGCACCCACGGCCGAGGAGGAGATCCAGGCCCAGGAGGATGGCAGTTATCTGATTGAGGGCTCAGCCAACCTGCGGGAGATCAACAAGGAGATGGCCTGGGACTTTTCCACCGACGGCCCTCGCACCCTCAATGGTCTGATCCTCGAATATCTGGAGGATCTACCCCAGGTTGGGCGCAAGCTGATGATCGCCGACTATCAGATCGAAATAGCCTCTATTGAAAACAATATGGTCAAACTGGCCAACATCCGCCCCCCCGAACGCGCCCCCGCTGTACTCCCCAAACACCGCTCTAGAGCCACCCCATTGGATTAGTTCAGACGATAACTCTTGGCCCTGGCTACCACATTGGCTGGCATCCTGGCCGCTAAATGGCGCAATAAACGCGCTGCCTCCGCATGCTGTTTGGGGTCGGAGATCACCGAGTGATGCAACCAACTGTAGGCCTCCTCATAGTCGAGGGGGCTACCCAAACCGCGATTGAGCATGGCCACCCAGGCCATCTGCGCCTGCACATAATCCAGGGCCGCCGCCTCATGCATCAGCACCGCCGCCTGTTGCCTATCCCGCTGCACATAGATGCCCTTGTCGTAATAGGTCGCCAACTTTTGCAAAGCAGGCGGGAAGCCCTGATTGGCCGCCCCGGAGAGAAACTCTACCCCCAACTCGGCATCCTTGGCCACACAGGTACCCGTGGTCAACATCTCCCCCCATAGATACTGGTAGGCGGGCAGCATCAATACCTTGGCCCGCGCCTCAATGTCTGCCGACAGTTGACACTCCTCCCGCTTGACTCGCTGCAGGTGGAGCCCCTTGTCAATCATGACGATCAACTCCTCCTGGGTATAGACGGCCAGCGGTACCACACCCCCGCTCACTGCGGGCGGCAACTGGGTCAAGGTGGTAACCGCCGAGGAGGCAGCGCTCGCCGCTTGCTGCCGTTCCGCCTGTTTCACCGGGTCAACCGCTGGCTTGGTCGGCTGCGCAACAGCCGCCTCGGTTGTGGCGGCGGGCTGATCCAGGCCGGCAAAGATATCCTTGCTCGGCGGCAAAATGTGCTCTTCGGCCATGGCGCTCAGACTCAGGCCCAGCAGAATGGAAAAAATCAGAGTTCTGTTCATAGGCTCCTCCCCCTACTGATATCGGCTAGGTAGGCTACATCTTGAATCATTCAGCACGGTTAGATTGCGTCAACACTCAAGATCCCATGGCATGGATGAAAAAAGGGGCCCAAAGGCCCCTGATCTAGGAAAGTGTCCGGCTTGGCCGCCTACTGATTGGCGAAATCCACACCCAGCTGAATTTCAGCGCGCAGGGTCGCCAGCATGCTATCCAGCCCCGCCTGCTCCATGGGGCTCAGATTGCCATAATCCAGCACTTCCTCTATGCCATCGACGCCGAGGCGTACCGCCTGGGAGAAGAAACGGGAGTGGGGGCTGCCCCCTTCCACGTAGGCATATTCAACTATACCTGGCTCGCCCTGTTTAGCATGAACCAGAGAACGGCAAAAACGCAGGCCCGCCATCGCCATGGCCAGGGTAGCCGAACCCGCACCTGCCTTGGCATTGACCACTTCGGTGCCCGCATTCTGCACCCGAGTCGTCATCTCCTTGAGCTGCTCAATGGCAAAATGTTGTCCCACCACCTGGGAGAAGAGCGGCAGTATGGTGGTACCGCTGTGGCCACCGATCACCGGCACAGTGATCGAGCCGGAACGGCTCTTCATAGCCTGAGCCACGAAGGTTTCCGCCCGGATCACATCCAGAGTCGTCACCCCAAACAGTTTACGCGGATCATAGACCCCCGCCTGCTTCAGCACCTCGGCCGCGATGGGCACGATACTGTTAACCGGGTTGGTGATGATACCGATCAGCGCTTTGGGGCACTCCCGGGCGCAGTGCTGCACCAGATGCTTGATCACGCCGGCATTGAACTTGAACAGATCGGAACGATCCATTCCCGGCTTACGCGCCACACCGGCCGGTATCATGACGATATCCGCACCATGCAAAGCCGCCGAGGGATCATCGCCGGTATAACCGTGTACCACCACATCGGTGGGGATATGGCTAAGATCGACCGCCACCCCAGGGGTTACCGGGGCCAAATCGTAGAGGGCCAACTCAAATCCTGGTGGCAACTGCGTCTTCAGCAGTAGCGAAAGCGACTGGCCAATACCACCGGCCGCCCCTAAAACGGCAACTTTCATAGTCAGCTCCGAACGTTCTTATAAAGGTGAGGTAAATAAAATGTTACGGCGCACTTTTACCATAGGATAAACAATCGAGAGCAACAAAGCAGAATGCTGGAACTGTGAGCAGAGGAGCACAACCCAAACACCGAAATCGCATGACCACCCGACAGCAACAAGGGGCCGAGGCCCCTTGGTATTCACTCATACGGCGCGAACGCCAGTGCCCTTCGCTCCACCCAACGGAACAACAGGCTCAGCGAACCATTCATCAGCAGATAAATTGCGCCAGCAACACAAAAGACCCCAAGCGTATCATAGGTTTGGGCATTCAATCTTTGCGCTATCCCCATAATATCCATGATAGTTATGGTACTGGCCAATGAACTGCCCTTCAAAACCAGGATCACTTCATTGGAGTAACCTGGCACCACTCGCCGCATGGCATGGCGCAGTTTGATGCTCAGGGTCTGCCAGTTGGACATCCCCAAGGCACGGCAAGCCAGCACTTCTCCCACCGGAATGGCATCCAGCGCCCCCTTGAACAGCCGGGTAGAGTAGGCAGCAGTATTGAAGCCCAGTGCCAGCACGGCGCAGAACCAGGGTTGCTTCAGCAGCTCCCACATCCAGCTCGCTTTCACCCAATCAAACTGGGCGGGACCGTAATAGATGAGAAAGATCTGTACCAGCAGCGGCGTACCGGTGAACAGCACCAGGAAGCACTCCACCAACTGACGTGCTACCGGTACCCGACGATCCAGGATCCAGGTCAACAGCAGAGCCAGCAAGCCGCCCAACAACAGGCTCATCAGTGTCAGCTCCAGTGTGGTCGCCAAGCCGGTCAATAGTTCAGACAGATAGGCCATGCTCACCCTCCATACCGATAACTGCGCTGCCGCGCTCGCTGCAACACCCAGCCGCTGACCAGGGTAATAACCAGGTAGATCAGGGCCGCAATGGCATACCAGGTGAAAGGGCCATGGCCACTGGTTGGGCTGGCCACCGCCAGTTGAGATTGGCGCATCAGATCATTGACGCCGATGAGTGAGACCAACGCCGTATCCTTGAGTAGCACCAGCCACTGGTTACCCAGCCCAGGCAGGGCATGGCGCCAGGCCTGAGGCAGAATGATGCGTAAAAAGATATGACCAGCAGGCAGCCCCAGCGCCTGAGCCGCCTGCCGTTGCCCTTTGGGTACAGCCTTGAGCGCCGCCCGCAGAGTCTGGGTACCATAAGAGGCAAAGAGCAGAGCCAGGGCCAGCACCCCACACCAGAAGGGGCTCATCTCCACATACTCACCGGTCAGCAGAAACAGCACCTGGGTCGAGCCGAAGTAGATGAAGAGCACGACCAGGATCTCAGGCAAGCTGCGGATCAGGGTGGTCAGGGTAACGACGGGCCAGCGCAGCCAGACAAAGCGGGAGAGCTCGGCGGCGCTGAGCAGCAGTGCCAACCCCAAGCCGCAGAGCAAGGAGACCAAGGCCAGCCCCAAGGTCATCAGGGCCGCGTCCAGTAACAGAGTGATCATTATTTAGTGAAGTACTTGTCGTAGAGCTTCTGGTAGCTGCCGTCAGCCTTGATGGCCGCCAGCCCCTGATTCAAGCTATCGAGCAAGGCCTTGTTGCCCTTGTTGACGGCGATGGCAAAGCCCGCACCAAAGTACTTGGCATCGGTCACCGGCTTACCCACCATCTGGTAGCCTGGATGGCTCTTCAGCCACTCGGCGGCCACGGCGGTATCGGCAAACACCGCATCCACCCGCCCGCTGGTCAAATCCATCAGCGCATTCTGATAACTGGCATAAGGCACCGCCTTCACCGCCTTATCCTTCAACTGCTCCAGCAGATAGGATTGGTGTGAGGTGCCATTCTGCACTCCGATATTCTTCTCTTTGAGCTGGGCCGCATCGCTGAACTTACCTTCAGGCGCCACGAAAACAGCCGAGTTGACGTAGTAGATGTTGGTGAAGTCCACCTGCTTGGCGCGCTCGGCAGTGACATCCATGGCGGCGATGGCGGCATCGAAGCGACGGAATTTCAGGCTCGGGATCAGGCTGTCAAAGGCCTGATTGCTGAAGGTGCACGTGAGCTTGGCTGCCGCACAGATAGCCTGGGCCAGCTCCACATCAAAACCTGAAAACTCGTTCTTGTCGTTCATAAACTCAAACGGCGGGTAAGTAGCCTCGGTGGCAAACTTTACCTCGGCAGCCATGGCATTGGCTGACAGCACAGAGCAGGCCAGCAGGGCACAGAAGAATTTGGTCATGTCTAGCATCCTTAAAATTGGGTAATTAATGCTGTAAAAATTGGGCAAAACGCTGAGTCTGCGGCTGATCAAACTGGCTGGCCGGCCCCATCTCCACTATCTCCCCCTGTTCGAGGTAGATGAGTTGAGTGGCCACGCGGCGGGCAAACTCCACCTCATGGGTCACCACCACCTGGGTGATGCCGGTCTCACCCAGCTTGCGGATAATCTCCGCCACCTCTTTGGTGATCTCGGGATCCAGTGCCGCGGTGGGCTCATCGAACAGCAGCACGGCCGGATCCATCATCAAGGCCCGCGCAATGGCCACCCGCTGCTGCTGGCCACCAGAGAGGCTGGCAGGCCAGACATGGCGCTTGTCCTGTAACTTTAGCTGACTGAGCAGATAGCCCGCCTTATCGGTGGCTTCCTGCTTGCTCATCCCCAACACTTTGATGGGCGCCTCCAGCAGATTCTGCTCCACACTCAGGTGTGGCCAGAGGTGGTATTGTTGGAACACCATGCCCACCTTGCGCCGCAGAGCCTGGGTGCGCTGGAGGTAATCGCCGGTAGCGGCCTCGACCGGAAACACGAAGCGCTCCCCGGCTACGGTGAGCTCGCCCTCATCCGGGATATCCAGTAGGTTCATCAGGCGCAGCAAGGAACTCTTGCCGGCTCCGCTGGGCCCCAGCAGTACCAGAGTCTCGCCGGCCGCACACTGAAATGAGACCTGACGCAGGATTGACTGCTGATGCCAGGATTTAGAGATTCTCTTGAGCTCGATCCCCATAGACCTCGGATACCTTTTCTCGATACTTTGCGCCGATTCTAGTCAGCACCTGAGTCAATGCAAGAGATTTGTGAATGGATATGCAGTGTTTTCCGCTATTCCTTGAAAATATAGGCATATGGATGCAAAATTAAAAACCCTTCACACAAAATATTAGTTGGCTATGAAGCCCGGCGAAAAACAGGAACAACTGATCAAGGCCTTCAAGGCCCTGCTGCGCGAGGAACGCTTCGGTTCCCAAGCGGAAATTGTCACCGCCCTGCACGAAATGGGCTACGAGAATATCAACCAATCCAAGGTCTCACGGATGTTGAGCCGGTTTGGCGCCGTGCGCACCCGCAATGCCAAGATGGATATGGTCTACTGCCTGCCGGTGGAGCTGGGCGTGCCGACCATCAACAGCCCGCTGAAGAATCTGGTGCTGGATGTGGACCATAATGGCTTCCTGCTGGTGATCCACACCAGTCCAGGAGCGGCCCAGCTCATTGCCCGCATGCTGGACTCACTTGGCAAGGCTGAGGGGATACTCGGCACCATAGCCGGTGATGACACCATCTTCATCACCCCCACAGCCGAAACCGATATCGATGAACTGTACGATTCGGTGCTGGAGCTGTTTGAACATCAGGGCTAACCCCGTGACCTATCGACAAAAAAAGCCAGTCGGGGCAACCGACTGGCTTTTTTTATGACCGCAACGAAGAGCTTATCGCCCTTGCTGCTGCAAAAACTCGATGGCAGGCGCGAAGAAGGCGGCGCCAGTTACCGCTCGCGTATGCCGTAACAGGTGGTCGAAATGACCCGCGCCATCCCCCTCATACATGCTCCTGAGCATATCGACGAAGTGGCTTGGCGTATGGCAGAAACTCAAGAAGAAGAGCCCCTGCTGCTCCAAGGTTCCCCAGGGCATGGATTGACGCAAGATCTCCTTGCCCCGGCCCTGGCTATCCTTGATATTGACCCGCTTGATATGGCTGGTGAGGGGCTTGGCCACCGAGGCATACTCGATATTTTCCACCTTGGTACGGCCGATAGTGTCCTCCTGCTCCTGCAGTGACAATCGCTGCCACTGGGCCATGTTGTGGACAAAACGCTGCAGATGCAGATAGCTGCCCCCGGCAAACGGCCCTTCGGCTACCAAGGCCACCTCGGCCCTGTGCTCCCCTTGTGGATTCTCGGTACCATCGACAAAACCGGTGAGATCCCGTGAGTCGAGAAAGCGGAAGCCCTTGACCTCTTCGCGCAACACCACAGCCCCCGCTAGCAGAGCCATCAACCGCTGCCCAGCCAAATGGAGCAGATCTACTCTATCGCCACGCAGTTGAAAGAAGAGATCAAAGGGCGTGGCAGGGGCCTGCTGCCCCTCGGCACCGAAGGTGGGAAAGGGCTGCAGCTCGGCAGGAGCCGCCCCATACAGGCGCGGCCAGCACTCGACCCCGATGGCTACCACACCAGTGAACTGAGCATCGGGAAAAGCGAGCGCCAACTCGCTACAGAGCGCAGGGAATTGAGCCAGGGCGGACCTGACCACAGACTCGGATTGCGGCTCTATGTCAAACATCAAATAGCTGGCATGCAGATTGGGCTCGGCACAGATACCCGGTTGCGGGTGGAACATGTTGCGATCTCCTTTTCAGAACGTCATGGCTTCACTATAAGCCATTTATCTGCAAGGAGTATCACGCTATCACCCTGGACTGCTGCCAGTGTGAGCGGGAAAAGAGCACAGGCGCATGAGGACGCAACGCCAGCGATACACCCTGCTCTGGCTCAGTGAGCCACTCATGATGCCAGGCCTCATACCGCTCCCCGTACCAATCGATAAGACAGCGCACATGGCTACCGAGAAACTGCTGCTCCAGCAGCGCCCCCGGCCCACCCTGTGACACGGCCAGTAACTGCGGGCGCACAAAGAGCAAGGGTTCCGGGCAAGCAGCAGGATCACCCGCTACCCGAATATCCCCCAAGGCAGAGGCCAGATGCCCCGCGGCCAACCAGTCACAAGGCACCAGGTTGCCCTGCCCAAGAAACTCGGCCACATAAGGACTCGCCGGTTGATGATAGAGCTGTTTCGGGGTACCGATCTGCACCACCCGCCCCTTCTCCAGTAAGGCCAGGCGATCCGCAAAGGCAAACGCCTCCTCCTTGCTGTGCGTGACAAAGACTGCCGCCATATTCAGGCTCTTGAGCAAGGTGCGGATCTCGCGGATCAGGGTCCAGCGCACCTGGGCGTCGATATTGGAGAAGGGCTCATCCAGCAGCAGGAGTTGCGGACGGCACACCAGCGCCCGGGCGATCGCCACCCGCTGCTGCTGCCCGCCTGACAGCTCATGAGGATAACGCTGAGCCAGGCCATCCAAAGAGACCATACTCAGCATCTCCTGGATGCGTTGCCTCTGCTGCGCCACGGCGAGCCGGAGTGGACGCAGCGCAAACGCCAGATTCTGCTCCACCGTCAGATGAGGAAACAGCGCATAGTCCTGGAAAATAAACCCTGTCTCACGCTGCTCGGCCGGTGCGCTGATGCCGCCCCCTTCCACCTGTCGCCCACGAAGCCAGAGTGCGCCTCGCGATACCGGCATCAAGCCTGCTATGGCCCGCAGCAACGTGGTCTTGCCACCCCCACTGGCGCCCAGTAGACAGAGGATCTCGTTCTCTTCCACGGTTAATGACACCCCGGACAAGACAGCCTGCTGCTGGTGCTGGCAATGAAGATCATCGATTTTCAAGGCACTCATGATTTCCGCTCCCCAAGGTAGTGATTCATAAACAGCAAGGGTAAAAGACCAACCAGCACGATCAGCAGGGCAGGCCACGCGCCCTCAGCCAACTGCTCCGTTTTAACGTACTGATAAACCAGCGTGGCCAGGGTTTCATAGTTAAATGGGCGCAGCATCAATGCGGCTGGCAACTCCTTCATGGCCTCAATGAAGATGAGCAGGGCCCCGGTCAAGGCCCCCCGCCGCAACAACGGCAGATGAACTCGCCATAACAGGCTGCCTGGGGCATGGCCCAGTGTGCGGCTGGCCATATCCAGAGATGGCGAGATGCGACCATAACTGCTTTCGATCGCCCCCAGAGCCATGGCGATAAAACGCACCACATAGGCAGTGATCAGCGCAAACAGGGAGCCCGTCAAGATAAGCCCGGGCTCAGCCAACCCCAAGCTGGCGAGCAGGTCGTTAAGAGCGAAATCCGTGGCGGTGAGGGGGATCAGGATCCCTATAGCCAGGACGGTACCGGGCATGGCGTAACCCATTCCAGCCCACTGCCTTGGCCAGGCCAATCTCGGGTTCAGGCGTTGGGCAAAGAGGATCAGGAGCGCCAGCATGCTGGCCACCAGCGCCGCCCATCCCGCCACCATCAAGCTATTGAGGCTGGCATCCCATAAACCGGGGGGCCAGGCGCCGCCCCAGACTTGCCCGGCATAGTGCAGCAGCACCATACAGGGGAGTAGAAAACCCAGCAGGATCAGCATCAACAGATAACCCACGGCGACCACGCGCGCAATCGGCCCCAGCACCTGCGCGGTGCCAGGCTGCAGCAGACTCTGCCGTTGATAACGCTGCTGCCGACCTCGACTCACGCGTTCCATCAGCAAGATCAGCAAGACACACGCCAGTAGCCCCAGCGAGATCTGGGCGGCCGCCCCCAGATCACCGTAACCCAGCCACACATCATTGACCGCCGTGGTCAGGGTTGGCACGGCAAAATAGGCGACCGTACCAAAGTCGGCCAGCGTCTCCATGGCGACTAAAGAGAGCCCCACGGCAATGGCGGGACGCACCAGAGGAAGTTCCAGATGCCACCAGCGACGCCAGCGACCATAGCCCTGCATGCGGGCACTCTCGATAAGCTGTGGCGCCAGCTCGCCAAATCCGGCTCGGGACAACAGGTAGACATAGGGATAGAGCACCAGGGACAAGACGACCACGGCGCCCCCCAGGGAGCGGATAGCCGGAAAATAGTAGTCACCGGGCTGCTGCCAGCCAAAGAGCTGACGCAGACTCACCTGTGCCCAGCCGGCATAATCGAGCAGATCGGTATAGACATAGGCAACCAGGTAACCCGGCATGGCCAAGGGTAAGACCAGCGCCCAATTGAGCCAGCGTTGCCCGGGTAGCTGACAGCGCGCCATCAACCAGCCCGCTGGCGCCCCCAGCAGGAGGCAGAGCAATAGCGTGCCACACACCAGCCCGATGGAATTGAGCAGATAAGTAGGTAGTACTGTTGCCCACAGATGAGCCAGCAGATCCGTGGATGACAGGCAGGCCTCCACCAACAAGGCCATTATGGGTAAACAGAGCAGCAGGGCGATACCCCTGCTGCTTACTATCCAGAGTGAGGCTCTCATACTGCTCGCTCGCCCCTTAAACTGCTTTAGCTAGAGTGTTAGAGATCGAATTTCACCTCATCCAGCAGGGTCAACGCCTGACGCCTATGCTTGGCGATCTCGGAAAGAGAGAGGCTATCGGCCCGGAATTGGCCCCAGGAGGTGACCAGAGGCGACCAGGCAACGCCAGGCTTGACCGGATACTCCTTATTGAGCTCGGCATAGAGACGCTGGGCCTGATCTCCGGCCAGATACTCCATCAACCGTTGCGCGGCAGCTGGGTGCTTGGCATGCTTGGTCATCACGACGCCACTGACATTGACGTGCACCCCTCTATCCGCCTGATTGGGGAAATTGAGATAGACAGCCTCAGCCCAACTCTTCTGGGTCGCATCCTCGAGCATGTTGCCGTAGTAGTAACTGTTACCCAACGACAGATCGCAGATCCCCTCCTTGATCGCCTTCACCTGATCCCTGTCATTGCCCTGCGGTTTGCGAGCCAGGTTGGCCTTGACGCCCTCCAGCCATTGACGGGTTTTGGCCTCGCCCTGATGAGCCAACAGAGAAGCGACCAGTGCCACATTGTAGGGATGCTTGCCGCTGCGGGTGCAGATACGCCCCTTGTACTTGGCATCGGCCAGATCTTCGTAACGAATGGCCCCAAGCTGCCCCACACGCTCCTTGCTGCTATAGATGTTGCGAACCCGGGTGGTGAGGGCAAACCAGCGACCTTGCTCATCACGATACTGGGCGGGGATCGCCTGTTCCAGTACGGGGCTTGACACTGGCTGTACCAGATCGCCATCTACCAGCTCCATCAGGCGACTGATATCCACAGTCAAAACCAGATCGGCGGGTGTTAACCGCCCTTCGCGCTTGAGTCGCTCAACCAGGCCATCTTCGGCATAGACCAGATTGACCTTGATACCGCTTTGCTGGGTAAATTGCTGCACTATAGGTTCAATCAAATGCGCCTGACGTGCCGAATAGACATTGATCTCCTCAGCCGCCTGCGCCTGAAAGCCCAACAACAGGGTAAAACTCACCAGATGACGCCAACTCATATGCACTCTCCATCGCCACAGAAAAAACCCACCAAGGCAATGATAGTTATTCGCATTTACTTCTTCAAGCCAAATAAAAAAAAGAGACCCAATGGGCCTCAAATACAGATGAACAGATAATGAAATGACAGGGGCTATCCTATCGGGGTGAACACCCTGGGGTGATCAGATGGCTTCGCCATCCACTTCACCGGTACGGATCCGCACCACGTGGGCCAGATCGTACACAAAGATCTTACCATCACCGATCTTGCCGGTATAAGCCGCCTTGCAGATGGCTTCGATGATGCTTTCCACGTTCTCGGTGGCGGTGGCGATCTCCAGCTTGACCTTGGGCAGGAAATCAACCTGATACTCGGCACCACGGTAGAGTTCGGTGTGACCCTTCTGGCGGCCAAAGCCCTTCACTTCTGATACCGTCATGCCGTCAACGCCCAGGGCCGCTACAGCCTCACGAACGTCATCCAGCTTGAAGGGTTTGATGATTGCACTGATAAGCTTCATACCTTGTCTCCCACTCCCTGGTTGATATTGGGTTTGACTATCTAATTCAATGTCTGTGCCATAATGTTAAAGTCATTTAATATCAATGCGTTAACTAAATAAGTTGAAAAGAAGAGACCATGACTCGTTCTTTATGGTGCAACACTCGATAACTTGTCACCAGGAAGGGCGCCAAAATGGTGCATAGCTATACTCCCGACACCCCCCACCGTTTACGCCTGTTCGGCACGCACAAAATCGTGCCAAGCCAATAACAACCGTTGGAAATCCTCCAAGCCACACCCCGCCATCTGCTCATCATCGTAGTAGGCCATGTCCGGCTCAAGATCATCGGCAAACTCAAATTGCACCACATTGGCCGCCACCTCGGCCTCCTCATCGCTCAGATGCAGGCTGTAGACGGCGCCATGGCGAGAAATAGTCTCCTGCTCACCCCGTTGTAAGGCATCGATATCGGCCAATACCTCCTGCATCAGTGATAGCTGGCTACCCATCTCATCATTGAGCCAGTGACCCACAGCCTCATGCCCCATGGAGAGATAGGCCTTCAAACGCCCATCAGGCTCCCGGATAAATTCATAGTCCATAGCATTACCCCTAAAATATGCCGGTACTCTTACTCTTCATTCTAGACCTAAAGACCCATAAAAAACGGGGCGAGACTCTAGTCTCGCCCCGTTGTGCTCTGCAGGGAACTATCAGGCCTGAACCTGCAGTATCACCTTTTCAGCCTTGTCGGTGTAGCTGGCAATCTCGTTGAAGTTCAGATAGCGATAGACATCGGCCGCCAGCGTTTCCAGCTCGCGGGCATACCCCTGATACTCCTCAACGCTGGGAATGCGACCCAGGATCGCCGCCACGGCCGAGAGTTCGGCGGAGGCCAGATAGACATTGGCGCCCTGCCCCAGACGGTTCGGGAAGTTACGGGTCGAGGTGGAGACGACCGTGGTGTTGTCGCCAACACGGGCCTGGTTACCCATGCAGAGTGAACAACCCGGGATCTCGATGCGGGCACCGACGCGACCGAAGATGCCGTAGTACCCCTCTTCGGTGAGCTGATCCCGGTCCATCTTGGTCGGCGGCGCGATCCACAGACGGGTCGCCAGCTGTCCCTTGAACTGGTTGAGCAGCTTACCGGCGGCACGGAAGTGGCCGATATTGGTCATGCAGGAACCAATGAAGACCTCATCGATCTTGGCACCTGCCACGCTGGAGAGCAGACGGGCATCGTCCGGATCATTCGGCGCACAGAGGATGGGCTCCTTGATGCTGTCCAGATCGATCTCGATGATGGCGGCATACTCGGCGTCGGCATCGGCACTCATCAGCTCAGGCTTGGCCAGCCAGGCTTCCATGCCCTGGATGCGGCGCTCTATGGTACGCACATCGCCATACCCTTCGGAAAGCATCCACTTGAGCATCACGATGTTGGACTTCAGGTACTCGGCGATCGGTGCCTCATCCAGCTTGATGGTACAACCTGCGGCAGAGCGTTCGGCACTGGCATCGGCCAGCTCGAATGCCTGCTCGACTTTGAGCTCTGGCAGCCCTTCGATCTCCAGGATGCGGCCGGAGAAGATGTTCTTCTTGCCCGCTTTCTCGACGGTGAGCAGCCCCATCTGGATGGCCTGATAGGGTATGGCATGGACCAGATCCCGCAGCGTGATGCCAGGCTGCATGGAGCCCTTGAAGCGCACCAGTACCGATTCCGGCATATCCAGCGGCATGACGCCAGTGGCAGCGGCAAAGGCCACCAGACCTGAGCCCGCTGGGAAGGAGACACCGATGGGGAAACGGGTGTGGGAGTCACCACCGGTACCGACTGTATCCGGCAACAGCATGCGGTTGAGCCAGCTGTGGATGACACCATCACCAGGACGCAGAGCCACACCGCCACGGTTCATGATGAAATCGGGCAGGGTATGGTGAGTCTGCACATCCACCGGCTTGGGATAGGCGGCGGTGTGACAGAAGGATTGCATCACCAGATCGGCAGAGAAGCCGAGGCAGGCCAGATCCTTCAACTCATCGCGGGTCATGGGACCCGTGGTGTCCTGAGAGCCGACCGTGGTCATCTTGGGCTCACAGTAGGTACCTGGGCGGATACCCACCGCGCCACACGCCTTGCCCACCATCTTCTGGGCTAGCGTGTAGCCCTTGCCGGTATCGGCCACCGGCTGCGGACGGTTAAATACGGTAGAGAAGGGCAAGCCCAGGGCTTCGCGCGCCTTGTCGGTGAGACCTCGGCCGACGATGAGCGGAATACGGCCACCGGCACGCACTTCATCCAGCAACACCTCTGTCTTGAGGGTGAAGGTGGCGATCACCTCGTCGCTGCCATGACGGGTCACCTTGCCTTCGTAGACATAGATGTCGATGACATCGCCGGTATTCATCTTGCTGACATCCAGCTCGATGGGCAGGGCACCGGCATCTTCCATGGTGTTGAAGAAGATGGGGGCAATCTTGCCACCCAGCACGAAACCACCGGCACGCTTGTTGGGCACATTGGGGATATCGTCACCCATGAACCAGAGCACTGAGTTGGTGGCCGACTTGCGCGAGGAGCCGGTACCGACCACATCCCCCACATAGACCAGCGGGAAACCCTTGGCCTTCAAGGCATCCAGGGTCTTGATGGGACCAACCGCCCCTTCCTGATCGGCTTCGATGCCAGGACGGCTGTTTTTCAGCATAGCCAGGGCGTGCAACGGGATATCCGGGCGTGACCAGGCATCCTGGGCCGGCGAGAGATCGTCGGTGTTGGTTTCGCCACTCACCTTGAAGACGGTCAAAGAGATCTTCTCGGCCAGCTTGGGACGGGAGAGATACCACTCGGCATTGGCCCAGGCGTCCATCACCTGCTTGGCATAGGCGTTACCGGCCTTGAGCTTCTCTTGCACATCGTGAAAGGAGTCAAACAGCAGCAGGGTATGGGAGAGCGCCTTGGTGGCAATGGGGGCCAGCTTGGCATCATCCAGCAGGTCGATGAGCGGCTGAATGTTGTAGCCGCCCTGCATGGTGCCCAACAGTTCGACCGCCTGTTCGGCACTAACCACGGCAGAGTGAGCTTCACCCTTGGCCACGGCAGCCAGGAACCCCGCCTTCACATAAGCGGCCTCATCCACTCCCGGCGGAATGCGATTGGCCAACAGATCCAGCAGTACCGCATCCTCCCCGGCCGGGGGGCTCTTCAACAGCTCGACCAGGCCTGCAACCTGGTCAGCACTCAGTGGCTTGGGCGCGATGCCTTGGGCGGCACGCTCGGCAAGGTGTTGACGATAGCTCTCTAGCACTGTGGACTCCTATAAACGAGGTTGGTCGTTGTTTGCGACACGCTTCCGTGACCTGGGCCAGCGCGGCCCAGCCAATTTTGCTAACTATATAGTTTTTAAGGGGTCATGAAAAATATCGTGATCAGAATTCCATTCTGCCCACTCTGACTCACAAACCGAATGTATTACCAAAAAAGAGGTATAGGGACTCTTTCCCCCCCTGAGCCTGGCCATAAGCCAGATAAACTGGGCCTAAAAAGGTATCTGAGCCGATATAGATGCTGCCAGCATTCAGCATGTCGCCCCAACTGATGTCGGACTTGTCATTCCAGATATTGCCCCGCTCTAGTGAAAAGCCAGCATAGACAGGGGACTTGAAGGCACCGAAGTTGTTATCCAGCAGGCGGTAACCATACATCAAGCCGCCAAAGGCCTTGTACCGGCCATTCAATTGATAACGCTGATAGCCGGAGAGGTTGAACAGCCCCCCCAAATCCTGCAGGTAGAGCGGCACCAGTTCACTGACATCAGAGCCCCCACCAGAGAGGCGCAAAGCCAGCGTCTGGCGCTCACTGAAGGTAAAGGGCTTGAGATAATTAAACGCCGAAACCAGGCCCCACTGCTCTTCAGCACTGATATCTTCGCCTTGAGTGTGAATGTAGGAGAGGCGCCCCGAGAAATAACTCCCCTCTCTGGGGAAGAAACGGCTATCCAGAGTGTCATAACCATAATCCAGGTAGGGCCCCCAAGAGCGGACATTCTCCTCGCCACTGGCGCCATCTATGGTAATGGCAGAGTGCGCCAGCTGAGTTCCGAATGAGAACTGACTCCACGGCTGGCTATTCCAGCCCAGCTCGCCATCCATAGACCAGGTGCCATGCTCCATGTTGACATAATCTGCACCGCCCCCCTCCGCCTGCTTACTGATACCCTCGATGTTACTCAGGAAGATGGCCCGGGTCTGCTTGTCATAGCCCGCCCCCAACTGCCAGTAGAATTGTTGCCGGGCATCGAAGGGGCTGTAGAACTCGCTGCGCAGGTGGCTCCAACTGCCCATGGTCAACTCATTGCGCCATTCAGCCCCCAGGTCATTCATGTTGGTCAGAGTGTAAGCCACCCCGTAGCTATAGTTAGAGCGAGTCTGGAAGTCATCCTCAAGGGCAAAGGTGAAATCCAGGTAGTCTGGTCCCCAGCGCTTCTCGGTGGCGTTGATCACCAGCACATTCTGCCCCTGCTGCTCGTCTATCTCATAGGTGACCCGTTCGAAGGTGCCCAACGCATTGATGCGCTCTATGCCCGCCTCCAAATTCTCATTGGTCTGGATCTTACCCGTGTCCACTTGCAACATCCCCTTAAGCACCTGATCGCTCAGCCGGGAGTCGTTGTGGATGACAATCTTGTCCAGATAATAGGCAGGCTGGCCGCTCAGTTGCGAGCGTCGATCCAGCTTCTCCTGCTGGTAATCGTGATACTCCTCCGGGCTCACCGACAGGGACTTCAGGCGCCAGATCTGGCTACGCGCCATGGCCTCCCCGCGGTCCATAATTTGCGGCATCTTGGCAAAGTCGCTGACCGAATAACCGGCCACGTCAGGACTCAACACTATGTCCTGCTCCCGTAGTAGGGCCAGTTGTCGTTCGGTTCCCGAGCGGGTGAGATAGGTAGTGAGTTGATCCACCAGATTGAATGCTGAATCGAGCTCACTCTTGGGCTTGAGCTTATCCGAGATATCGACGGCTATGATGACATCAGCACCCATCTTGATAGCGATATCGATGGGCAGGTTATTGACTATGCCGCCGTCCGCCAGCAGCTGGCCATTGATCTCCACCGGCTTGAGCGCCCCGGGAATAGACATGGAAGCCTGCATAACCACGGCCAGATTGCCACGGCTGAGTACCACGGGTTGCACCGTCTCCATATTGGTGGCGATGGCGCGATAGGGAATGGGCAGCTCGTTGAAACTGCGCAAGGCGGGCAAGTTGGAGGTCGCCTCGCGCAACAGCGCCGCCATACCATGTCCCTGATATACCCCTTCTGGCAGTTTCACCTTGCCCTCACTGAGCCCGATATCCGTCTGCAACTGAAAGTCATCGGCCTGTCGCTTCTTGCGCAGGGAGAGCTCCTGGCGCGTCACCTTGTCCTGATAGCCCTTGTTCCAGTCCATACCCAGAGTCTTGGTCGTCACCTCATCGGCGGAGTAACCCATGGCATACATGCCCGCCACATAGGAGCCCATACTGGTGCCCAGCACCATGTCCACCGGAATGCGCATCTCCTCCAGGACCTTGAGTACCCCCAGATGAGCCGCCCCCTTGGCCCCCCCCCCACTCAACACCAAGGCAATCTTAGGACGCTCCGGGCCTCGAGGCACAGCAGCCTCAGCCACATTGAAACAGACACACAGTAGCAGCATGGCCAGCGACCAGAGAGGCGAGAACAGCAGAGAGCGCAACGCAGGGTTTTCCATCGGAGAGGGTCATCAGAGTCAGGGCTTGCCCCATGCTAACGGGATCCGCCAGCGAACTAAAGCCACGGTGAAGAAAGGTGAGTCATTCTCCCCGAGAAAAACAGGCTGACATCCACTCCCAGCACAAAGCCTGGCTCTTGAGTGCCACGCTTGGGGGACCCCTTATCTACATCTCAGGTAGTTTGATGAGCTGACGGTTGGAAATTGCCTCGAAACTGTACCGCCCCGGCGAAGGGGCGGGAGAAACGCCACGGCGCAAGGAGCGCACTCGCCGCTATCCAGGCTGAGGATTAACAGCGTCCCTTCTTACCCTGACCCGGCGGACAGAAGTTTCCCTGATCCTGGTGATGATGTTTATCATCTTCATGATGTTGTTCACTTTCGTGATAATGGCCATCACCACGATAATGACCATCCCCCACACTGATATGGGTCTCCCCCACCTCCACATCAGCGCGATGGATCCGCACCGGATCGTGAGGCGAGCAGGCCACCAACAACAGCATGCCGATAAAAGCCAACAGAAGCGGTCGCATAAGCCCCCCAACAACAAAAAGGTCACTCGAAGTGAGTGACCTTAAGTATAGTCGCCGCCCTCTCAACTAGCCCGAATCGGGCCGTCGATAGCGGACAGCGTGGGGAGTGGCATCCCTTAGCGCTTTTTCGCCTTGGCGTTGGGCAGATCCGTGATAGAGCCCTCGAATACCTCGGCAGCCAAGCCCACAGACTCGTGCAGCGTCGGGTGAGCGTGAATGGTCAGCGCGATATCTTCGGCGTCGGCACCCATTTCGATGGCCAGGCCAATTTCACCCAGCAGCTCGCCGCCGTTGGTGCCGACTATGGCGCCACCGATGACGCGACCCGTCCCCTTGTCGAAGATGAGCTTGGTCATGCCGTCGGCGCAATCGGAGGCGATGGCGCGACCCGAGGCCGCCCACGGGAAGACTGAACACTCATAGTTGATCCCTTGCTGCTTGGCTTCCTTCTCGGTCAGCCCCACCCAAGCGATCTCTGGCTCGGTATAGGCGATGGAGGGGATCACCTTGGGATCGAAGTAGTGCTTCTTGCCAGCGATGACTTCCGCCGCCACATGGCCCTCATGCACCCCCTTGTGCGCCAGCATGGGCTGACCGACGATATCGCCGATGGCGAAAACGTGAGCCACATTGGTCCGCAGCTGCTTGTCCACCTCGATGAAACCACGCTCGGTGACGGCCACGCCCGCCTTCTCGGCATCCAGCATCTTGCCATTCGGCACCCGGCCCACGGCCACCAGCACGCTGTCATAACGTACCGGCTCGGCTGGCGCATGCTTGCCCTCGAAGGAGACATAGAGACCATCGGCCTTGGCTTCCACCGCGGTCACCTTGGTCTCCAGCATCAGGTTGAACTTACCTTCTACCCGCTTGGTATAGACCTTGACCACATCCTTGTCGGCGGCTGGCACCAGCTGGTCGGCAAACTCCACCACGTCGATCTCGGCGCCCAGGGAGGAGTAAACCGTCCCCATCTCCAGACCGATAATGCCGCCACCCAGCACCAGTAGCTTGCCTGGTACGCTCTTGAGCTCCAGCGCATCGGTAGAGTCCCACACCCGAGGATCGTCATGGGGAATAAACGGCAATTTCACCGGACGAGAGCCGGCCGCTATGATGGCATGGTCGAAGTTGACCACTGTCTTGCTGCCATCCAGAGCCGTCACTTCCAGGCTGTGGGCCGCGGTAAACTTGGCCACACCGTTGACGACCTGCACCTTGCGCTGCTTGGCCATACCCGCCAGACCACCGGTCAGCTTGCCGACCACTTTTTCTTTCCACAGACGGATCTTGTCGATATCGGTCTGGGGTTCACCGAAGACGATGCCGTGAGCCGCCAGGGCCTTGGCCTCTTCGATCACCTTGGCCACGTGCAGCAGGGCCTTGGAGGGAATACAACCAACGTTCAAACAGACACCGCCCAGGGTGCTGTAACGTTCGATCAATACGGTTTCGAGCCCCAGGTCGGCACAACGGAATGCGGCAGAATAACCGGCAGGACCGGCACCAATCACCACCACCTGAGTTTTAATTTGATTGCTCATCATGACCTCTTTTCACATGGGTTGCCGGGGCGGACTCCCGCTCCGGCAAGCATACAGTCAGTTTGCTTGGTACGTGAAGCAAAGGGGCAGGTCGGCGCCTGCCCGGTCACAGTTACAGCACCAGACGACGGATGTCAGACAGGGCTTCGTTCATGGTGGTGATAAAACGCGCACCATCGGCCCCGTCGATCACTCTGTGATCGTAGGAGAGCGCCAGCGGCAACATCAGACGCGGAGCAAACTCCTTGCCATTCCACTTCGGCTTGATATCCGACTTGGAGACACCCAGGATCGCCACTTCCGGCGCGTTGACAATCGGCGTGAAGCTGGTTCCGCCAATGCCACCCAGGCTGGAGATGGTGAAGCAACCGCCCTGCATGTCGGCCCCCGTCAGCTTGCCCGTGCGCGCCTTCTTGGAGATCTCGGCCAAATCTTGCGACAGCTCGTAGATGCCCTTCTTGTTCACATCACGCACCACAGGCACCACCAGACCGTTGGGGGTATCCACCGCCACACCGATATGGATGTACTTTTTCATGATGAGCTTGCTGCCATCCTCGGAGAGGGAACTGCAGAAGCGCGGATGAGCCTCCAGCGCCTTGGCGGCCGCCTTGAGGATGAAGACCAGCGGTGTGATCTTGAAGCCCAGTTGCTGCTTGTCGGCCACCACGTTCTGCTCCTTGCGGAACGCCTCCAGCTCAGTGATATCCGCCTCGTCGAACTGGGTCACATGGGGGATCATCACCCAGTTGCGATGCAGGTTCGGGCCGGAGATCTTCTGGATGCGGGTCAGATCCAGCTCTTCCACCGGACCAAACTTGGCAAAGTCCACCTTGGGCCATGGCAACACACCCAGACCCGCACCACCGGACACACCGGCAGGAGCCGACTCGGCACGCTTGATGGCCTCCTTCACATAAGCCTGGACGTCTTCCTTCTGGATCCGGCCCTTACGACCCGACCCCTTGACCTTAGCCAAGTTGACGCCAAACTCGCGAGCCAGACGACGCACGGCCGGAGAAGCATGAACATAGGCCTCATTGGCCACAAAATCGCCCTTCTCCTCCGCCTTGGCCGCGGCCGGTGCGGCTACCGCTGCCGGCGCGGCTACGGTGACAGCAGCCGGAGCGGCCCCAGCGACGTCAAACGTCATGATGAGGGAACCCGTGGCCACCTTGTCACCCAGAGCAACCTGGATCGATTTAACTGTCCCGGTGAACGGTGCCGGCACTTCCATGGAGGCCTTGTCACCCTCCACCGTCAGCAAGGATTGATCGGCTTCGACCCGATCGCCCACCTTGACCAGGATCTCGGTGACCGCCACTTCATCCCCCCCAATGTCCGGCACATGGACGGCTTTCTCGGCAGAAGCGGTCGCCACAGGAGCAGGAGCAGAAGCAGGCGCCGCCTCGACGGCGACCGTGGCCGCGCCAGCCACGGCAAACACCATGATGAGAGAGCCAGTGGCCACCTGGTCACCCACGGCAACCTGGATAGCTTGTACTGTCCCGGCAAACGGCGCCGGCACTTCCATGGAGGCCTTGTCACCCTCCACTGTCAGCAGGGATTGATCGGCCTCAACCACATCGCCGACCTTGACCAGGATCTCGGTGACTGCCACTTCATCGCCGCCGATATCCGGCACAAAGACCTCTTTGGCCGCCGCCACCACAGGGGCCGCGGCTACAGCCGGCGCCGCAGCAGAGGCGCTGGCAACCGGCGCAGCAGCCGCAACGTCAAATTCCATGATGAAGGAGCCTGTGCTCACCTTGTCACCAACGGCAACTTTAATGGCTTTCACCACGCCAGCTTGGGGCGAGGGAACCTCCATGGAGGCCTTGTCCCCTTCCACCGTCAGCAGAGACTGATCCGCCTCCACCTTGTCACCCACCTTCACCAGGATCTCGGTTACCGCGACTTCATCACCGCCGATATCCGGCACACAAATTTCGATAGACATGCCCGTCCCCTTACGCGTACAGCGGGTTGATCTTGTCGGCATCGATGCCGAACTTGGCGATAGCTTGAGCCACCTGAGCCTTGTCGATCTGGCCCAGCTTGGCCAGTTCGGTGAGGGCGGCGACCACTATGTAACCTTCGTTCACCTCGAAGTGACGACGCAGGTTTTCACGGCTGTCGGAGCGGCCAAAACCATCTGTGCCCAGCACGCGATAGCTTTCACTGGGTACATAGGCTCGCACTTGCTCACCGTAGATCTTCATGTAGTCAGTGGCGACTATGGCTGGCGCCTTGCCCAGCACCTGAGCGATATAGGGCAGACGCGCTTCACTCTGGGGATGCAGCATGTTCCAGCGATCCGCATCCTGACCATCACGGGCCAGTTCGTTGAAGCTGGTGACGCTGTAGACATCGGAACCGATGCCGTACTCGTCACTCAGGATCTGGGCGGCACGGCGGGCATAGTTGAGGATAGAGCCACAACCCAGCAACTGTACCTTAGCCTTGTCACCGGCCACGGTTTCCAGCTTGTAGATACCCTTGCGAATACCCTCTTCAACCCCAGCGGGCATGGCCGGGTGAACGTAGTTCTCGTTCAGGGTGGTGATGTAGTAGTAGATGTTCTCCGGATTATCGCCATACATGCGACGCATACCATCCTGAATGATCACCGCCACTTCATAGGCGAATGAGGGATCGTAGCTGATGCAGTTGGGGATGGTGCCCGCCAGAATGTGGCTGTGACCATCTTCATGCTGCAGCCCTTCACCATTCAGGGTAGTCCGGCCTGAGGTGGCCCCCAGCAGGAAGCCGCGCGCCTGTTGATCCCCAGCCGCCCAGCACATGTCACCGACACGCTGGAAACCAAACATGGAGTAGTAGATGTAGAAGGGGATCATGGGGCAATCATTGGTGCTGTAGGAGGTCGCCGCCGCAAGCCAGGAGGACATGGCGCCCAGCTCGTTGATGCCGTCCTGCAGTATCTGACCCTTCTTGTCTTCCTTGTAGTAGGAGACGATGTCACGATCTTGCGGGGTATATTGCTGACCGTGGGGGCTGTAAATACCGATCTGACGGAATAGACCTTCCATACCAAAGGTACGGGCTTCATCCGCCAGGATGGGCACGATACGCTGACCCACGGACTTATCCTTGAGCAGCACATTCAGGGAGCGCACGAAGGCCATGGTGGTGGAAATTTCGCGGCTCTGCTCACCCAGCAGGGCATCAAAGGCGGAGAGTTCAGGAATCTCCAGCTTGACCGTGGTCTGGGGCAGACGACTGGGCAGATAGCCCTTCAACGCCGCACGACGCTCGTGCAGATAGTTCCACTCGGCGGAACCCTGCTCGAAGGAGAGATAAGGCAGCTGTTCCAGTTGCTCATCGCCCACCGGCACATTGAAGCGATCACGCAGGTGACGAACGGAGTCCTGCTCCATCTTCTTCACCTGGTGAGCAATGTTCTTGCCCTCGGCGGCTTCGCCCATGCCATAACCCTTGATGGTCTTGGCCAGGATCACCACAGGCTTGCCCTTGGTCTCGTTGGCCTTTTTGAAGGCGGCATAGACCTTACGGGGGTCGTGACCACCGCGGTTCAGGCTGAAGATCTGCTCGTCGCTCCACTCTTTGACCAGCGCGGCAGTTTCCGGGTATTTACCGAAGAAGTGCTCACGCACATAGGCGCCATTCTTGGACTTGAAGGTCTGATAGTCGCCATCCACGGTTTCATTCATCAGTTGCAGCAACTTGCCGGAGCTATCTTTTTGCAGCAGCTCATCCCACTTGCTACCCCAGATCACCTTGATCACTTCCCAACCGGCGCCCTTGAACAGCCCTTCCAGCTCGTGGATCACCTTGCCGTTACCGACCACAGGACCATCCAGACGCTGCAGGTTGCAGTTGATGACGAAGATCAGGTTATCCAGCTTCTCGCGCACCGCTACCGTGATGGCGCCCTTGGACTCCGGCTCATCCATCTCACCGTCACCCAGGAAGGCATACACCTTCTGCTCGGAGCAATCTTTCATGCCCCGATCGGTCAGGTACTTGAGGAAGCGCGCCTGATAGATGGAGCCGATAGGGCCCAGGCCCATGGAAACCGTCGGGAACTGCCAGAAGGTGGGCATCAACTTGGGGTGCGGATAGGAGGAGAGCCCCTTGCCATCCACTTCCTGCCGGAAACTATCCAGCTGGGTTTCGGTCAACCGACCCTCGACAAAAGCACGGGCATAAACACCCGGAGAGATGTGGCCCTGGAAGTAGACCAGATCGCCGCCATCCTTCTCGTTGCGCGCACGAAAGAAGTGGTTGAACGCCACTTCGTAGATGGTGGCGGAGGAGGCGAAAGAAGACATGTGACCGCCCAGATCCAGCCCCTTCTTGGAGGCACGCAGCACTATCATGGCCGCGTTCCAGCGGATGATAGCGCGGATGCGTTGCTCCAGCTCTTTGTTGCCTGGGTAAGCAGGCTCATCGCTGGTAGCAATGGAGTTGATGTAGTCGGTGAGGACGCTGCCGCCCTTGCCACCGGTGGAGATATCTACACCGGAGTTGCGAGCCTGAGCGGCCAGTTGATCAATGATGAAGCGGGCACGATCCGGGCCTTCTTCACGCAGCAGGGACTCAAGGGCTGCGAGCCACTCACTTGTCTCTACCGGATCCACATCGTTTCTGAGGAGTTCAGACATGGCTGTTTCCTATCTGGTTAACGGCAATAGCTGTTTTGAATGACGATATGGGCACCTGCTGCTCAGTTCGGGTGTTGCAGGATCTGGCGCGTCAGGCGCTGGGTCCGCTGCTCTTCCCGCTGAATATCCAGCAAGGTGTCCTCGATAAAGGCGAGATGCTCATGACAGGCATCTCTCGCCTGTTCCGGTTGCCCGGAGAGGATCGCCGCTATTAGGTCAGACCTATGGCGACGGATCCGGTTAACCACGCCCGGCCGCTGATTGAGTACCTCTATGTTGCGCTGGATATTGCGCTCCAACAGGGTACGCATGGCTCGCACCAGATGCAGCAGGACCGTATTGTGCGAAGCCGCCATCATCACCAGGTAAAATTCGGTGACGGCAACGGCCTCTCCCGACAAATCCCCACTCAATTGAGTTGCCTCTATGCTCGCCTGGGCCGCCCGGATACGGTCAAAATCCGCTTCGGTGCCGCGCAGGGCCGCGTAATAAGCGGCGACCCCCTCCAGAACATGCCGAAACTCCAGCAGATCAAACTGGGAACCGGGATTGTTGAGCAGCAGTTCAAAGAGCGGATCGGTCAGACCACGACTCAACTCCTGCTGCACATAGGTACCGCCACCCTGGCGCCGATAGAGCAAGCCCTTGGCTTCCAACCGCTGGATGGCTTCCCGCAATGAGGGCCGGGAGACCTGAAACTGCACCGCGAGCTCGCGCTCTGGCAACAGTTTCTGTCCCGGTTGCAGGGTGCCATCCACTATCATCTGCTCAAGTTCGGCAACGATAGCGTCAGCCACTTTAGGTACTTGCTGCTTGCGTAAGGGCATTATGAATTTGTTAAATTGGTATTACCAATACATGTATGTGTTACGCAAATTAGCAAGCCATTTAACAAATGTCCACTCGAAAAATGATCTTAGTCAACGGATTGCGCCCATACGTCGGTTTAAGCCAGAAGTTTGGTCTGACCATATAACATTTTGCTAACGAAAGGCTGAATGAAACATTAAAGGAAGAGAGATGACAGGAGAATAGGTCAAGCACGGGTGTCAGCGCCTGCCAAGGGAGCGTTTGACCCGAGGATAGGTTGTCCCGCAATAGAGAGGGTCAGGCTTATTGGGCCAGCAATTGACGATAATGCTCCCACGAAAAGCGGGCGCCCGGATCCGTCTTCCGCCCCGGCGCTATGTCACTATGGCCGACAATGCGCTCAGCGGTGATCTGCGGATAGTGGGCTTGCAGGGCTCGAGTCACCGCGACCAGGCACTGGTATTGCGCTTCGGTATAACCACTCTCATCTGTGCCTTCCAGCTCGATGCCGATAGAGAAGTCATTGCAGGCCTCGCGCCCGGCAAAACGCGAGACACCGGCATGCCAGGCACGCTGGTCAAAGGAAACATACTGCACCAGCTCGCCATCACGACGGATCAGGCAGTGGGCCGAGACTTGCAGCCCGGCGAGGGAGGCAAAATAAGGGTGCGCGGTCGGGTCCAATTTCCCCAGAAAGAGCTGGTCGATCCAGGGGCCCCCAAACTCCCCCGGCGGCAAACTGATGCCATGGATCACCAGCAGTGAGACCTCGGCATCAGGTCTGGGATTCTGGTGGGGCGAAAGCAGATGACGGCAAGGCTGCAGCCACCCTTGGTTAATATGCAAATGGGTAAGACTCACTAACGACTCCTTGCTTAAATCATGCTTGGCCTCAACCTGATGCGGAGCATATAGGTGCATGTTGGCCTCCTCTCCCTGCCAAGTGGGAGGCTGGGAGGGGGGGAACGCTTATGCTATCCTTGTCGACCTACTATTGCACCAGCCGGAGCCTTCGCATTCCTCTTGCCACCGGTCATTTGATATAGGAGTCATCATGCTGCAACAGGATATAACACGCGCGGTACGCCATGCCCTGGAAGAGGATCTTGGCGGCCCCCTGGATCCTCATGCCGATATCACGGCCCAGCTTATTCCCGCCGACAAGCAGAGCACAGCCTATGTGATCACCCGCGAAGCTGGCGTCTTCTGCGGTGTAGCCTGGGTGGATGAGGTGTTCTCTCAGTTGGGGGGCCAGGTCACAGTGGAGTGGAAGGTCAAAGATGGCGAGTCGCTGCAGCCTAACCAGGAGCTGTTCCGCCTCCATGGCCCAGCCCGCATCTTGTTAACTGGCGAGCGCACGGCGCTCAACTTCGTGCAGAGCCTCTCCGGCGTCGCCAGCCTGGTTGCCCGCTATATGCAAGAGATAGCCGGCACCCGTTGCAAACTGCTGGATACCCGCAAGACGGTGCCTGGCCTGCGCAGTGCCCTGAAATATGCCGTCACCTGTGGCGGCGGCACCAACCACCGCATGGGACTCTTTGATGCCTATCTTATCAAGGAGAACCATATCCTCGCCTGCGGCGGCATAGCCCAGGCCGTTGCCACTGCCCGGGAGCTAAACCCCGGTAAGCGAGTGGAGGTAGAGGTAGAAAACCTGGACGAGCTGCGTCAAGCCCTGGCCGCCCAAGCCGACATCATAATGCTGGATAACTTCCAGGTGGAGATGATGATCGATGCCGTAGCCATCAACCAGGGGCAGGCTAAGCTGGAAGTATCAGGCAATGTCAGTTTGCAGACCATACGCAGCTACGCCGAGAGTGGCGTCGACTTCATCTCGGTGGGGGCATTGACCAAGCATGTCCACGCCCTGGATCTCTCCATGCGCTTCGTCTAGCCTGATAAGAGCAGGCCCATGTCTGTTTCAACTAGCTCACAAATAACCAAATTTTTTGTGGTTTGTGAACTTTTGCAATTTTTTGTACTGCCCTAATACCAAAGCGTGAGCAACTGAGCTTTACTCTTTGGTATGCCTCACAAAATTTTAACCCAGCGGAGGTTTGGCGTCATACGACTATAGGCGTGGCGCACCAATGGCGCTATTATCAGACCACGGTGAACATCACCTACATCCCCCAGGATAGTTAACGTAAGGAAACCTACAGATGAAGAAACAAACCGGTTTTACCCTGATCGAATTGATGATAGTTGTCGCTATCGTCGCCATTCTGGCTGCCATCGCGCTACCGGCGTATCAGAACTATACCAAGAAAGCGAAGATGTCTGAGCTGGTCGCAGCAACTGGTGCCCTGAAAACTCAAGTAGAGCTATGCATGCAGAGCAACGGCGCAAGTAATTGCGGTAATAGTACTAACGGGATGCCTGCAGCTACTGCAGTAACATCTGGTAATGTAAATCTGACATATACTGGAGCAACATCAGGTAGTGCCGTAACGATCAAAGCAGCGCCGAAGAATGGGACCGTACTATCTCCACTGCTAACTACCGATATTTTCGTATTAACGGCATCAGCAGCGATTCCTATGGTTTGGACTAAATCCTGTACTGCTGCAGGCGCTGGTCAAACTGATTATTGCCCATAAATATAGCTTTTGCCGCTAGAATAATATATGGGCGGAGTTTCCGCCCATTATCTGTAACCCTCAATTTGGGTGGCTTTAGGAGCGAATTAATTTAATGACTGCCTCCCCCAATAGTGGCCTAGCCTTAAGTTTGGTGGCCTCGGCGCTGCTAAGCGATGAAGACTCGAGAAAGTACAGTGCGGAAGCGCGCCAGCAGCGCAAGCCGCTGATCACTTTTTTGGTAGAAAACCGCATTCTCGCCAGCGCCGCCCTGGCCGAGTTTTGCGAGCAGGAGTATGGGATACCTCTGCTGGATCTTGATGCCTTCGACCTCAACGAGATCCCGCAGAAGTACCTCAATCAGAAGCTCATCGAAAAGCACCACGCCCTCCCCATCTACACTCAGGGCCATACCCTCTATGTGGCCATGTCCGACCCCACCAATGTGGCGGCGCTGGAAGATTTCGGCTTCAGCTTTGGCCTGCATACCGAAGCCCTGCTGGTGGATGAGCTGAAATTACAGAAGGCCATCACCCGCCTCACCGAGGGGGAGGATCAAGCCCTCGGCGTCGACGCTCTCAACGAGAGCGAGATTGGCGACCTGGAGGTCAGCGACGAAGAGAGTCGCCTGGACGAAAAAGCCTCGGCCAACAGCGATGACGATGCCCCCATAGTCAAGTACATCAACAAGGTTCTGCTGGACGCCATCCGCAAGGGCGCCTCGGATCTGCACTTCGAGCCCTATGAGCACAAGTACCGCATCCGCTTTCGTATCGACGGTATCTTGCACGAGATCGCCAGCCCACCGGTGAATCTGGCCAACCGCTTCTCCGCCCGCCTCAAGGTCATGGCTCGGCTGGATATCGCCGAACGGCGACTACCCCAGGATGGTCGCATCAAGCTCAAGGTGGCCAAGAACAAATCCATCGACTTGCGGGTCAACTCGCTGCCCACCATGTGGGGCGAGAAGATAGTGCTGCGTATTCTCGACTCCTCGGCGGCCCGCCTGAATATCGATCAGCTGGGCTATGATCCCGAGCAGAAGGCCATCTATCTCAAGGCTCTGGCCAAACCACAAGGCATGATATTGGTAACAGGCCCCACCGGCTCGGGTAAGACGGTGTCGCTCTATACCGGTCTCAATATTCTCAACACCAATGAGCGCAACATCAGTACGGCGGAAGACCCGGTAGAAATCAACCTGGCCGGCATCAACCAGGTGCAGATCAACCCCAAGGCGGGGCTCACCTTCGCTGGGGCCCTGCGCGCCTTCTTGCGTCAAGATCCGGATGTGGTGATGGTGGGGGAAATCCGCGATCTGGAAACCGCCGAGATCGCCATCAAGGCGGCACAAACCGGTCACCTGGTGCTCTCTACCCTGCACACCAACTCAGCCGCCGAAACCCTGACCCGTATGATGAACATGGGGGTGCCCGCTTTCAACATCGCCTCCTCTGTCTCTGTCATCATGGCCCAGCGCCTGGCACGCCGCCTCTGTGATCGCTGCAGGGAGCCGGAACACATACCGCCCCATGAGCTACTGGAGCTGGGCTACACCCAAGCACAAATCGATGCCGGATTGCAGCTCTACAAGCCGGTGGGCTGCAGCGAATGCTCAGGCGGCTACAAGGGGCGGGTCGGGATCTACGAGATCATGCCCATGTCCGAGGCCCTGGCCAACCTCATAATGGAAGGAGGCAACTCGCTACAGATTGCCGCCCTGGCCCAGAAAGAGGGGATGAAAACCCTGCGTCAATCTGGCCTGGAGAAGGCCAGGCAGGGGATCACCAGCCTGGCTGAAATCAACCGGGTCACTACCAGCTAGAACTCGCCGCTAGGCCACCACTCAGTATCATGGCAGCCACTGTGGCAGAGCCACACAGACAAGGATCCGTTATGGCATTGGCACCCAGGGATAATAAAGCGCAAGGCAAGAAATTCTTTGCATTCAAGTGGGATGGCGTTAATCGCAAGGGACAGAAGGTCTCCGGCGAGATGCAGGCGGAGAACCCCAATCAGGTCAAAGCCGAATTGCGCAAACAGGGCGTTACCGTCAGTAAGGTCCGCCGCAAGTCCGTATCGATTCTCGATAAGTATACCAACACCATCAAACCCATGGATATCGCCATGGTGTCGCGGCAGATCACCACCATGCTGGCGGCGGGTGTGCCTCTGGTGCAGACCCTGCAACTGCTCTCCCGCAGCCATGAAAAGATTAAAATGCGCGAGCTGCTGAGCGCGGTTTGCGCCGATGTGGAGAACGGCACGCCCCTCTCCCAGGCGCTGCGCAAACACCCCCGCTACTTCGATGATCTCTACTGCGATCTGGTGGAAGCAGGTGAGCAATCCGGCGCCCTGGAGCAGATCTACGATCGTATCGCCACCTATAAGGAGAAGGCCGAAGCCCTCAAGTCCAAGATCAAGAAGGCCCTCTTCTACCCGGCCATGGTGATCCTGGTTGCCATTATTGTTACCTGTATCCTGCTGCTCTTCGTGGTGCCGCAATTTGAAGATATCTTCAAGAGCTTTGGTGCCGAACTCCCCGCCTTCACTCAGATGGTGATCGGGTTATCGCGTTTCATGCAGCACTACTGGTGGGTCTTTTTTGGTGGTGTCGCCATCGCGATCTTTCTCTTCGTCCGCGCCCACCGCAAGTCGCAGGCGGTGCGGGATAGAACCGATAGATTCATGCTCTCCATCCCGGTGATCGGCATGATACTCGACAAAGCCTGTCTCGCCCGCTTTGCCCGCACTCTGGCCACCACCTTCGCAGCCGGTATCCCGCTGGTAGAGGCTCTGGTCTCGGCCGCGGGAGCCTCGGGCAATGCTGTCTACCGCAACGCGGTATTCGCCGTGCGCAATGAGGTAATGGCAGGGATGCAGATGCACATCGCCATGCGCACCGTGGAGGTATTCCCGGACATAGTCACCCAGATGGTGATGATAGGCGAAGAGTCCGGATCCGTTGACGACATGCTCTCCAAGATAGCTGGTATCTTCGAGCAACAGGTGGATGATGCGGTCGACGCCCTCTCCAGCCTCATCGAACCTTTTATCATGGTGGTGCTCGGCGTTCTGGTTGGCGGCTTGGTGGTCGCCATGTACCTGCCCATCTTCAAGCTGGGTAGCGTCATTCACTAAGTACTATCTTGCCGCCCCCTCTTGGCGGTGGCGGCGTACGGGGCACACCAGGTTGTGCCCCTTTTATTTGAGATTTAATCATGCCACAACTGGAACTGCTCGCCTCACAACTGCCTTGGCTCTACTACTCGCTCATCACCCTGCTGGGTCTACTGGTCGGCAGCTTCCTCAATGTGGTGATCCACCGCATCCCCATTATGTTGGAGCGCAGCTGGCGCCAGGAGTTCAACGACTATTTTGCGAGTGATAGCTCTGACCCAAAGTTGCCTGATAAGGAGTCAGCAGAGCTTGTCCAACCCGCCTACAATCTGGTGGTGCCTCGCTCTGCCTGCCCCCACTGCGGCCACGCCATCACAGCACTGGAGAATATTCCGCTCATCAGTTGGCTCTGGCTAAGAGGCCGTTGCCGTGGCTGCCAAGCCCCCATCTCGCCACGCTACCCTCTGGTTGAACTGCTGACTGGCCTGATTTCCCTGGCTATCGCCCTGACGCAGCCCCCTGGGCTGGCGTTGCTGAGTGCCCTGCTATTGAGCTGGGTCTTGGTCGCCCTCACCTTTATCGATTTGGACAAGATGTTGTTGCCCGATCAGTTGACCCTGCCCCTGCTCTGGCTTGGTTTGTTGCTGAATCTGGGGAGCACCTTTGCCTCACTCTCCGATGCGGTGATCGGCGCCGCCGCCGGCTACCTGGTGCTCTGGTTACTCTATTGGGGCTTCAAGCTGCTGACCGGCAAAGAGGGAATGGGCTACGGTGATTTCAAACTGCTGGCCGCCTTGGGCGCCTGGCTGGGCTGGCAGAGCCTACCCCTTATCTTGATCCTCTCCTCCCTGGTCGGAGCCGTGGTGGGTATCACACTGATCGCCCTGCGGCGCCATGAGCAGGCGAACCCCATCCCCTTCGGCCCCTATCTGGCCATGGCGGGCTGGATTGCCCTGCTCTGGGGCGAACAGCTTATCCACTGGTACTGGCGATTGCTGGCATGAGTCGCTGGCGGCTGGGGTTAACGGGAGGCATAGGCAGCGGCAAGAGCACGGTCGCCGCCCTGTTTGCCCAACAAGGCATAGCGCTGGTCGATGCAGATCTCATGGCCCGTTTGGTGGTGGCACAGGGCCAACCCGCCCTGAGCGCCATAAGCCAACACTTTGGCCCCGAGCTCATCACCCCCAGTGGTGAGTTGGATCGTGCCACATTGCGCGCCCGAGTATTTAATCATCCCGAGGAAAAGCAGTGGCTAGAATCCCTGCTGCACCCGCTGATCCGGAGCGAGATGGAACGCCAAAGTGAGGCAGCTACATCACCCTATGTGATTTGGGTGGTCCCCCTACTGTTCGAACAACAGTTACACCGCTTGGTCCATCGCACTCTGGTGGTGGACGCCAGCGAAATGACCCAAGTGGCGCGAGCCTGTCGGCGGGATGGCAGTGACCCGGCCCTCATCCGCCAGATCATCGCCGCTCAACTGCCAAGAGCCGCGCGCTTGGCCTTGGCCGATGATGTGATCGACAACGAAAACAGCGATTCCCAAGCCCTTTCTCTGGCGGTGATGCAGTTACACCAAAACTATTTACACCTCGCCACTCAACAAGCAGGGTAATTGCCATTACACTCACCCCCACACCGAGATAACGGCTAGGACAAGATGCTGACTTACGAATTTCCCCTCAACGAAAAGAGCCGTACCTACTTGCGCTTCGATACGCTGTTTGAGCAGTTGATGGCCACTCGGGATATGACTCATCCCTGGCAGTCCTTGAGTTTCTTCAAGGCGCTGTTTGATTTTATCGAGCTCTCCGAACGGTGTGACATTCGCTCCGATCTGATGAAAGATCTGGAGAAGCAGCGTCAGAAGATCGATGCCTGGCGGCAACTGCCGGAAGTGGATCTGGCCAAGCTGGAGCAACTGCACCAGGAACTGAGCACGCTCATCCAGGAGCTGCCACGCTCGGTGCGCGCGGGTAGCCGCTTCAAAGAGGATAAGTTTCTCTGCGCCATTCGGCAGCGTTTTGCGATTCCAGGTGGCCTCTGCCCCTTTGATGTGCCCATCTTGCACCACTGGCTGGGGCTCGAACTGCCGCTGCGTCAATTGGATGTCACTAGCTGGCTGAATGAGCTGGACCTGCTGCGCCGCGCCAACCTGCGTCTGTTGCAACTGTGGCGGGATAGCAGCCATTTCGTGGCCGTCAGTGCCAAGAATGGTTTCTATCAAGATAGCGCCGAAGGAGCCGAATTCATTCGTCTGCGCCTGGATCCCAAGCAGGGGCACTATCCCACTGTGAGTGGCCACAAGAGCCGGTTTGCCATCCGCTTTCTCCCTCTGGGTGATATGACCACAGGCGACATCGCCTTCGAGCTGGCAGCCAACTGAGTCGAGACCAGAGATTGAGAGAGGAATAAATATGGTCAGCCAAGTTCAATGCCCTACCTGCCGCAAACCGGTGGAGTGGTCAGAGAAGAGTCCGTTTCGCCCCTTTTGCAGCAAGCGCTGCCAACTTATTGATCTGGGCGAGTGGGCCAATGAAGAGAAACGGATCCCGGGCCAGAGTGGTTCAGCCCCCCAGTTTCCGGATGCCTGGCCCCATGAGGCTGAAGAGTAAGCAAGATCCGATACTCAAAGGGCCGGCTTTTCATCCCTGTATGACCCGCAGGGTGATAGGCTGATTCGCCTCAGGGAAATCGTAGTTAACCAGATCAGGCCTTGCGACCCACAGGCCTGGTTGTCCCTCTTTGCCATAGGGTGAGCCGCTAAACGCCGTGACTCGCCACACATCCAGCAGTACCGCCTTATCCGCGTAGTCATGCTCGATCTTGAGCAGGGGTTCACAGGCTTCTACCTCTATGCCTATCTCTTCGAACAGCTCGCGTTTGAGCGCCTGTTGCAGGGTCTCCCCCTCCTCCACCTTACCGCCAGGAAACTCCCACTTACCGGCCTGATGCTGACGTGCCGCCCGCTGACAGATAAAGATCTGATCCTGCTCGTTCTCTATGACGCCTACCGCTACCCAGAGTCGCTTTTTTTCCTGTCGTACCAAGCTCATTACCCTACTCACCTGCGTGAACCAAGCGCCAATGTTACCGCCGAAAATGGCTCCGGCAAGCCATAATAGAAAAGGGGGCGACTTTCGTCGCCCCCATAGGTCTTAGCTGTCCGAATCCTTGAACAGTATTGCTCCCTGCAATCCCTGACTAAGCTCGTCCTTTAGTCTCTCCACTTCCCAAATCCGTTGGGGTGTCCTTTAGCCATCCTGGCATAACGAGTCATCCTGGCCCGCTGTGCTATCTCCCTCCTGGGAGGTGTCCTTGCCCACATCCTGTGGGATTCCTTGCGCCTTACCTTGGCAGCCAACCATCCTGGTCAACTTCAGTGCGTCCTGCCTTATTAATACTAAGCGTCCTGCATAAATCGGCAATAGCCCACGCAGGCAGCAAGCGTTGCAAAAACAGAAGAGAATAAATAAACAGGCTTTAAATCAATGCGTTATATATTTGCGCGCCGTTTGTCCTGCAGCAGAAACACACTTTCTCTTACAGCAATCATGGCGAATGTCTCACACGCACAGCGGGAGAATTGGGAGGGAATAAACCAAAGAGGAACTGGGGGCAAAGCAGTAAAATTCTTATCCTCAGTCTGGCAAAGAATGAAAACGATGCCAACCCTGCTTGGGCATATACATACAAAAAATGTGAATCAAATACGGTTTTAGCCATTAACGCAGGTGCTATGCCCCTAAAAATACAAAAGAAAAAGGGGTGACCTAGGCCACCCCTTAGAGTCTTGAACTATTCGGTCTGCTGGTTCTACTCCATGAACCCATAAGCTCCCTGCCTCTCCGTGACCAGCCCTTCCCTCTGGCAATCCACTTCCCATCCTGGGGTGTCCTGCTTGCCATCCTGGCACACAACAGATCCCGCTATTGTGTTCTCTCCTTCCTGGAGACCCTCCATCCACTCGCCGTGGTGTTCCCTGACTCATCCTTGACAAGCCGCCGTTCCTGGCCGCTCCTCTACATCCTGCCCCATTGATACTAGGCGTTTTACGCCAGGGCTCAATCACCCACAGCAGGATATTTCTCATCAATACCGAGCTGAATATAATTTAATACAATATAAATCAATACATTAGGAATAAAGGTCAGTGTTTGGCGCACATCTAAAACCACATTAGCCCGCAGTCGACATGGCAAATATCTCACAGCAGGGCACGGCAAATAGCGGCCCCCATGACAGCAGGCAACGAGAGAGTGCAGGTGCTACTCAGTGGTCAGATGGTTGTTGCGGGCCTTATGGTAGAAGTCGGCCCCCCTGGCGATCATCCGCAGCTGAAAGATGATGCGTTCGGCCAGCTCGTGGCGCGCCTCTTCGTCCAAATCCAGGGCATAGGCCCCGGCATTGAAGACCAGAGTAACCATGGCTTCAGCTTGGACGAAGGCTTCGGTGCTGGAGAAACCTGATTTTTTTTGCAGCTCATCAGCCAGCTCGGCGATGAAATGCTGGATCTCGCGCAAGACAGCCTGACGAAAAGCGGCTGAGGTGCCGGAGCGCTCCCGCAGCAGGAGGCGAAAGACGTTAGGGTTGCTCTCGATAAACTCCATGAAGGTGAGCACGGAAGTCCGAATGACGCTACCCCCTCGGCTGGCGATGCGCAATCGCGCCTGGCGCATCAACTGCCGCAGGGTCAGCCCGCCCTCATCCACCAGGGTCAGCCCCAACTCGTCCATATCGCGAAAGTGCCGATAAAACGAGGTAGGAGCAATCCCCGCCTCTCGCGCCACCTCGCGCAGACTGAGGCTGGAGAAACCCCGTTCGGCATTCAATTGCGTGAACGCCGCCTCGATGAGCGAGCGTCGGGTCTTTTCTTTTTGCTGAGCGCGAATACCCACAGCCTGTCTCGGAAGAGAAAACGGGGGTCAATCATACCGTTTTCCCCCAAATGAGCCAAATGACGGCGTAGAGCCAGATGCCGGGTAAAAAGTGGCGCCGCGCTACAGCAGCCCGCGTAGTGGCAACCAACTAGCCAACCGAACCCAGACGCGTTGCCAGAGCGATGTCTCGGGCTCCTGGGCGCCCTCCGGCCAGTGCACCGCACCCTGCTGCAGGTGCAAGCGCCAACTGGAGTCAGCCCCCAGCTGCTGCGTCAACCAGTCAGCCAGGGCCTGCGCCAGCTCAGGTCCATGCAACAGTACGGCGATCTCGGTATTGAGGTAGCTGGAACGAGGATCCAGATTCAGGCTCCCCACCAGCACATGACTGTCGTCAAACAGCGCTAGTTTGGCATGCAGGGCTCGTGAGCCACCCGGCCTCAGTTCATACAGAGCCAAGCCCGCCTGCAGCAAACGCCGCCGACTGTTTAGATAACCGGCATAGGCCAGCGGCATGTCGGTGCTGGCCAAGGAGTTGGTCAAGAGCTGAACTGCCACACCACGCCGCGCCAGACGCCGCAGGGCGCGGTAGAGAGGGCGAGTGGGCACCAGATAGGGGGAAACCACCCGCAGGCTCTGCTGCAACTGGGCGGTCTGCGCCAGCAGTGCCTGGGTAGCCGCCGAGGGTCCACGATGCAAGCGCAGCCGCTTGTCCGGCGGATCCAGCACCATCTGCGCCGCCACCGGATACCAGTGCAACGAGCTCAGACACCCGGTGAGCAGGTGGGGTGCCACATCGAAGATGTGGGCCACCTCAGGCTCTAGCATGGCCAGTAGGAACTCATTGTGGTTTTCAGCCATCGCCGTCGGCACCCGAAACCAACTGAGCCTATGGCTGACATGGCTCCAACCGCCACGCCAGTAGCTCAGGAAGCCGCGCGCCAGATCGCCGCAGATGGGCCCGCGTAGTACCACGTCCAGATCGACAAAGTGCCAACTGGCACTGCGCAAGCCAAAGTAACCATCGCCTATGTTGCGCCCGCCCACCATGGCCCACTCGTCGTCCACCACCAGCAACTTGTTATGCATACGGTGGTTCAAGCGACGAAAGCTCAGCAGCACCTCCAGGGGCCAGAGCCAGGGACGCGCCAGACGTAACCAGAAGGGATTGAAGAGACGCACCTTGATATTAGCCTCGGCGGCCAGAGACTCGAGATAGCGATTGCTGCCGGAGTAGAGATCATCCACCAGCAGTCGAACCTTGACACCGCGCCGGGCGGCCTCGATGAGGGCGCCCAGCAACAGCTTGCCACTGACATCCTCTTCCCAACTGTAATATTGGGCGATGATGCTGTAGCGCGCCTCGCGGATCAACGCCATACGCAACGCCAGTGCCTGCTCTCCGTCGCAGACCAGCGTTGCCTGATTACCCTCGCGCAGAGGTGTGGAGCGGTATGATGTGGATTGACTCATTGGCTGCCACGCTATCGACCGCAGATGAGCCGAGCATAGCGACTGACAGTAACGCGGCATAGAGTTTGCGTAAGCTTGGCGAGAAGTTTCATGGCTTCGTCATAAAACGCCGTCACCATGCCAGCAACACCATAGCGAAAGGAGGCTTCTCCATGGCTTATCATCCAGAACCCCAGCTCCGGGAAGAAAACGGGGATCGCATCCTAGAGGATCAGACGCAACTACTGACGAGTCGGCTCACTGCGGCAGGTCGCCGCCCCCCGCCACCCGCCAGATTCAGACCCGAGCCACCGGCATGGGGGCGGTGGACAGAAATGGAGCCCCAACTGCCGACACACTGCACCTCTCTGGGATATTTTTTATCTCATCCAGATCAACGACTCATGCACCACATGACCGAGGAGTCCCAAATGACCGAGGCGTCTAAATCGGCTTGTCACTGACGGGCCATGGCACTCATCTCGCAACCCGTACCTTACCCCGGCCGGTAGAGCTTGGTCTTTTGCGCGAGAAGATCATAGGAGCGGCGATAAGCCACATAGCGGCTGGTGACATTTTTTACATAATTAACGGTTTCGGCTCCCACGCGGCTGGCGGCCACTCGCTCCACATGGCCAAACCAGACATTGCCATCGAGCCCGCGGCGCATGGCCTCCTTGCGGTATGCCGCAATACGGTTTGGTCCGGCATTGTAGGCGGCCAGAGCAAACAGCGCGCGGTTATGCTCATCCATATTGGCATCGGCAAAGTAAGTATCCATTATGTAGCGCATGTACTTGGTGCCCGCATGAACGTTGTTCTCCAACGAACGGATATTGCCCACATTGATGTAGGGTTCGCTCGCCGTGCTGGGCAATACCTGCATCACCCCCAAGGCGCCTTTACTGGAGCGCGCCCCCTGATCCAGGGTGGACTCCTGGTAGGCCTGGGCCAGTAGCATCAGCCAGTCCAGATCATAGCGATCACCATAACGTTGAAACAGGCTGGCATACTGGGGGTAAGTCGGTTTGCTCCAGCCCATCTGATTGCGGGTGCTGAGCTGATAGCGGCGGGCAACCTGCGTCCCCTGCTGCAGATGACGGCTGTAGAGCGCCCGCCCCTTGGCGCCCTGCGCACCATATTCGGCCAGGAAGGCATTCACCTCACTCGCCAACTGGGGGCTGTTCTTGCGGAAGGCCCAGGCCGTAGAGCTATGGGAGCGTAGTGGCAAGGCTCGATGAAAGTGCAAGCCAGGAAAGGCTTGCCCCCACAGCTTGGCCTTGTGACTATCCACCAGGGTCATGGCGATCTCGCCCCGGCTCACCATGGCCAGCAGATCGCTATCCTGCAGACTCTCATCCACCAGCTCAATCTTGACCGGTGCCAACTGCAGACCAGCCAGCGCATCATTCAGCGTCAGCAGACTCTCATAATAACTGGAGCTGCGCCGCACCCAGACTTGCTTGCCTGCCAGCTCATCGAGTCGGGTTAAGGGCTGCGCCAACCGGCGGCTCACCAGCCACTCCTGCAGGCCGCTGTTATCCGGGTTGGAAAAGTCCGCTAGCTTCAGGCGATTCTCAGTCGGAGTGAGGCTGGCCAGCGCCAGATCCCCCTTCCCCTCATTGAGCATGGGCAACAGCTGATCATGCCGCACCGGCAGAAAGACCACATGCATATTCAGGGAGTTGTTGTGAAAGTAACGGCGATCCAACCAGCGTTCAAATTCACGCATCAGGCTGACGGTCAATCCATCCTGACGTCCCTGGTTGAGGTAAAAATAGGAATTATCATAGACTACCAACACTCGCAGCTGACGGTGTTCAAGTAGTGAGTCCAGATCGCCCTGGTGCGGCAACATCTTCTCCGCCATGGGGTCAGCCCAAACCGGAGCGATGAGACCAAGCAGTAAGAAGAAGCTCAGAATTCGGTTTTTCATCGCGTATTGTCGCTCATTGGTTCATTTAAACGAGTGATTAGACCCGAGCCAAGGTAAACGAAAGCTGAACGACATGGCAAATCAGGAAGATACAGGGGGGCGGCAGGCCCCCCTGAATGTGACTCAGATCGCGCGGGAGCGCATCTCGAAGATGAGTTTTTCGGCAGTGCAGCTAAATTGCAGAGCCACGGCCAGCGTGAAACGGCCAGAGGCTTCACTCACCTGCTTGGCGACCGTTACCTCGGGATATATATCACGAGCCAGCGCCTCATACTTGGCCAAACGAGCCTCGGCACTGGCCATATCATCAGACTCAATCGTGAAGTTAAGGGAGTCATCCCCCTCGCCGATCACGGTACCGATCTCGGCCGCACAACCACAGGCTTCACAGGTCTCTTGCACATGCTCTTCGACTGACATAACGCTCTTCTCCTCTTCGATTTACACCGAAATAAAGTGACAATCCTGTTTTGAGTGTACGCTGCTTGGCGCTAAAAAGGTATGGCAAAGCCTTGTTTAGTGTGGGGCCTCACTCTTGCTCGGCGCCATGTTCCACCTTCCCCTCCTGGGCCAGCATCAACAAGAAAGCATACTCCTTGGCCACATCCCGCAACTGATGGTAACGGCCCGACTTGCCACCATGGCCGGCACTCAAGTCCATGCTGAGCAGCAGCAGATGGTCATCGCGCTTGGTGGCGCGCAACTTGGCCACCCACTTGGCGGGCTCCCAATATTGCACCTGGGAGTCGTGCAAGCCACTGACCACCAGCAGGTGGGGATAGGCCTGAGCCTTGAGCTGATCGTAAGGGCTATAAGACTTGATGTACTCATAGAAGAGGGGATCATGGGGGTTGCCCCACTCATCGTACTCTCCTGTGGTGAGCGGGATGGTCTCATCCAGCATGCTGGTCAGCACATCGACAAACGGCACGGCGGCGATCACCCCACGGTAGAGTTCGGGAGCCATATTGATCACGGCTCCCATCAACAAGCCACCGGCACTGCCGCCTTCGGCATAGACCTGAGCTTTATCGCCATAGCCGGCCGCCACCAGACCGCGCGTGACGGCGATAAAGTCGGTGAAGCTGTGCCGTTTTTGCAACAGTCGGCCCTGCTCATACCACTGCCGCCCCAGCTCCTCGCCGCCACGGACATGGGCTATGGCATAGACAAAGCCCCGATCCAGCAGGCTGAGCCGCACCGAACTGAAATCGGGCTCCTCACTCATGCCATAGGCGCCATAGCCATAGACGAGCAGGGGGTTATACCCGGGCCGATAGAGGCTCTTGCGATAGACCAGAGAGACGGGAATGCGGGCCCCATCTTCGGCACTGATCCAGAGTCGTTCACTGGCATAGCGACTGGCATCGAAATCCCCCAGTACCGCCTGCCGCTTCAACAATTGCTGCCCACCTGTAATCAGATCCATCTCATAGGTAGAGACGGGCGTAGTCAGTGAGCTGTAACCATAGCGCAAGCTCTTGGCGGCCGGGTCAGGGTTATACCCCAGCCAGGTGACGTACGCGGGTTCGGCAAACTGTACCCGCCGCACCTCCTCACCCTCCAGGCTCAGCTGGCGCAGCCGAGTCAGGCCCTGTTCCCGCTCCTCCACCATAATGGCATTCTCGAACAGCTCGAATTGCTGGAATAGTTGCTGAGTACGCACCGGCAGCAGCGTCTGCCAATGCGCTTCAAGGGCGGAGTCTGCCCGATAGAGGGCAAAGTTGTTCCCTTCGCGGTTGGAGCGGATATAGAAGTGGCCCTGAAAGTGGTCCAGGTGATACTCATGGCCGCGCCTGCGCGCCAGAAAGGGACGGGGCGCCTGCTCGGGGTGATGACTGGGAATGAGCAGTACCTCGCTGGTCAATGTGCTATCCAGCACGATCAGCACATACTCCTCGGAGCGGCTCTCCCCAAGGCTCAGGTAGAAGCTCTCATCCTGTTCGGTATAGACCAGGCGATCGGCGCTCACCGCCTCACCCAAACTGTGCTGCCACACCTGATAGGGGAGCAGGGTCTCCTCATCCAGACGCACATAGAAGAAACTCTGGCCATCGGCAGCCCACACCACCTCCCCTGAGCTGTTATCGATCTGCTCAGGCAACCAGTGCCCATCCACCAGGCTGCGCACCAGGATACGATACTGACGCCGGGAGAGGGTGTCCTCACTGACCGCCAGATGGCGATCATCTGGACTCACCTCCAGGGAGCCCAGGGCATAGAACTCACTCCCCTCGGCTCGGGCATTGGCATCCAGCAACAGCTCGACTGGCGCCTGCTGGTTGCCCAACTGCCGTTCATAACGGGGAAACTCACTGCCATGCTCATAACGCGTGCGATACCAGTACCCCTTGTACCAGTAGGGCACAGAGCTATCATCGGGCTGCTGCCGGGCCACCATCTCCTCAAACAGCTGCTGCTGCAGAGGCACAGTCGGTGCCAACACGGCATCGGTATAGCGATTCTCTGCCTGCAAATAGGCCAGCACCTGCGGTGAGGAGCGAGTATCGTCCCGCAGCCAGTAGTAGGGGTCGATACGAACATCCCCATGCTGAGTCAGAAGATGAGGTTCGGTGGGGGCCACCGGTGGATGCGGAATAGTGGGGTGAGCCATAACAACCTGGCAGCAAACAAGAGTGAGCCAACATACTACCAAAAGCGGCCCCCCCTGCAGAGTCCCTCTCCTGATTGAATCTCGCCACATGAGTTACGCTCCTGTGTACGACCCGATCCGCTATGCTAAACAGAAAGGCCAGTATGGAAGCAGAGCGCGTCGAATGCCATCCACCGCCAAGAAGGATTGCGCCCCCCTTTCTTAGGCCCTAGACTGAGCCTGCGCGCCGGGGCTTAAAAGGGAACTAGCTCTCCGGCCGGACGACTCTCCCGCTCCCCGCTAACGTGTATCCCTGTTTCCCGGAGCCTAGTGCCTGCATGAAAAAGATATTGATCCTGTTTGCCCACCCAGGGTATCACCGCTCCCATGCCAACAAGGCCCTGCTGCAGGCGCTGCGCAACATGGAAGGCGTCACAGTCAACGATCTGTATCAGGTCTACCCCAACATGTTTATTGATGTGGCCCGGGAGCAACAACTTTTACTGGAACACGACATCATAGTGTTTCAACACCCCTTTTATTGGTACTCCTGCCCGGCCATCCTCAAAGAGTGGATGGATCAGGTGCTGGAGTATGGCTTCGCCTTTGGCCCAGAAGGGCACGCCCTGCGCAACAAGGCGCTACTGTCGGTGATCACCACGGGCGGGAGCCATGAATCCTATACCTCCATGGGGCATAACCGGCGGGCGGTCAGCGAATATCTGCTACCCTTCCGCCAGAGTGCCTGGCTGTGCGGCATGCAATACCTGCCCCCCTTCGTGCTCTACTCCTTTCACACCATCCAGGATGTGCAACTGCTGCGCAACACGGCGCGCCAATATCGCCAACTGCTCGAGGCGTTGCGGGATGACAAGCTGCCCCATGACGATCTCAAACGCGCCACCTACCTGACCGATCTGCTGGAGGTGCTGTCATGACCGAGGGTCTGCTGTTTGACGCCTTCATCTTTCTGACCGCGGCCGTCGTCTCTGTGCCCATCGCCAAGCGGTTGGGGCTGGGCTCGGTGCTGGGCTATCTCATTGCCGGCATCATTATTGGTCCCTTCCTGCTGAATGTGGTGGGGCAGACCGACAACGTGATGCATGTGGCCGAGTTTGGCGTGGTCCTGATGCTGTTTCTTATCGGCCTGGAGCTCAAGCCCGCCCTGTTGTGGCAGCTCAAGGGGCCGATCCTCGGCATAGGAGCCAGCCAGGTGGCACTGACCACAGCCGCCATTGCCAGTGTGGGGCTAGCCTTGGGGTTGAACTGGCGCCAGGCGCTGGCCACCGGCATGATCTTGGCGGTCTCCTCGACGGCCATAGTGCTGCAAAGCCTGAACGAACGGCGGCAATTGAAAACCGAGGCGGGCCAGACCAGTTTTGCCGTGCTGCTGTTTCAGGACATAGCCGTCATTCCCATGCTGGCCTTGATCCCTTTACTGGCACCCCGCGCCATGCCGGGTACCACCTCCACGCTGGCGGGCTGGCAAGATGGTCTGCTCATCGCCGGCGTCATCTGCGGCATCATACTCGGCGGTCACTACCTGATGCGGCCCGTGTTCCGCTTCATTGCCCAATCCGGCCTGCGCGAGATCTTTGTCGCCGCGGCACTGCTGCTGGTCATCCTCATCGCCCTGGCCATGCAATCGGTGGGGCTCTCCCCGGCACTGGGCACCTTCCTGGCGGGTGTGGTACTGGCGGAGAGCGAATACCGGCATGAACTGGAGGCCAACATAGAGCCCTTCAAGGGGCTGCTGCTGGGGCTCTTCTTCATCTCGGTCGGGGCGGGGATCAACTTCCATCTGCTGTGGGCCAACCCCTGGACTGTGCTGGCCCTGCTGGGGTTGCTGACCCTGATCAAGTGTCTGGTGCTCCACGCCCTAGGCGCCCTGTCACGCATGCACCCCTCCCACCGCTGGACCTTCGCCCTGGCGCTGGCCCAAGGCAGCGAGTTCGCCTTCGTGTTACTGGTGCTGGTTGGTAATGGCCAACTCTTGCCAGGGGAGACCGTCGCGCTGCTCACCCTGGTGGTCGCCCTCTCCATGGCCCTGACACCCGTGTTGCTCATCATCAACCAGCGCTATATCCAGCGCCATTATGTAGACAAAGATGAAGAGCGGGAGGCCGACAAAATAGTCTCCCAAGATAACCCGGTGATCATAGTGGGCTTCGGCCGCTTCGGTCAGGTCGTCGGCCGACTGCTGCACGCCCATGGCATAGACACCACGGTACTGGACAACGATGTGGGCCATATCGATGTGCTGCGCAAGTTTGGCTACAAGGTGTTCTATGGCGATGCCGACCGGCTGGATCTGCTCTATGCCGCCGGAGCCCATAAGGCCAAGCTGATGGTGGTGGCGGTGGGCAACCCCGCCAAGTCGGTGGCGGTATGCGAACTGGCTCAGAAGCATTTCCCGCAACTGACGCTACTGGTGCGGGCCATCGACCGGCCTCATGCCCACCAACTGCTGCAGCTGGGCGTGGATATGGTCTATCGAGAAACCGTGGGCTCAGCGGTAGATCTGGGGGTCAATGCGCTGAAGGCGCTAGGTTTTCGCGCCAATCAGGCCTGGCGCGCCGGACAGACCTTCAAACAGCAGGATGAGAAGCTGCTGCGCGAGCAGACCGCCTTCATCGATGATGAGAACATGTATATCACCAAGAGCGTCCAGTACCGCCATATCCTGGCCGAGATGCTTAAGGCCAATCAGGAGGATAAACGCAGCGAGCTGATGTCTGCCTGGGAAAACAGCCCCGAGGCCACATCGGAGGAGACAGAACCCGTGCAGCCCTTCTTTGCCTCGAAAAACCGCGGCAACATGAGTTCCAACGGTGATCACTCCTAAGCCAGGGCCAGCGAAATCAAGAGGCATGCAATAACAGAAGGGGGAGCCTAAGCTCCCCCTTCTTGTTTTATCTCAGGCTCAACTCTGCCTATTTCTGGCAGAAAATGCGTACCGCCTCTTTGGCGCTGGCCATGGTCTGCTCCGCCGATTCCCCTTTCAGACGCTCACTCTTACCGGTTGCCGGATCCACTGCGTAGACCCCCTGCATCTGATAACGAGCCAGCACCGAACGATAATAGGCACAGCTCTCCTGCTGCTTGCTGAGGGGAGCCTCATCCACCGGCAGCTTAGGCTTAACCAGCAGGCGATTATCCGTCGGCACAGGTTGCATAGTGCCACTGGGGTTAGCCAGCCACTCACCCACCGGATCCACATCCTCTTTCGGCGGCTGACTGGAGAAATTCTTGATCCCCTTGTTATCGTCCCATGAATAGAGGTGTTTGGTTTCCCCATGGACCATTGGTGATACCAATAAGATACCGCTGAATATCCAACCCACGCTCCAGAATGCCCGAGTCATAGCTCCTCCTGAGTGACGCATCCCTAAACTCCGATCAACCCACCAGCACCTTAGGCAGGCAATTGAATGTGCTCTGTATTGTTTCACTATGACACTATTTTGCAACTCAAGCGACGATCGAGACCACATCTGGTCTTTTCTCATACATTCGTGTATACATTAAGACTGTATGTTTATACAGACAGGAAAGTGTATGGCAGTCGAGATCAAATATGTAGTGGTTCGTAACGGCGAGGAGAAGATGACCTTTGTCAGCAAGAAAGAGGCCGATGCCTATGACAAGATGCTGGATCTGGCCGATGAGCTGACTCAGCTACTGGCGGGGGCGCCTGTCGCCCTGGACGAAAGCCAGCAGGAGGGGCTGGCCCTGTTCCTGGCCCAGCAGCGTGAGCAACTGAGCCTCATCCTCAAGGGGGGCAAACTGGCGGCAGAAACTGAGGCCACCGAAGGAGAACCCGGCCCTAAACGCCGCCGAAGCAAGCACGACGAGGGAGAGGCAACATCAGAGTAGGACACGACGGACCCGCCCACCCCGCTTGCGCCTTGCGTTAACCCGCAGCGGCCGACTTGCGATTGGCGGCCTTACTCTCCAAGGCCGCTTGTTGCAGCGCCTCTATCTGCTGAGTCGCCGGGATCGGTGCGGTAGGCAAAGGATTGCTCAACAACAGGCTGCGCCAGCTCGGCTCCTGATAGAGGCTATTGGAGGAGCGAGGATCCAGCATGATGGCGATGAGAGCACCTTGGGGCTGATCTGTGCTGATCTTAATGTCACCGGGTTTCAATTCGGCCTCCACCAACTTCTCATCCAGGGTCACATCCAGCCAGTCTCGGGTACCTGGATTGGTCTGCGCGGCAATGGCGAGGCCGGCCACCCGCTGCTGCTGCAGGGTCAGCAGCTCCTTGCCAACCACCACCTGATAGTCGATATGATGGCGATCCAGCCAACTCTTGAAGCGTTTGGTCTGGCTGCGAATGACGTATCCGGCGGGTATCTCACCTATGCCATTGATCGCCACCTGATCCTCCAGGCGGAAGCGCTTGACCACCTCCAGCCCCTTACTATCGGTCAGGGTCACCGGCACCTTGGGCTGATCCTGATTCGGCGTGAAGCGATACTGCAGCACGTAACGCTCCTCGCCCTCCTGCCCTTCCCACTGCTGGCTGGCCTGCCGCGTCAATTGCTGGATATGCTGGCGATCCTGATCGACCAGGATTAGCGCCTGCTCCACACTCAGCAACTGTTTGCGCACCCGCTCGGCGATATTCATGGGGGTTGGATACTTGCCCAGGCTGTCATGACGATTCTCAAACAGCACGGTCAGCGCCCCCTGCATGGCCGCATAGTTGCGGAAATTGCTGAGGCTCAAGCCACCCCGCCGCACCGGATCGCGCAGGGAGTAGATCTCGTTGTAGCGTTGTGCCGGCACGCCCGCCCGGGAGACCCGCTCTATGAGCCGAGGCAAGTATTGCTCATTGGCATAGTCACTGAGGTTGGCATCCAGATTGGGATTATTGCCCACCTCAAACTGCGCATCTGTAGTGGTCTTGAACCCCTCGATCGGCGTCAACGGGTACTTGTCATTCCAGGTTTCATGCAGATCCATTACCACATCTGGCTTGAAGCGCGCCAGGGCATCTATGTAGATACGGGTCTCTGGCGACTCCACAGCAATGAAATCCAGATTCGGATTTTCATCCTTGGCATTCAGGCGACGGTTCATATCCCGCCCATCCGGATTGGCCAGGGCCACCACCACGAAGTTCATCCGCGATACCAGCGGGCGCAGATCACCATCCAGCAGACGGCGAGCCAGGATCTGCAACACCTCGGTGCCCGATGGCTCATTGCCATGCTGGGAACCCAGCAGCATCACGGTAGGTTTATCCTTGGCGCGGCTATTGGTCGAGAGAAAGGGGAGACCTTCAGAAACCAGCAGGGCATCAATGGAGCGCCCCCCCGCCGACACCCCCAACTGGGTCATGCGAGCCAAGGGGGAGTCCTGAGCCAGAGTGCGCAAATAGCCAGAAACCACAGCCGCCTTGGGCAATGGCTTCTGCGGTGCCAGTTCAAAGGGGGTCAGAGGCAACGAAGCCTGGGCAGGCAACGTATAGATCAGCGCACAGAAACAAGCACTCCAGAAGAGCTTCATGAACAATCCTTTACCTAACAATGTCAATCCAATCGGATAGGGCCAAACCTGGGGGCTTGAGCCAAAGCAATGGGATCCGGGTCACACTCCCATTGCGCGCATTATAGGCAATATCTGCCGCCAGCAAAGAGGCAAACCGAAACAAAGCATCATATCGAGCACCAGGTCCGAAAAATAACACCGGCCGCAGCCGGTGTTGTGAAATCCCAGAATACGGTTATTGGCCTAAAACCGACGATACGCCCCGCAACTGCGCCGGAGAGAAGCTATAGCCCTGCGTCGTCCAGCGGGAGAAGACGCCGATATCGTAACCCTGGACCAGCATTATCTGGATGGCATCCACCTCGTTGGCATCCGGCAGGCTGGTGACGATGCGCGTGGCCAACTTCTTCGCCAGAGCCGCATCCTGAAGCCGGTTCTGGGTCAAAAAAATCTGGGCCGTGATGAAACGCCCTGCGTCATGGCCAGCGTCGGCCCCGATGAGCGTCTTTTGGGCGGCAATGGTAATAGCCGCCCTTGTGACGTCCGGCTCTTGTTGCAACAGCTGCTGGGTTGCCAGCAGATTCCGGAACAGGGGCGTTTGCGCCAGATTAAGGGTGAAGAAGGGAACCGCCGCAGCCACTATGAGGATCAGCCCCACTAATCGCAGATGCCAGGGCCAGATGGGCTCGCGCTCGCTATCACTCGCCAGCGATGCGGCGTTGACCACAAAGGAGCCAACCGCCAGATCATGCAGCGACTGCCGCGTTCTGCGGTTAAAGAGATAGAGATATATGATGCTAAAGAGGCCACCGAATAGCAGCACCGACAGCGGCACCATCAGATAGAGGTTGGTTGCCAAACCGCCCGGATCGATCCCGTTTAGCGCAAAGGGCATGGCGAGAATGGCCGCGCGGACCATGCCGCGAGGCAGGGAGAGCAACTGGTTGGCTCCATCCACGACCCGGATCTTCAATAGCCGCTTACCCAGGGTCTGGCCATTACCCAGACGACTATTCAACACCCCGAAGTAACCCAGCTCAATGATAAAGCCGAGCCATCGCCCCCACGATCCCAGGGCGATAAACTGCTCGCTAAAGAACAACCCCAGCAAAAAACCAACCACACCCAGCAGCAGCACATCCACCACCAGCGCCCCCAGCCGACGCCAAAACCCGCAAATTCCCTGTTGTTCGTTACTCACATTCACTCCCTGTTTTTTAGCGCTGATCACCCAGCATGAATCAAGCCTAGCCTGGCCTCGCCCGCCAAGGGGCATGGCAATATTGAGTCTCCATGCTACCCGTAGCAGCGTCACTTGAATATTCCTGCCGAGCGCTAGGTTAATAAGACCGGCAGAGACCAAGCCGTTAACTATCCAGAACACACAAAACATCCACCGGCTTGGATTTTCATCCGAGAGTGTCAGTCCATGGTTTTCCAAGCGTTACAGCAGCAGGTCGACCCAGACCAGACGGTGATCCGAGCTCAGCGCTGCCAACTCCCGCTCTTGGGCATCCGCCAGCAAGTACCGCTGCGGCTCGGCGCTGGCGGGCCAATAGACCCCCGAGGCCACAAGCTGCAGTTGGTGACTGGGCAGCACATAGTCCAGGCGCAGGCCGCGCAGGTGAGTCCAGTGACAGGCGAGCACGGCGGCGGCGGGGCGGGAGCGTAGAGAGCCATACTGCTCCCCCCCTAACGAGGCAGGGGTCAGCCGCCCTTGGGCCACCTCAGAGTGCAGACGGGGATGCGCCAGCAGGGCACGAATAGCGCGGCGATCGCCGTCGCCCGCCAGCGGATCGGCATTCAGATCCCCCAGCAGCACGAAGTCGGCCTCAGGGGCCAGACCGCTCCCGACGCCCGCATCATCACAGAGATAGTCGGCGCCACTCAGGTAGTCACACCAGAGGCGGATCTCGTCATGATTGCGCCTCTTGTTGCGCCGCTCGGCCCCGTCGAATACCGGTGGCACGGGATGGCTCATCAGCAGATGCAACCTGCGATGCGGCAGTTGCACCTGAAGATCCACATGATTCTTGGAAGAGAGGCGCAACTGGGCTAGCGCCGCGGCTGAATAGTAGTCACCCAGGCCGGAGCCGGGCTGCCGATCTGGCAGTGCGGCCCCCGGCATCCGGGCCCAGAGAAAGTGACGAAAGGTGCGCACGCTATCCAGCAGCAGAGGATAGCGGGAGAGCAGCAGCATGCCGTACTGACCAGGGAAGGCACCGAAGCCCTGGCCATCGCTGGGCAGAGTCAGGCAGCCATCGCCATCCAGATCGACCTGACTGAGCAGGCCGGTATTGGTGGGAATAAGCCAGGCATAGGGGTAATCAATCGGTTCGGCCCCGCCTTGGCTGGCCCCCAGATACGCCTGGCGGAACAGGGTCAGGGCACGCTCGTCCCTTCCCTCCCCATCGTGATCAAACTCGGTGAGCAGCACTATATCCGGCCGCACCCGCTGCAGTATCTCGGCGCAGTGCTTGAGCTGCACCTCCCCATCCCGCAATGCCTGCCATAACCCACCCGCCGTGGGGCGAGAGAAGCTCAGGTTGAAGGTGGCGATACGCAGCGGGAGCGGGCTACTCATGCCAGCACAAAACCTATGGCCAGCAAGAGATTGAAGAGCAGGCTACCCAGAGCCGTCTGCTGCAACTGCTGGTTCAGGCGTTTGGGATCCCGGCTGCGCTGCACCACATAGGCGGCACGCAGCAGGGGCAGATAGCCCAAGACAAATAGCCAGGGCCAGGGAGAGATATTCTTGAGCAGCAAAAACCCCGAGGTCAGACTCCCCGCCCCCAGCACCAGCAACCAGTGATAGAGCCGGGCCCGGCTCGCCCCCAGGCGTACCGCCAGGGTCAGCTTGCCGGCGGCGGCATCCGTGGTTAGATCCCGGATATTATTGATGTTGAGCACGGCGGTAGCCAGTAGACCACAGCTGGCGGCAGGCAGCAGCAGCAGGGGATCCAACTGCTGGGTGAAGAGGTAGTAGGAGCCCATCACCCCGAGCAGACCGAAGAAGATAAATACCGACAAATCCCCCAAGCCCCGGTAGCCATAGGGACGACGCCCCACCGTATAGGTGACCGCCGCCAACAGCGCCAGACCACCAAACCCGATGAAACTCAGCAGGGCCCGCCAATCATCACCAAACGCCGAGCGCAGCAGGCTCAGGCCGCTGACCACGGCGGCAAGGGCGGTCACCCCCATGGCCCAACGCATCTGACTGGCCGTGATCAGGCCGGAGACCACGGCCCGGGTCGGCCCCACCCGCTCGGCATTATCCGCCCCGGAGACGGCATCGCCATAGTCGTTGGCCAGATTGGAGAGCAGTTGCAGCAGTATGGCGGTCAGCAGACAGAGGAGGAAGATAGGCAGGCGAAACGCCCCAGCGGCCGCAGCCAGGCCACTACCCAAGAGCACGGAGGAGCAGGCCAGGGGCAGGGTGCGCAGACGGGCGGCCAGTAGCCAACTGGAAACAGAGGCAGATGACATGAGTGGGAGTACCCCTAGCAATGTGTTTACCCTCCGGCCACCAGCCCCTATACTGGGCCGTCAGGCCGATCCGAAGGCGTCAGGAAGTGGCGTACTATACCGGATCTCGCCTCTTTTTTGCAGTTTCGCCGCACCGCCGGCCCTTACCATCCGTGCACTCATCCCATGCTGGCTCAGACACGACTGATTGAAAGACTCACCCTCCTGCAGCAACCCGACCTGACCGGATTCGTGCGTCTGCGCGAACCCCTGGATATCACCTCCTTCACAGGTTGGCTCAAGGGGCAGACCCTCTACCCTCGCATCTATTGGCACGCCCGGGAGCGCGATAGAGAGTTCGCCACCCTGGGCGTACTGCGCGAGATCCGCGATGAAGATCAACTGGCCCAGCTCAGCGCCCAACCCAAGCCGGTGGCGGGTAGCTGGCCCCGTTACTATGGCGGCCTGGCCTTCGACAGCCAGGCCAGCCTGGCGTCTGCCCCCCACTGGCAGGAGTTTGGGCGCTGCCGCTTCATACTGCCGCGTATCGAGCTCATTCGTCAGGGCAACCAGACAGAGCTGGTCTGCAATCTCTGGCTGGAAGCCGAGCCACAACTGCGCCAGATTGAGCTAGCCGCCGCCCGTGACGCCCTGCTGTCCATAGCCCCGGAAGCCACCCTGGCGCCCCTGCCCGCCGTCGCCTTCACCCGGCAAGATAGCCCGGAGCCGGCACTCTGGTCCCAGTTGGTACAACAGTTGACCGAGAGTCAGCATCTAGCCCAGTTACCCAAGGTGGTGCTCGCCCGGGAGAGCCAACTGGCGATCAAGCAGCAGCCCAACCCCTGGGATCTGCTGGCCGCCCTGCAGCCGCTGACCCCGGCCTGCTTCCACTTCGCCTTCCAGTTCTCGGCCCAGAGTTGTTTTCTCGCCAGCTCGCCCGAGCGCCTCTATCGGCGCCACGGGCAAGAGTTGGAGAGCGAGGCGCTGGCGGGCACTATCATCCGCACCGGAGATGCCGCCGAGGATGATGCCCTGGGTCTGCAACTCTTGGCCGACAACAAGAACCGGCTGGAAAACCGCCTGGTGCATGCCGATATCCTGACTCGACTCGAAGGGCTGGCCGAGCAGGCCAACCTGTCGGCGGCGCGCATCCTGCGCCTGCGTCGCTTGCAACACCTGCGCCGGGATATCACGGCCAGACTCAAACCCGGTGTCAGCGACGCCCAACTGCTCACCGCCCTGCATCCCACACCAGCGGTGGGCGGCACCCCCAGACGCAAGGCCCTGGCCTATCTGCGCGAGCATGAGCCCTTTAGTCGCGGCTGGTATGCCGGGGCCTGTGGTCTCATCAGCGATGATGTGGCCGAGTTTGCCGTGGCCATCCGCTGCATGCTGCTGACCGGCGATACCCTGCGCCTCTACGCCGGGGCCGGCATAGTGGCAGGCTCTGAGCCTGCCGCCGAATGGCAGGAGCTGGATGACAAGCTGGCCAACCTGCTGGGCCTGCTGCTGCAGGGCACTCAGGTATGACAGGTAATCCGGTATGACAGGTAATCCGGTATGACAGGTAATCAGGCATGACAGGCCGCTCCGATTCGCTGCCCCTGGCTTGGGCCAGCCTGCTCATCGAAGAGCTCTACCGGCTGGGACTGCGCCATCTGTGCATAGCGCCGGGCTCCCGCTCGGCCCCCCTGACCCTGGCCGCCGCCCACCATGCTGGCATCCGCTGCCATCTGCACTTTGACGAGCGCGGACTCGGCTTCTTCGCGCTGGGTCTGGCCAAGGGCTTGGATCAGCCCGTCGGCATCATCACCACCTCGGGCACAGCGGTGGCCAATCTCTATCCTGCCGTCATAGAGGCGAGGCTGACCCGAGTGCCGCTGCTGGTGCTCAGCGCCGACCGCCCCGCCGAGCTGATCGACTGCGGTGCCAATCAGGCCATTACCCAACCAGGGATCTTCGCCAGCTATCCGGTGTTCCAGCAAGCCCTGCCCACGCCCGAACCGCGCCTCGATCCGCGCTTTTTGCTGGGCTCTGTGGATCACGCCTGGCAGCAGCTCACCCAGCTTCTCGGCCCCGTCCATCTCAACTGCCCCTTTGCCGAACCCTTGTACCCCGGCCAGGGCGAGCCCCTGCCCGCAAGCTGGTGGCAGCCACTGGCGCAGTGGCTGGTCAGTGAGCAACCACTCACTATCTATCACAGCGCCAGCGCTGCGGTGACTCCGACTCACGAGAGGGAGCCTGAGTGGGTGTCCTTCAGTCAGCAGCGCGGCGTTCTGGTGGTCGGCGAGATCCGTCACCCCGAAGAGGCGCAGGCGGTGGCAAGGTTGGCCCAGGCGCTGGGTTGGCCCCTGCTGGCCGATGTGCAATCCCGACTGCGACTGACCGACGGGGTCATCAGCCATTACGATCTGGCGCTGCACTCCCCCCGTTTTCGCGAGCAGTTGGCCGAGGCGACCGTGTTGCTGCAGGTGGGTGGCCGCCTGATCTCCAAACGGCTCAACCAGTTTATTAGCAACCACCCCTGGCAGCAGCGCTGGCTGCTGGCCGACCACGATGAGCGTCTGGCCACCGATTACGGCCTGCAGCGCCGTCTGGTCGCGCCCATCGCGTCCTGGTGCGCCACCCATACGCCGCCGCAGCCCAGAGCCCCCTGGCACCGGCTCGATCGGCTGCCCAACCAGATCGCCACCTCATTACCCCAGTGGCTGCCCAGTTGGAGCGAGCCGGGGATCTGCCACTGGCTCTGCACCAGAAACCATGGCCCCCTGCTGCTGGGCAACAGCCTGCCAGTAAGAATGATGGATATGGTGGGACAAGTGGGCATGGCGGGACAGCTAAGCGAGGGAGAGGTAAGCGAACACTCACTGTCACAAGTGATTACCAATCGGGGTGCCTCGGGGATAGATGGCCTGATCGCCACCGCCGCCGGTGTGGCCACGGCCCGACCAGATCGCTGCACCACTCTGCTGCTGGGGGATACCTCGGCCCTGCACGATCTCAATAGCCTGGCGCTGCTAAGCAAACTCACCTCGCCCTTTGTACTGCTGCTGCTCAATAATGACGGCGGCGCCATCTTCTCACTGCTGCCCGGTGCCGCCGCACTACCCCAGCTCGACGACTTCTTCCGCCTGCCCCATGGCCTGGACTTTGCCCATGCCGCCGCCCAATTTGGCCTGAACTATCAGGCACCACGGGATCTGGCACAGCTGGACGAGTCCTACGCCACGGCCAGCCAGGGAGGTGTCACCCTGATCGAGTGCCGTCTGCCCGCCGATGATGCCGCCTCCGTGCTCAAGGCGCTGGCTGGTCACTGCCAGGACCTCTGAACAGCATGGCCGCCCCGACCCTCGTCTTCCTGCATGGTTTTCTCGGTGAGGCCACCGAATGGCAACCTCTGATTAAGCAGTTGCCACCTGTGCTGCGTCCTCGTTGCCTCTGCCTTACCCTGCCGGGACACGGCAACCCGGGCTTGGCAACCTGTTCGTTCGCCGACTGGCCGGACTGGCTTGATCATCAGTTGCGCCAAGCAGAGGTCGGTGAGTACCTGCTCTATGGCTATTCCCTGGGGGCTCGGCTGGCCCTCTCTGCCGCCGCCAGCGGCCTGCATGCCCCCCGACCGGCTCATGATGCCTATCAAGGCAAGGGCCCCCGTCGCTGTGCTCTGATCCTGGAAAGTGGTCACCCGGGACTAAACTCGGCGGCAGAGCGCCGGGAGCGAGCCAGTCATGACGCCAGCTGGGTACAGCGTCTGCGCCATGAGCCTCTGCCCTGCTTTCTGGAGGCGTGGTATCGTCAGGCTGTCTTCAGCGATCTGGATGAGCAGGAGCGGCAGAGACTCATAGCACGGCGCAGCCAGCAGGATGGCCGCAGACTGGCTCGCATGCTGGCCGCCACCAGTCTGGCGCGCCAGCCCGATCTGCGCCCCTGGCTTAAGAACAACGAAGCTCCCCTGCTCTACCTCAGTGGCGAGCGGGATGGCAAATTTACGGCCCTGGGTCGGCAGCTGGCGGCAGCCTGTCCGTCACTGGAGCACGGCGTGCTGGCCGAAGCGGGCCATAATCTGCACCTGTCCCGACCCGAGGCGCTGGCCGGTCTGTTAAGCAACTGGCTGGGCAGGCACCATTTCCTTTAATCGCTATAACTCGACGAGAAAACAAGATGACACAGCAAGATCCCTTCTACGCCCCCATCAACTGGCACGACTGCAGCGGCGACTTTCAGGATATCCGTTACCACAAATCTGAAGAGGGGATTGCCAAGATCACCATCAACCGTCCCCAGGTGCGCAACGCCTTCCGGCCGCTGACGGTGCAGGAGATGATGGAAGCACTGCAGGATGCCCGCTTCGATGCCGGGATCGGTGTCATCATACTCACAGGCGAAGGGGAGCTGGCCTTCTGCTCCGGCGGGGATCAGAAGGTGCGTGGCGATTACGGCGGCTATCAGGATGACGAGGGCACCCATCACCTCAACGTGCTGGATTTCCAGCGCCAGATCCGCACCTGTCCCAAGCCGGTGGTGGCCATGGTGGCCGGTTACGCCATCGGTGGCGGCCATGTGCTGCATATGATGTGCGACCTGACCATAGCCGCCGACAATGCCCGCTTCGGCCAGACTGGCCCCAAGGTGGGCTCCTTCGATGGTGGCTGGGGCGCCTCCTATATGGCCCGCATCGTCGGCCAGAAGAAAGCCCGGGAGATCTGGTTCCTCTGCCGTCAGTACGATGCTGCTGCCGCGCTGGAGATGGGGCTGGTCAATACCGTCGTACCAGTGGCCGAGCTGGAGCGGGAGACAGTGCACTGGTGTCGCGAGATACTGCAGCATAGCCCCATGGCCCTGCGCTGCCTGAAGTCTGCATTGAATGCCGATTGCGATGGCCAAGCGGGTCTGCAGGAACTCTCTGGAAATGCGACTATGCTCTTCTATATGACAGAAGAGGGCCAGGAAGGCCGGAATGCATTTAACGAGAAGCGCAAACCCGACTTCTCCAAATTTAAACGGAACCCATGATGGACATAACCCTATATCGCTATCGCTTGCCACTGAGCCAGCCGATCCAGTTTCATGAGCAGCAGCTCGAGAATCGCGAAGGCTTGTTGCTGAAGTGGGGCAGCAGTTGGGGCGAAATAGCACCGCTGCCCGGTTTTTCAAAAGAGACGCTAGCCGAAGCCGAGGCCGAGGCGATCCTCTGTCTCAAGAGTCGGCAGCAGGGCCGCCACCTGGTGCCGCAATTACCTTCGGTGCAATTTGGTTTTGATTGCGCCCAGCGCAAGTGGCCCGAGAAGATGAATGCCCCCCACTCCCCCTACATTTTACTGCTGGGCAGCCCGGATGAGATCATCTGGGGCTGGCGCGAGTGGCTCTATGACTATCCAGCCAAGGCCAAACTGAAGGTGGGGCGCCACCCCATGCGCGACGAGATAGCCATGGTGCGCGAACTCTGCCGGCTGGCGCCGCGTCTCAAGCTGGTGCTGGATGCCAACAGTGGCTGGACCCGGGAAGAGGCCTGGATCTTCATGAGCCACCTCAACCCCGCCAACATTGAGTATGTGGAAGATCCCTGTGCCTCCTTTGAGGATGTCAAAGCGGTAGCCAACCACACCGGCATTTCGGTGGCCTTGGACGAGCTGCTGGGCAGCACCCAAACTTGGGATAACTTCCCTCAGCTCAAGGCGCTGGTGATCAAACCCACACTCATAGGCTCTCTGGCCAAGTGCAAGGCGCTGGCTGACAAGGCCCATAGCCTGGGGCTCAAGGTCATACTCTCCTCCTGCTACGAATCCCAGTTGGGCAACCGACTGCTGGCCCAACTGGCCAGCGAATGGGCTCCTGAGCAGGCGCCAGGCCTCGACACCCTGCGGTACTTCACCACCTCTCTGTTCAAGGGCGAAACCCTGGCGGTGGATGAATCCCAACTTGAGGTGATATGGCGAGGCTAGAGCCATGACGCGGATCCCCTGCCCGATCCGCCTCCATGCAGAGCAGGGTTTACCGAGCCCGGCCATCCAGCTGGATGGTGGGGCGCTGAGTTATCAGCAGTTGGATAGACGGCTTAACGGGCTACAGCAGCAACTGGCAGACGCTGGACTGCTGCGCGGTTCATGCCTCATGGCTCAGGAGACAAATAGCCTGGAGTTGTTGCTGTTAGCCTGGGCCTGCCTGCGCTCAGGCATACTCTTCTGCCCCTTGAATCCGACACTGCCCCTTGCCCGCATACTGGAGCTCAGCGCGCGCCTGGATGCCGATGCCTGCTGGTTGCCCAAGTGGCCAGCCGAGCAAGGTGAACCGCCCTGCCCACGCCTGAACCTGGACTTCACCGCCCAGCTAGCTGGCCAAAGCGAACTGGGGCTGGAGAGTGAAGGGCTCAACAATCTGCTGCTCACCTCGGGTAGTAGCGGCGAACCCAAGATAGTCGCCCATAGATTGAATGCCCATCTGGCCAGTGCCATCGGCTCCCAACAGGCCATACCTCTGCAACCGGGGGATGGCTGGTTGCTCTCCCTGCCCCTGTTCCATGTGGGCGGCTACGCCATTCCCATGCGCTGCTTCCTGGCTGGTGCCACCCTGATATTGCCCGAACAACCGACCCCCTTGGCTCAGAGACTGCGGGAGCAGAACATAACCCATCTCTCCTTGGTGCCAACCCAACTCTATCGACTGCTACAGACCCCTGGCTTTACCCTGCAACAGACCCGGCTACGTCACCTGCTGCTGGGCGGCGCCCCTATACCGCAACCGCTGCTACACCGCTGCCAGGCGCAGGGTCTACATCCGCAAGTGAGCTATGGCCTCTCGGAGATGGCCAGCCAGGTCAATACCGGCTATGTCAGCCCGCTAGCCGGCGCCGTCGGCTTTCCCCTGCCAGGCCGGGAGGTGATGCTCAAGGAGGGCGAGATTTGTGTCCGCGGCAGGACCCTGTTTGCGGGTTACTATCAGGCTGGCCAACTGAGCCTGCCGCTGGATGATGAGGGCTGGTTTCACACCGGCGATCTGGGCCACGTCACCCCGGACGGCGAACTGGTGGTGAGTGGGCGCCGGGGTAACCGCTTCATCTGCGGCGGCGAGAATATCCAGCCCGAAGAGATAGAGGCACAACTGCTAAACCATGACGCAGTACGCCAAGCCTTGGTGGTCGGCGTTGCCGATCCCGAGTGGGGGCAAAGAGCGGTGGCCTTTGTGGAGCTAGAGCACGAGCTTCCCGACCAGGCTCTGATCCTCTGGCTGCGTAACACCTTGCCTGCCCATCTCATCCCCAAGCAGTGGTTGGCTTGGCCCCGAGATCTGGAGTCTGGATTGAAACCCAGCCGCCAGCTGTTTCAGCGTCTGGCCCAACAAGCGCAAGCGGCCCCAACTGAGGGACGCTAGCCCTCGTCAGGGCCAATTGTGGGCCCATTTCCCCCGCCGTTTTCCTTGGTTTTGTCACCGCAAGGCCGTATAGTCGGCACGATTCTTCGACAGGGTGTGCACTATGTTTCAAGATAATCCGCTGCTGGCGCAGCTAAAACAGCAGCTGCGGGACAATATCCCGAAAAAAGAGGGGGTCGTCCGCGGCTCTGACCGTGGTTTTGGCTTCCTGGAAACCGATAACCGCGAAAGCTATTTTATTCCGCCACCACAGATGAAGAAGGTGATGCACGGAGACCGCATCACTGTCCTGATCCGTACCGAAAACGAGAAGGAACAAGCCGAGCCAGAGACACTGTTGACCCCGTTCCTCAGCCGTTTCGTGGGACGCATCAAGTTGTTCAAGGATCGTCTCAACGTGGTTCCGGATCACCCTGTCCTCAAGGAAGTGATCAAGGCTCGCCCCATCAAGGGGCTGGACGAGAAACAGTTTCAGGAAGGGGATTGGGTCATTGCCCACCTCAAACGCCATGCCCTGAACGATGGCAGCCACTTTGCCGAGATCAGCGAACGCATCACCAGCGGCGATGATCCCGAAGCCCCTTGGTGGGTAGTGCTGCGCCGCCATGATCTGCCCCGCACCGCACCGACCGAAGCCGAAGAGTGGCAACAGCAGGAAGAGGGTCTTCCCCGTGAAGATCTGACGGCCCTGCCCTTCGTCACGATAGATGGAGCCTCCACCAAAGATATGGACGATGCTCTCTATGTGGTAACCACTCCTGAAGGGTGGAAGCTGACGGTCGCCATTGCCGATCCAACCGCCTATATCGAACCGGGCAGCGCCATGGATATCGAGGCCGCCAAGCGCGCCTTCACCGTCTATCTGCCGGGTCGTAACATCCCGATGATACCGCGTAGCCTGAGCGATGAGCTCTGCTCCCTAAAAGAGGGGGAAGATCGCCACACCCTCTGCTGTGAACTACTGATCCGCCAGGATGGCAGCATAGCCCCAGAGTTCCGCTTCTTCGCGGCCACCATCCGTTCTCAAGGGCGCCTCATCTATGACGAGGTCTCTGACTGGCTGGAACTGGGTCAAAGTGCGACATTTGCACCGAGTGAGACCATAGCCAATCAACTGCATGGATTGAAGGCCATCACTGAGGCGCGTCATGCCTGGCGCAGCACCCATGCCCTGGTCTTCAAGGACAAGCCTGACTACGCCTTCGAACTGAATGAAGCGGGCGAAGTGGTCGCTATCCACGTTGAGCCACGTCGCATCGCCAATCGCATGGTGGAAGAGGCGATGATCGCCGCTAACATCTGCGCCGGCGAGTTCCTGGCCAAGACCCCGGGCTATGGCATATTCAACGTGCATCCTGGATTTGATGCCGAAAAGTTGCCCGGCGCCATCGAGCTGCTCACCGCCCATCAGGCACCGCTGGCCGATGAGAGCATCAACACGCTCGACGGTTTCTGCCAACTCCGCCGCTGGATGGATGGCCTGCCCAGCCCCTTCCTGGATAGCCGGATCCGTCGCTTCCAAACCTTCTCCATCATGTCGCCGGTGCCGGGACCCCACTTTGGCCTCGGCTTATCCGCCTACGCCACCTGGACCTCCCCTATCCGTAAATATGGGGATATGGTCAACCACCGCATCATCAAGGCTCTGCTGAAGGGTAGCGATTGCCCGGCACAACCCAGCGATGAACTGGCTCAGTGTCTGAGTGATGCTCGCCGTTTCAACCGTTTTGCCGAACGCGATATTGGCGACTGGTTATATGTGCGTTATCTATTGTCGGCCGTCGGTACAGAACAAACGTTCCAAGCCGAGATCATCGATATAGTGCGCGGTGGGATGAAAGTGCGTTTGCTGGAAAATGGCGCCGTGGCCTTTATTCCTGCCGGACAGATCTTCAGCGACCGCAAGCGTCTGGAGTGCAGCTGGGATGATGGCTGCATCTATCTGGACAAGGAGAAGCGCTTTGAGCTAGGCCAACAGCTTCAGGTGCGACTAAAGGATGCCATCGAAGCCACCCGCTCCCTGGTCGCCACCCTAGCCGAGCCCCTGGATGTCCGCACCCAGGAAGAGAGCATCGAAGAGCTGGAGCATGAGGTGCGAGAGGCGCAAGCCAATGAGCCGACTGCCGTCCCGGACGACAGTGACGACGTTTAACCCCGCTCTACACAGGCCCTCTTTGCAGGGCCTGTTTTTTTAGCCCCAGATCTCTCCAGTTAAACCCCATACGCATAGCCGAATTGAAATGAAAAAGCCCGGAAGATCCGGGCTCTCTGGGTGTGGCTAACTATTACTTGAATTCACACAGGTAAGCGGTATCCACGTTGACTTGGAGTTGGAATGCGCTGTTGCCAGGAACATCAAATTGCTGGCCGGCAGCAAAGGTCACCCACTCATCCTGGCCTGGCAGCAACACGGTCAGAGCACCACGGATCACCACCATCAGCTCAGGGGCACCAGTGTTGAAGGTATACTCACCAGGAGCCATCACACCCACAGTCGCCTTGGCAGCACCATTAGCAAACCCGATAGACTTGACCTTACCTTCAAAATATTCATTCACGTTCAACATGCAATTGCTTCCTTGTTAGCATCCAAGAGTACATAGATCTGAATAAGGATATCATGGATGCATCCCCTCAAGCACCTGAGCTGCACTCTGGAACTCACGCCCAGCACGACCTGTTACATCTGACATCACTCGAGCAACAACGACTATTTTCTTACATGCTTTTCACATTTTAGCTACATAATGCAGGGGGTTAGATGTTGAGGTGAAACCTCAGATAAGCATAAAGCATTAGTCTTTCGCGACGGCGATCACAATGAAATCGATTTCTTGTTTGCTATCATTGCCAAGTAATGCTTTTGAATTAGAGTTGAATCGCAAAGATAAATTGATAAATAATACGAGGAGAGCAGCGATGGATAACCACCTTACCGAGATCAGTAACTCTTACCTGTTCAGTGAGTACCTCAGTTGCCTCGGGGTGGCCATGCCTAAATTCAAAGAAAACTGGGAATTAAAGCGGGGGAATCGCGTCTTAGCCAGGGTTCGCATGAGTGCAGAGGGTCAGGCTCGCTTTTATATTGCGGCATCGCAGCTATGTCAACGCGCGAACCGCTAGAGCTAAATCTGAAATTAAAAATGCAGCTAACAAAAAGCCCCGATATCACTATCGGGGCTTTTTGCTCACTTTACAGTCTAGTCACGTGCCTGCGAAGTAGTCTCCTACTCTCACATGCGGGTCATCTTCATGAC